>DAIRGV010000019.1:0-34122 GCA_036794405.1 Candidatus Dormiibacterota bacterium
AGCGGCTCCTCCCAGATCCGCTGTCCGAGTCGAGAGAAATAGGTGAAATCGGCGGTGGGGATGCCGACGGCGGACAATTGATCGATGAGATCCAGCTCAGTCAATTCCCGGATCGCGTGGGGTAGGACATTGATGCCTACTCCCAACTCCCTTATGCCAGGAGCTGACTCGAAGATGTCGACATCGTCCATTCCGGCGGCGGCCAATGACAGCGCCAGGCTCATGCCGCCGATTCCTCCGCCGACGATCACAACCTTCAATCGAGCATCTCCCGGGAGCCGTTCACGTCAAGCTTGTCCTCAAGAGTGTCCGGGAAGCGATCCTCGAGCGCAAGCGTGGACGCCCAGCCCTTCCAGAGGCGCTCCAGGCGGTGCCAGACGTCGCTTGATTGACAGCGATTTGACCGGCAGAGGAGGCGAGCGGCATGACAACGGCGATCACCACGCTGGGTCTGACCAAGGACTACGGCGGCGGCAGGGGCCTTTTCGATCTCGACCTCGAGGTGGGCGAGGGCGAGGTCTTCGGCTACCTCGGACCGAACGGCGCCGGCAAGAGCACAACCATCCGCCTGCTCATGGGCTTCATCCACGCGACCCGCGGGTCGGCTTCGATCCTCGGCCTCGACAGCATGCGGGAGTCCGTTGAGGTCAAGCGCCTGGTCGGTTACATGCCCGGGGAGCTGCCGCAGTTCGGCGGGCTGCGCGGTCGCGACATCGCGGGCCACTTCGGCGAGTTGCGGGGCGGCGTCGACCGGGCGCGGGTGAAGGAGATCACCGAGCGGCTCGACCTCGACCTCGGGCTCAAGTACCGCCAGTACTCGACCGGCAACAAGCGCAAGCTGGGGATCCTGCTCGCCTTCATGCACCGGCCGAAGGTCCTGATCCTCGACGAGCCATCGAGCGGGCTCGACCCGCTCAACCAGCAGGAGTTCTTCAAGTTGGTGCAGGAGGCCAAAGCGGCGGGCGCCACCGTGTTCCTCTCCTCCCACGTGTTGTCGGAGGTCGAGCACGTCTGCCAGCGGGTGGGGATCATCCGCCGTGGGAAGCTCGTCAAGGTCGCCCGGCTGGAGGAGCTCCACGAGATACACGTGCGGCGGGTCGAGGTCGAGTTCGCGGGTGACGCGCAAGCGCAGCTCTTCACGGCGCTGCCAGGCGTCGAGAACGTGGAGTCAGACCACCACCGTGTGAGCTTCACCGTCCGGGGCTCCTTCGAGCCGGTCGCTGACGTGCTCGCCGGGCACCACGTGGTCAACCTGGCCAGCCACGAGCCGACCCTCGAGGAGATATTCCTCACCTACTACGAGGATCCGCCGGAGGAGGCTCGAACATGATCGGCTGGATGGCCTGGCGCCTGCATCGACGGGGCCTGATCGGGTTCAGCGTCGGCGGCTTCCTGATCGCTCTCTTCTATGGCTCTGCCTTCCAGCAGGCCGCCGGCAGCACGGCCGCCACGCAGGCGGCATTCGGAAATTCGGTCAACCTCGTCGCCAAGCAGTTCGCATTCATCATCCCGGTGCCGGTTCACCCCGAGACGCTTGGCGGTTACGAGCAGTACAAGTGGCTGGCCGGGGCGATCATCCTCATGATGATCTGGGCGGCGCTCGCCGGCGTCGGTATCGGCCGGGGCGACGAGGAGCGTGGGATCACCGAGCAATGGATCGCCGGTGGCGTCTCGCGCACGCGGCTCCTGCTCGCCCGCAGCGCTGCGTTCGGCCTTGTGCTCCTGGTCGCCTGCATTGCGTCCGTGCTCGGCATCGTCGTCGTCGCGCCGGCGGTGCACCAGGATCCCAATTTCGCGGGCGAGATCCTGAAAGCCCTGTCGATGGCGGCCGGGCTATTCACCTGCTACGCGATTGCGCTGGTGATCTCCCAGCTGCCGGCCGAGCGACAGACCGCCACCGCGCTCGGTGTTGGCGCTGTGGTCCTGCTCTTGATCGTCAATGGGCTCGCCGATACGATCGACTCGGCTTCCTGGATCGGGGTCGTCTCGCCTTTCCACTGGATGGAGAAGACGAGCTCGGCGGCCCCCGGTGGAACCTTCGACCTGGGCGCGACCGCTGGCCTGGCCGTGGCTGCAGCAGCTCTGTTGGCTGTTGCGATCCCCATCTTCCAGCGCCGCGACATCGGTGGCGGGTTGTACACCTGGGGCCGGCGCGCCGGCGCCGCCGTAAGGGTTGCGTCGGGCAACCTCATGCTGCGTTTGCCCTTCACCGAGGGCCTTTGGGAGCAGCGAGTGGGCCTTGGGGTTTGGATCGTCAGCACGCTGGTGCTCGGCTCCCTGATGGTTTCGGCGACCAAGTCCGTCGCCGACGCACTCCTCTCGGACCCGCGGCTCGCAGGGGTCTTCCTGCACGCCGCACCGGGTTCCGTCTACGCGGCACTCCTGGGCTTCATCTGGTTCGGCTTCGCGCTGCTTCTGCTCGCCGGCTACGCGGTCGTTCAGGTCGCGCGCTGGGCGGCACAGGACCAGGAGGGTCGAGTGGAGATGCTCCTCAGCGCCCCCATCTCGAGGTCGCGGGTCGTCGTCGACCGCGCGATCGAGTTCGCCGTCGCCAGCCTGCTGATCGTGATCGGCGGATATATCGGGGTGGCGGCCAGCCTTCCCTCCTCCGGTCTCCAGCTCGATCCCGGTCACCTGTTCACGGCCTCGCTTCTTCTCTGGCCTTTCGCGCTCGCATTCGGCGGCCTGGGCGTTGCCGTAGCCAGCCGCTGGCCGAGGATCGCGGTCCCGTTCCTGGCCGCCTTCGCCGTGGTCGAGTACTTCCTCGGGGACCTCGCCCCGCTGTTCAAGCTGCCGGATTGGATGGCCAACCTGTCCGTCTTCCACCTCTACGGAAACCCGATCACCGGCTCAACGCCGTGGACGGCGGCCGTGTCGATGCTGCTGGTGTTCCTGGCTAGCTTCGGCGGGGCGCTGATCCTGATGCAGCAGCGAGACGTTTCGAGCGCCTGAGGCAGGTGCCTTGAAGCATCCTCAGGCCTCACACAACAGATCACCGAGTCGATCGTGAAGGAGACCTGTTGAATGAAGTCAGAGTCGTGTGCGATTCAGGCGCCAGAACGACAACCGATTGCAAGCGGATAAGGCAATCAAGCTAACTGGTTCTCCACAACTTTCAGGTAGCCGCCAGTCCACTCGGCGAGCCACCAGTTTGGCGGACAGCCGGGCCGCCTCGACGCCACGCGAGAGCCGATAGCCCCGCCCGATACGCAGATGGCGGGCAGCATGAGGCGCTGCGGGCCCCGACGACAGCCGGGATTGGCTGTTTGGGCCGTCCGGCGACGGTCATAAGCGCCTTTTGGCGCTCGGGTGCCCTGCTGCCCGACCGCGTCCGAGATCGAACCTGAGTGTTGTGGAGAACCAGTTCAAGCTATTCCCCGAACAGTCGGTGCTGGTGTACCAGGTAGGCGATCAGATAAGGCTGAATCAATCCGATTTCTCGCGGCTGGCCAGGGCTTTCTTCGCGGAAATTGAAAGCGGGTATTCGGAGGCTCGCCTCCGAGGCTACGAGGAGCGGCTCCCGCGCAACCTCCGCCGGGCCAGGAGCGCAAGTCCGGTCCCGAGCAGCAGCAGGGGCAGTAGCAGCAGGCCGGCGAGCGGCGGCACCCCATCGGCGGGGAGCCCCGGCACCGTGCTGGCGGTGAGACGAACGGAAGCGCCGTCGTTGGCTGAGTTCGGGTCCACGGGTGAGCTGGCGGTCCGGGTGGCGGTGTTGGTGAGCGTGGACGTGACGGTCACCGTGGCCACAAGCTGAAGTGTCGCGGAGGCGCCGTTGGCGAGGCTGCCGATGGTCCAGATCCCGCTGAGAGGGTCGTAGGCGCCCTGGCTCGGGGATGCGGAGACGAAGGTCAGACCAGCGGGAAGGATGTCGCTGACGAGGACCCCGGCGGCGTTGTTGGGGCCGTGGTCGGCGGCTGAGATTGTGAAGGTGACCCTGGTCCCCACGGCCGGGGTGGCGTTGCTGACCGCCTGGGTGACCGCGATGTCGGCCGACTGCCCTGTCACCGAGGCGGAAGCTGAATTGTTGACCAGGCTGGGGTCGGGCTGGTTCCCGGCGGACTTGGCGGCCGTGTTTGTGACCAGACCGGTTGAGGTGACCGTGGCCAGGATATGCAGTGTCGCGCTCGCCCCATTCGCCACGGCTCCAATCGCCCAGACCCCGGTGCCGGTGTTGTAGGACCCCACTGAAACGGTCGACGAGACAAACGAAAGTCCAGGCGGCAAGAGGTCGGTGACGGCAACTCCCGTCGCATTGCTCGGCCCGTTGTTGGTGGCGACAATCGTGAAAGTTGCATTGCCGCCCAGGTTCGGGGTCGCGTTGTCAACGACCTTGGTGATGGCGATGTCAGCCGACTGGCCGGTCGTCGAGGCGGAGGCCGAGTCGTTGGCCGAGTTGGGGTCGGACTCGTTCTCGGCGGACTTCGTGGCCGTGTTGGTGACCGAGCCGGTTGTGGTGACGGTGGCGACGATCTGCAGAGTGGCGCCGGCGGCGTTGGTCAGGGCGCCGATCGTCCAGACCCCGGTCCCGGAGTTGTAGGACCCGACCGAAGCGGTCGCCGAGACAAACGAGAGTCCGAGCGGCAGGAGATCGGTGACGGCCACCCCGGTGGCCGAATCCGGTCCGTTGTTGGTGGCCGTGATCGTGAAGGTGACGTTGCCGCCCAGGTTCGGGGCAGGATTGTCAACGGTCTTGCCGACCGCCAAATCGGCCGAGGACGCGACGATGTTGACGCTGCTGCTCAGAGCTGTCGCAGGGGTGTAGGTCCAGAGGTCGAGGCCCTTGGCGTCACCAAAGCTTCCGGTGCAGGGCGCGTTGGTGTTGGACCCAGGGTTGGCGCCGAAAGCGCGCTGAGCGGAGGAGGTGTCGAAGCCGAGGATCGGATCGGCGTGGTTGGTCCCGGGTGGGTTCAGGCCGCAGAGGGTGCTGCCGACGGTGTTGCCGCTGTTGACGACCGTTCCGTTCAGCGTCTGGTACGCGTGGTCGTAGAAGCCGCCCTTGCAGAGGCCGGTCCACGGCGGACAAACGCCCCTGACGGGGTTGAGCAGCGTGACCGTCGGCCCACCGAAGGTGCTGTTCTCAACGTCGATGAATGGAAAGTGATGCTCACCGCCATGGACGCTGGCGTGGTAGGTGTAGCTGCCGACGGGGAACGCGGTGCCGGAGTTGTCATTGCCGTCCCAGCTCACCGTTTGTGCACCTGACGACCGAACTCCGCGCAGGCGCCGGTTGGCGGGCAGAGTGGGATCGAAGTTGACGCCGTCGGCAGAGATCACGATGTCGTAGATCCCGGAGACGTTGGAGTTGTAGGAGAACGTACCGCCGCTGTTGATGGTGGTCGTATTGCCGGACACGTTGCCGGTGAAGGAAACCGTGCTGATGGCGGGCGGGACCGGTGCGGTGGGGATGCCAAGGGCCGTCAAGGTCGCGTCGGCCGGCGGCTCGAAGAAGAGCGGGAACGCAGGAAGGGCGAACTGGACGCCCCCCTGGATGTTGGTCAGCTGGTCCGGTGAGCCGAGGCTGGAGGCGACGGCATCGTGGTAGAGGGGCGTCGTGCCGTCGCTGTCGAGGAAGCCGACCTGATTGCCGTAGACGACCCAGCCGTTGGGATCCATGCCCCGCAGGTCGATCGAGTACCGGTAGCCGTCATTGGTGCTGGCGTAGACGACCGGGAACACGGGCAGTCCATTGCCCCCGGTGAAGAGGGCCAGGTAGTACGTGAAGACTCGGCCCGGGATATTGGTCGGGCTCACCAGGGACGACCTCACGGTGACGTCCCAGCCGGCGACCGAGCTCCCCTGGGCGCTGGAGAAGTCGGCGGCGGCGGCCAGGGCGACGTCATTGGCCACGCCGCCGTTGGCGGCAACGGCAAACCCGCTTGGGCCGGTCATGACGACGCTGTAGACGCCCGTGGATGGAGCTACGTAATAGCAGGGCGCGTACGCTCCGGCGATTCCCCCGATTGGAATTGTGTCGGGCCCAGCCAGTTCAGCGGCTCGGTTGAGAATCTGTCCCTGGCCGGCCGGAGCCCCCACTCCAGCCGCCTGGCTGTTGCAGGAAAATGCCGCAGCGGCGGGAGCCGGAACGGCTTCGGTCCCGATCGGACCGGTGACCTGGCCCGGGTTGTAGGCCAGGATGTCCCCAACCGTCGCCCCGTTGACAACCCCTCGCGCCGTCGAGCCCATGAGGATCAATTCGCCCGCCTGAGCGTAGACGTGCAGGAGGGTGCGCCGGGTGATCGTGCCGCCCCGTAGGAGTCGGTCCGCCACTCGCTGTTGGCGCGATTGCCGCCGGCGCCATTGGGCCACAGGTTGGCGCTTCCGGCGGCCGAGGCGGCCGGGCCCCCGACCCAGGCAGCGGCGAGTGCCAGCGCAAGCGCCAGCAGCGCTCGGCCGCTCCCGCGGCGGCTAGACAAGGGTGGCACTGACCAGCAACCGTTCGGTATCGGAGCCAAGCCGGAGATCCCAGGGGCCGGTGCAGGTGATGAGAGTGAGAGTTGGGGTCGCCGCCGGAGCAAAGAGTGAGGCGTCCCGCGCAGTGGCCGCCAGGGTCCTGGAGCCGTTGACCTGGAACGAAGCCCGGCTCCCGTCCACCCTGACCACGATCACCGCGTCGCCGGGCCGAAGCTCGCCCAGGCGGGCGAAGACGGCGGAGCCCGTCCACCAGTTGACGTGGCCGTTGAGGATCGCGTTTCCAGCCATGCCCGGCACCGGGCCCTGGTTGAACCAGGCCACCTCCCTCGAGTCCAGTGGGGTCGCCAGGTTCCGTTGCGAATCGAGGCCACGCGCTTCGACCGCGGTGTCGACTGTGATCCGTGGAATGAGAAGTCGAACCGGCGTCGGGTCGGCGCGAGGCGGCGTCGCGGTGATCGTGGCTATCGCCGCGGCGGCCGACTGGGCAGGTTGAGGGGCTGCCTTGACGGCCGCGAGTGGAGCCGCGGAGCAGGTCAAAGTGAGCAGGCACGCTGCGATTACAACCAGGGATTCCCGGAGCAAACTGCCGCGAAGGCTTAGGTTTGATTGACGACGATTTGCCTACAGTTCAAATGTAAATTGCGTCACTCTGACAGCGGCTCGCGCCGGGAGACGTAGCCACCGACCGGGGTGCGCATGCTCACCGCCAGCCGGTTCCAGCCGTTGATGGCCACGATCTCCAGGGTCAGCCCGACCACCTCCTCCTCGTTGAAGGACGCGCGCACCTGCGCGAAGACGTCATCCGGGGCCCCGGTCTGGGGGAGCAGGGTGACGCTCTCGGTCCATGCCAGCGCCGCACGTTCTCGCTCGCTGAACCCGGGCGCCTCCCGCCAGGCGGCGAGGAGGTGGAGTCGCTGCTCGCCCTCGCCGATCGCCCGCGCGTCCTTGGTGTGCATGTCCAGGCAGTAGGCGCAGCCGTTGAGCTGAGAGGCGCGGATCTTGACCAGCTCGACCAGCGGCGGCTCCAGCGCGGCGGTGTCGGCCACGCGTTGCAGGCGAATCATCGCGTCTCGGGCCTGGGGCATGACCTCCCCGTAATCGATCCTCATCTCGCTCAACTGGAGAGGAGTGCCGCGAGGGGATCGTCGGCCGAGGTCACCTCCCAGACGCGCTTGGCCTTTCCCGTCTCCTGCCGCAGCAGCTCTCCGGGCTCGCCGAGCAGGACGCCGACCCGCAGCCGCAGGCGGTCCTTCAGCCCTGCCGCCAGGCTTCGCAGCAGCTCCGCCCGCTCGTCCGGACCGACCGGCGCCGCCAGCTCGGCGCGCACCACCAACTCGAGAAGCGCGTCGCGCCGGTCGAGGATGATCTGGTAGTGGCCGCTGACCCGGCGGTCGTCGAGGAATACCGCCTCGATCTCGCTCGGATAGACGTTGATACCGCGGATCACCAGCATGTCGTCGACACGGCCCGACAGGCGCGCGATCCGGCGCGAGGTGCGCCCGCAGGCGCAGGGACCGGCCGCGAAGCTGGTGACGTCGCCCGTCCGGTAGCGGATCACCGGCAGCGCGTCCTTGGTCAGTGTCGTCAGTACCAGCTCGCCTTGCGTCCCCGGCGGCACCGGCTCGCCGCGCTCATCCACCACCTCGGGAAAGAAGTGGTCTTCGAAGATGTGCAGCGAGCCGCGGCTCTCCCGGCATTCCGCCGCTACGCCCGGTCCCATCACTTCGGTGAGGCCGTAGATATCGTGCGCCTCGAGGCCCTCCCAAGCCTGCTCCAGCTTGCTTCTGAAGGCCTCCGACCAGGGCTCGGCACCGAAGACGCCGTAGCGGAGCTTCTTCTGGATCCGGTCCTTCAACCCGTCCGCCTCCGCGCGCTCGGCCAGGAGCAGGGCAAAGGACGGCGTACAGGCGAGTCCGTCCGCGCCCAGGTCGGCCATCAGCTGGACCTGCAGGCCGGGGTTGCCGCCTGACGCCGGCACGACGGTCGCGCCCAGCCGCTCGCCGCCGTAATGGACTCCGAGCCCACCGGTGAAGAGCCCGTAGCCGTAGGCGACATGGAGAACGTCCTCCCGCCGCCCGCCGGACGCCACGATGGCGCGCGCGTTGATGACGGCGAAGAGGTCGATGTCGGCCGCCGTGTAGGCGACGACGGTCGGCTTGCCGCGGGTTCCGGACGAAGCGTGCACCCGGACCGTGTCGGCGAGCGGTACCGCCAGCATCCCGAAGGGGAAGTTATCGCGGAGCTCGGCCTTGGTCGTGAAGGGGAGCCGCGGCAGGTCCTCGATGCTGCCGAACGAGCCCGGCTCGAGGCCGGCCAGCTTCGCCTCCCAGTACGGCGAGTGCGACTTTTTCAGGCGTTTGACGAGCGCCGCCAGGCGCTCGGCCTGCAGCTCGCGGAGCCGCTCCGGGTCCATCGCCTCGAGCTCGGGCTCGAACATCGTGCTGGTCATCGTGCTCACTTCCTTGACCCCTCCTCTCGTAACCGTCCTGGATTGCAGTCCGCGGCGACGGACCGGACCGCCAGCTCGCCGAAATCCGCCCCGATCCGGGCCGCATCGAGGTCGCCGCCGGGGCGGTACCAACGGGCCACCCAGTTGCACATGCCGAGAAGTGCCAGGCTGGTCAATTCAACGCCGACAGGCCGGAACTCGCCTGCCTCGATCCCCTCGCCAAGGATCCGCCGGAAGCTCCGCTCGTATTCATCGCGGCTGGCGAGATGGGCGTTGAGGTAGGTCGGCTCCAGGAAGCGGCCCTCCTCCACGAAGCAGGCCACGTTGTCGAGGTCATGGATCAGCTCCACCACGTGCGCCGTCACCGCCTGCCGCAGCCGCTCCACCGCCGGCAGGTCGGCGTCGGCGATCCGCTGCATCGTAGGGGTCGTCCGCTCGACCGTCTGCTGGACGATCGCGAAGAGCATCGCCTGCTTGCTCGGGAAGTGGTTGTAGAGGCTCGACTTGGCCAGCCCTGCCGCCGCGGCGATCTCGCGCATTCCGGTGCCGGCGAAGCCCTGCCGCCGGAAGAGCCCGGCGGCGACCTCGAGGATCCGCTGCCGGCTGCCGGCTTCCTCAGCCAACGACCGCTTCCGCTGCCGCGAGGCGAACGCCGGCGTCGAGCGCCGCCAGGTTGAGCGCTCGCAGGCCCTCCGGCACCCGGGCGGCGACGGCCTTCTGCAGCGCCGGGAACGGTACTGGCCGAGCCAGCTCCCAGAGGGCGCCCAGTGCCACGACGTTGGCGGCCAGCCGGGCTCCGGTCGCGGCCGCGGCGGCGGCGATGGGGAGTCGGTGCACGATCCAGGGCCCGTCGATCGGGGTGACCGCGTCGCCGTCGACCAGAAGCAAACCCCCGGGCACCAGCTCGCCGACGTAGGCGGAGCAGGCGGCGTCGGTGAGCGCGACCAGCACGTCCAGCGCCTCCGCGCGCGGGAAGGCGATCTCACCCTCGGCCAGGATCACGTCGGACCGGCTCGCGCCACCGCGGGACTGAGTCCCATAGGCCTGCGACTGGGTGGCGTTGAGCCCGCCCAGGATTGCAGCCTCAGCCAGCAGGACGCCGGCCAGCCCGACGCCCTGCCCGCCCGAACCCGCGACGCGGACCCGGAGATCGCTATCCACGGTGGAGCACCCCCTGCGGGAGCCCCGGCCGCGGCACGGCCGTGGGCAGATGCCCGACGAACGCCTTGCGGGCCAGGATGTCGCTGATCACTGCGTCGCGGCCCCGCATCGCGGTCAGCATCGCGGGCCCCTCGCCGAGATCGTTGTAGCGGCCGTAGTAGACGGGGCAGTCGCTGATCAGCTCGACGAAGCTGAACCCGCGGTGGGTGATGGCCTCGGCGACGATCTCAGCGACGACCGGCGGCTCGTAGAGGGTGGTCCGGGCGACGAAGGTCGCGCCCGCCGCCTCGAGCAGTCGGCAGGCGTCGAAGGCCGGCTCCTGGTTGCCTGTCGGGGCCGTGCTGGCCCGGCCCCCGGTCGGCGTGGTGGGGGCCACCTGGCCGCCGGTCATCCCGTAGACCGAGTTGTTGAAGAGCATGCAGGTCAGGTCCACGTTCCGGCGGGCGGCGTGGATCAAGTGGTTGCCGCCAATGGCCAGCCCGTCCCCGTCGCCGGTGACCACGACCACCGTCAACTCCGGGCGGGCAAGCTTGAGGCCGGTGGCGAAGGCGGGCGCCCGCCCGTGGGTCGAGTGCAGCGTGCAGAAGTCGGCGTAACCCACGAGCCGGCTGCTGCACCCGATCCCGGCCACGAGCGCGACCTGGTCCGGGTCAAGGCCAAGGCGGTCGACCGCTTCGAAGAGGCCCCGCAGGGCGATGCCGTGCGCGCAGCCCGGGCAGAGGACGTGCGGCATCACCGCTCGGCGGAGGTGACTGGTGACCATCGCCGTCACGCGACCACTCCCGCCATGAGGCGGAGACTCTCGAGCACCTGCGCCGGCGAGATCGGCGCGCCGTCGACGCGGTTGAGCCGCTCGACGCGGCAGGCACCGGCAGCCACCCGGGCCACCTCTCCCGCCATCTGGCCGAGGTTCATCTCGGCGACGACGATGGCTTCGACCCGTCGTGCCATCCTGGCCACCGCTTCTTCGGGGAAAGGCCATAGCGTCCGCGGCCGGAAGAGGCCGGCCCGCAGGCCGGCCGCCCGCGCCTGGGCGACCGCCACCTGCGCCGCCCGGCCGACGATGCCATAGGCGAAGACGGCGACGTCGGCATCTTCCAGGTCGATCTCCTCGCCCTCCGGCAGCTCGTCGCGGTGGGCGTCGACCTTGGCGTGAAGCCGCCGCAGCTGCGCATCCACCGTCGCCGGCGCCTCGGTCGGGAACCCGTTCACGTCGTGGAAGAGGCCGGTGATGTGGTAGCGGCGGCCGTCGCCGAAGGGAACCAGCCGCGCCGGTTCATCGGGGCCGGCGGCATAGGGGTGATAGGTCGCGTCCGGGAGGGGCTTCGGCCGCGCCGGCGGAAGTTCGCCGGCGCCATTCAGGAGCACCCGCTCGCGAGTGTGGCCGACCACCTCGTCGTAGGTCACCGTCACCGGCGTGGCGAAGCGCTCGGCGAGCCGGAAGGCCACCATCGTCAGGTCACGGACCTCGGCGACCGAGGCCGGTGCCAGGACAATCGCCGGACGGTCGCCGTGGGCGCCCCAGCGGGCCTGCATCACGTCGCCCTGCGAGGGGCCCGTCGGCAAACCGGTGCTGGGTCCGCCCCGCATCACGTTCACCACGACGCAGGGAAGCTCCGCCATCGCCGCGTAGCCGATGTGCTCCTGCATCAGCGAGAAGCCGGGGCCGCTGGTGGCGGTCATCGCCCGGGCTCCGCCGGCCACCGCTCCGATCACCGCCGCCAGGGAGGCGATCTCGTCCTCCATCTGGATGAAGACGCCGCCCAGGGCCGGCAGCCGCCGGGCCATCTCCTCGGCGATCTCCGAAGAGGGCGTGATCGGGTAGCCGGCGAAGAAGCGGCAGCCGGCCGCGATCGCACCTTCGGCGCAGGCGGCGTTGCCCTGCAGCAATCGTGCCTCAGGCAACCGCAACCTCCTCCCTGACGACGCTGATCGCGAAGTCCGGGCAGAGCATCTCGCAGAGACGGCAGCCGGTGCAGGCGTCGGGGTCGACAATCTTGACCTTGAGGGCGGCGTCGAGGGTCAGGCAGCGCTCCGGGCAGAGGCGGACGCAGATGTCGCAGCCCTTGCACCACGTGGTTTCGATCTCCAGCCGGTGGCGGACGAGGGGCGGGCTCGGCGGCGCCGGCGCCGCGAGCTCGGCGGCGGGAAAGTGCAGCGTGCGGCCGGCGGCAAAGGCGGCCAGGTTGGCGGCCTGCGTCTTCGCCGGGACCGTGGCCACGATCGACTCCTGCCAGGGCTTCTCGGGCAGCTCCAGCAGCGCAGAGGCGATGCCCAGCAGCACGCTGCCGACCGCCTTCTCGTTGCCGGCCTCACGGGCCATGGCGGTGGCGTCGACGACCAGGTCGTCCTCGAGGGCGCTTCCATCGGCCGGGTAGGCAGAGGCCCAGCCTCGGCGGTCGAGGCAGGACACGGGCGGCAGCACGCGCCGTCGATCGGAGACAAGCTTGCCCTCGGGGCGCCGATGCGAGCTCCAGCGCAGCGCTTCGGCCCACTCGAAGGCGATCACCAGGTCGGCCTCTCCAGGCGCGATCAGAGGGCTCGCGACCTGCTCGCCGAAGCGGAGGTGGCTGGTCACGACGCCGCCCCGTTGCGACATGCCGTGGACCTCGCTCTGCTTGACGTCGAAGCCGCAGCGGAGAAGGGCCTCGGCGGCGATGTGGCTGGCGAGGATCACGCCCTGACCGCCGACCCCGGCCAGCAGCACGCCGCGGGTGGCGGCGATCATGTCGCGCCCACCAGGGCCAGGGGCACGATCGCCCCGGCGGGGCAGAGCTGGGCGCAGACCGTGCAACCGGTGCAGGTGCTGGCGTCGATCTCGACCCGCCGGCGGTCCTCGTGCCAGGTCGCATCGGTCCAGAGCAGCGACGGACAGTCGAGGTTCATGCAGAGCTGGCAGGCGATGCAACGATCGTCGATCACCTCGAACGGGTGGTCACGGATCTTCACCGGAGCCTCCACGCAGGGCCGATTGGTGATCACCACCGCCGGTCCCCGGCGGGCGGTGGCCCGCTCCAGCCCGCGTTCGAGCGCGCCCATGTCGTAGGGGTCGACGACCTCGACCTGCTCGACCCCGAGCGAACGGCAGAGGCCGACCAGGTCGACCGCCGGTCGAGGGCTCCCGTCGATCGCGGCGCCGGTTCCCGGGTGGTGTTGGCCGCCGGTCATCGCCGTGGTGCCGTTGTCGAGGATCAGGACTGTGATGTCAGCCTGGCTGTAGACCGCCTCCATCAGGCCCTGCACGCCGGAGTGCAGGAAGGTGGAGTCGCCGATGGTGGCCACGACGGGGCCGCCGGCGCCTCCGGAGGCGGCCAGGCCGACCGCCATCCCGATGCTGGAGCCCATCGCGATGCAGGTGTCCATCGCCGCCAGCGGCTCGAGAGCGGCCAGCGTGTAGCAGCCGATGTCACCGGCCACCACCGCGTTCAGCCGGCGGAGCACCAGGAAGGGGGCCGAATGCGGGCAGCCGGGACAGAGGACCGGGGGCCGCGGAGTCGTCGCGGGGGCAGCGAGCGGCACCGGTCCGGCGGCCAGCAGGCCGGCCCGAGCGAAGCCCTGACGGACCACCTCGGGCGACAGCTCGCCCGTCCGCGGGAAGAACGCCTTCCCCTCCACACGCAGCCCCGCCGCCGCAAGCGCGTCCTCCAGGAAAGGCTCCAGCTCCTCGACCACGAAGAGCCTTTCGAACTGTGCCGCAAAAGCCCGGATGCGCTCGATCGGCAGCGGGTTGGTCAACGCGAGCCTCAGGACGCCGGCGTCCGGCAGCACCTCCCGCACGTAGTGAAATGGGATCCCCGAGGTGACCACTCCGACCTTCGAGTCACCTTCGATCTCGGTCGCGAAGGCGCCTTCCTCGGCCCGAACTCGCAGCCGCTCCAGCCTCTCCAACAGCGCCAGCCGCCGGCGACGGGCGTTGGCGGGCAGCATCACGTACTTGGCTCGGTCCCGCTGGAAGCCTCTGACCGGGGCTTCGGTTCGCTCGGCCGGCTGCACGAGGGAGCGACCGTGGGCGACCCGCGTCGTGGTCCGCAGCAGAACCGGCGTGTCGAACTCTTCAGAGATCTCGAAAGCGGCCCGGGTCAGGCGGCGCGCGTCCTCGCTATCGGCGGGCTCGAGCAGGGGCACACCGGCCAGGCGGGCGAAGAAGCGGTTGTCCTGCTCGTTCTGCGAGCTGTGCATGCCCGGATCGTCGGCGCTGATCACCACCAGGCCACCGCCCACCCCGACGTAGGCCGCCGTCATGAAGGTGTCGGCTGCCACGTTCAAGCCGACGTGCTTCATCGCCGCCAGCGCCCGGGCACCGCCCAACGAGGCGCCGAGGGCGACGTCGAGGGCGACCTTCTCGTTCGGCGACCAGCGCGCGTCGACAGCGGGATAGGTGGCCAGCGCTTCCAGGATCTCGGTGCTCGGCGTGCCGGGATAGGCGGCCGCCACCCGGACCCCCGCCTCGTAGGCGCCACGGGCCACGGCCTCGTTGCCCGACATCAGCACCGCCCGAACGACCGACCGTTCGTTCACCTTTCCGCCACTATAGGGCAGAAAGCTCCTTCGCGCCCATCTGAAATGTGCGCTCGAGTCCCTCTCCGGCGGTCAGCCTCCGCGCGCCGCGAAGCGACGTGCCGCGGCTCCCCGCAGCGCGGGGAAGACGCCTCCGGGGAGGAAAAGCACGACCGCGATCAGGACCAGCGCGTAGGCGCCGTAGGAGAGCACCGCCGGCGCGTGCGGGCTCGAGCCGGGCCGGGTGGCGGCAGTTCTCAGGAATTCGACCAAGAGGGTGATGCCGACGGCGCCGAGGGGCGCCCCCCAGATTGACCCCATCCCGCCGACGACCGCCATCACCACGAACTGGATGGAGATCAGGATCGTGAACGAGGCCGGCGAGATGAAGGTGAGGAAGAAGGCGTAGACGCCGCCCGCGAAGCCGGCGTAGGCGGCGGCCAGGGCGAAGACCTGCAGCTTGTACCGGGCGACCGGGACGCCCGAGGCCGCCGCCGCCAGCTCGCTCCCGGCCAGCGCGCGGAGCGCGCGTCCGGGGCGGGAGGCGATCAGGTTGTGGGCGAGCAGGAGGCCGACGGCCGCGCCCGCCCAGGCCAGGTAGGCGTAGCCCGTGGGCGTGTCCAGGTCCACCGAGCCGGAAAGTGTCGGCAGCACGCTGGGGATACCCCCGAGACCGATATCGCCCCGGGTGAGGCCCTTCGACTCGGCCAGCCAGACCAGCACGATCAGCTGGAAGGCGAGCGTCGCGAAGGCAAGGTAGTGACCGCGCAGCCGGAGCAGGGGCGCGCCGATGAGGGCGGCGATCGCGGCCGCGGCGATCGGTGCCGCGAGCAGGGCGAGGAGCGGCGGGAGCCCGGCGTTGACGGTCAGCAGGCCGACGGTGTAGGCCCCGATCGCATAGAAGGCGCCCTGCCCGAGGGAGACCTGGCCCGCGAAGCCCATGAGGAGGGTGAGACCGGTCACCACCAGGGTGGCGAGCGCCACCAGCACGTAGATGGAGAGCCCCGCCCGGTCGAGGAACTGCGGGATGACCAGCGTCACGACGGCGACCGCGGCCACGGCGGCGATCCGGAACCGACGGCTGAAGCCCGCATCGAGGCGGCCACCGACCGCATCGGCGGCGCCGGCCAGGGCCTCCTCCGCGCCGCTCCGGGAGGCCCGCCAGGTGAGCAGCAGCAGGATCACCCCGAGCGCGATCCCGGTCGCATAGGACGGCTGGTAGTAACCGGCCACCATCGCCTCCGCGATGCCGAGCACGAGGCCGCCCCAGAGCGCCCAGGAAAGCCGCGTCAGGCCGCCGAAGATGGCTGCCGCGAACCCGCTGACCGCGATCCCGATGTCGGCGTCGAAGGTCACCGGCTGGAGTGGCGCCAGGAGCACCCCGGCGACGCCGCCGAGGGCGCCGCCCAGAGCGAACGCCACGTATCCCATGCGGGTCGGGTCGATGCCCACCAGCCGCGCCGCCCCGGGATTGCTGGCGCAGGCGGTGAGGCCCTTGCCGAGGTAGGTCCGGCTGAAGAAGAGCGCCAGCGCCCCCAGGGTGAGCAGCGACACGGCCACGATTAGCGCGTACTGGCGCGGGATGAAGACGCCGCCCAGGATCCAGGAGCCCCGGAGGCCATCGAAGGAGACCGGCTGGTCGCCCCACACCAGCAGCTCGACCCCGTAGGCGAGGATCCCGAGCCCCAAGGTGATCACGAGCGACGTGAGGGGAGTGGTTCCGGGGCGGCCGATGGCGACGACCCCGACCAGCAGGCCGACACCGGCGGCGGCTCCGACCGCGAGGATCTCGGCCAGGGGGTGGGGGAGCCCGAGTTGCAGCAGCGAGTAGGCGGTCAGCCCGCCAACCACCGCAAAGGTTCCCTGGGCGAAGTTGACGACCCGCGTCACCTTGTGGATGGCGACGAAGCCGGTGGCGATGAGGGCGAAGGTGGATCCGGTGGCGATCCCGGCCACCAGGTACTGCAGGAAGGCGCTCATGCCACCGCCCCCCCGAGATAGGAGCGCTGCACCGCCTCGTCCTGGCGCAGCTCCGCGCAGCTGCCGCTCATCGCCACCCGCCCCGCCTCGATGACGTAGCCGCGCTCGCAGATGTCGAGCGCGAGACGCGCGTTCTGCTCGATCAGCAGCACCGCCATGCCGCGGCTCCGGTTCAGCTCGACCAGGTGGCGGGCGAGGTCCTCCACCACCAGCGGCGCGAGGCCCAGCGAGAGCTCGTCAACCGCCAGCAGCCGCGGTTCGGCCATCAGCGCCCGGCCGACCGCGACCATCTGCTGCTCGCCGCCGGACAGCGTCCAGGCATCGCGTCGGCGCAGGTCCCTGAGCTTGGGGAACAGCTCGTAGATGGGGGCCGGGTCACGCCGGCCCGACGCCCAGCCGCCGAGCCGAAGGTTGTCCTCGACCGACATGTCCCCGAAGAGCTGCCGGCCCTCCGGCACCTGGGCGACGCTGCCCCCGAGCCGGATCGTCCCGCTCGTCACCGGCACCAGCCGTGAGATCGCCTTGACCAGGGTGGTCTTCCCGGCACCGTTGGGTCCCACCAGGGCCACCATCTCGCCTTCGCGGACCTCCAGGCTGACCCCGTCAAGGGCGACGGCCGAGCCATAACGCACGACCAGGTCGCGGACCTCAAGCACTGGCGGAGGTCCTGCCCAGGTAGGCGGCGATCACCCGTTCGTCTCGCCGGACCTCATCCGGGCGTCCCTCCGAGATGACGCGGCCGCTCTCGAGGACGGTGACGCGGTCGGCCAGCCGGGTCACGAAGGCAACGTCGTGCTCGACCAGCAGCATCGTCAGCCCCCCGCTGTGGAGCCCGGCGAGGAGGCGTGACAGCTGCTCCCGTTCCGCGGCTCTCAGTCCCGAGGCGGGCTCATCGAGGAGCAGAAGACGGGGCCGGCCGCAGAGTGCGCGGGCGATCTGCAGAGAGCGCTGCCGGCCCAGGGGCAGTGACTCCGCCTCGAAGGCGGCCAGGCTCGCCAGGCCCACCTGCTCCAGCGCCCGCTCGGCCTCGTCCCGGATCGCCCGCTCCTCGCGGTGGTGGCGAGGCAGCCTCAGCGCCGCTTCGACGAACCCATGCGAAGTCCAGGCCTGGGCTCCCACCATCACGTTCTCCAGCACCGAGAGGCCGCGGAAAAGTCGAACCGCCTGGAAGGCGATCGCGACCCCGAGCCGGGCCCTCGCCGCCGGCGGCAGGCGATCGAGCCGCCGGCCGTCGAACCAGACTTCGCCGGCATTCGGCGAGAGCGCCCCGGTGACGAGGTTGAAGAGCGTCGACTTGCCCGCACCGTTGGGACCGATCAACCCGCGGAGCTCGCCGCCAGCGACCTCCAACGTGACACCCTCGACCGCGACCACGCCGCCGAAGCGGCGGGTCAGCCCCCGAAGCTCGAGGGCCGGAACCGCCGCTACAGCGATTTCACTTTGCTGAGCTGCGCCATCCCGAAGTCGGTGGGAACAAGTTCGCCGCCCCGATCGACGTCCACCGTGCTCCACTCGAGCGCGAGACCGGAGTGGTTCGTCTTGGTCATGTGAAAAAAGCCGCCCCCCGTCTCAAGGTTGATCGAGCCCAGGGCGTTGACGATCCCCTCCGGCTTGGTGCCACCCTTGCGGATTCCCTCGGCCATCAGCTGGACCGCGGCGTAGGCGTTGAAGGCGAATTCGGCCGGAGAGTGACCGTTGGCGGCCTGGAAGGCGGTGGTCATGGCCAGGATCTTCTTCTTCGCCGGGTAGCTGTCGGGCAGGTGGGAGCCCACGACCGCAGCCGAGGAGGCGATGATCACGCCCTCGCCATCGGGCCCCGCGGCCTTCGTGAAGAGGTTGTTGGCAGAGGCGTGGGAGAGCATGAAGGGGAGGTTGACACCGGCCGCCCGGTACTGCTTGACGAGGATCGGGATCGGCGCCCCGGTGCCCCAGACCATCACTCCCTGGGCGGTTGAGGTGCGCAGCTTGCTCAGCTGCGGCGTGAAGTCCTTGGTCGCGGTCTCGAAGGTGATGTCGTCGAGGAAGCTCACGCCGTACTTGGCTGCGTTGTCCTTCATCGACGCGGTCCCGCTGTCGGCGAAGGCGTTCTGGCTGTCACGGACGATCTGCACCTTTTTCATGCCCTGCGCCTGCATGTACTGGAGCAGGCGCTCCCCGATCTGCGCCGCCCTCGGCACCGGCTGGAAGACATTGGGCAGGACCGCGCCGCCCCGCTTGCCGCCCTGGAGGAGGATCTCGTCGGAGGCTGCGGTTGAGATGTAGGGGAACTTGCCGTTGGTGAGCGGGACGGTCGCGAACTCGCTGTTCGAGAAGGAGGAGCCGATCACCCCCAGCACGTTCTCGCCGACGAGCTTGTTGTAGGCGATAACCGACTGGTCCGGCTTGGTCGTGTCGTCCTCGACCAGGAGGTCGATCTGGTGGCCGTTGATCCCGCCCGCCTTGTTGATCTCGGCCACGGCGAGCTCCGCCCCCAGCTTGTCCTCGGACCCGAGCGCCGTATAGGGGCCGGTCAACGACTCGATCAGGCCGATCTTGTAGTGCTCGGAGCTGGTGGGTGTGGCGCTCTGGGAGGAGCCCCCACAGGCGGTGAGTGTCAGCGCCGCGGCAACCGTCGCGACCAGGGCTTGGATGCGCATTGCCTGCTTCTCCTTTCTGGTCCTGCGAGGGGCGCCCGATGGATACCGGTATCTCCCCAAGGTCGCGGGACGCTTAGGTCCGGCGGCCGGGTGGCGCCAGACCCGCGCGACCCATCCAGAGGCCCCCGACGGAACTCTGAGCATTTCCCATCATATGACTCCCTGCCGACCCATGTTGGTCCAAGGTCCTGGCCGCGGCAGGAGGTGGCATCGAGGATTCCGTATTGGCATCTTCAAATTGGTTGCGCAACGGGCCGCGCAAGGAGCTGGTAGCGAGGAGATGACGCCGATGAAACACGGCATTGTCGTGACACTGTTGGCCGCGCTCGTCGGTGTCGGCATGCCCGCCCAGACCCTGGCCGGGACGCTCACGCTCCATCCCAATGGCTTCGGCGCCGAGTCCTATGCCGCTTGGAAAGCGCAGGTGGCCTGCCGGACACGCACGGCGATTCGAACCAGGCGCTCTATTTCCAGAAGATGGTTCCCACGGCGACGTTCAGCGCCGGCGTGGCCGAGATCAAAGGCCCCGACGGCATGCCGGTCAGCTCGCTCGCAGGGCTCTCCTGGGACCACCGCGTCGATGGCCACTGCGGAGCGGGCGCGCCGAGGTGGAACCTGACGTTCAGCGACTCGGCCGGAGTCCATCAGACCGCCTTTTTCGGTTGCTATGCTGCGCAGCACTCGTCCGGGGGCGTGGGTCCGAACGGTCAGAGCTGGTGCACCGACTCCATTCCCAGCGCGTTGCTACCCACGATCGGGACAATCGAGAGCCTCGCCATCGTCCTTGACGAGGGCACCGACAACCCGACCCCGCAGCCTCCGCGTTGCCGGGCGGGAGCTTCGACGCCCGGGTTCGTCTTCCTGGACAACATCGCTGTCGTGATTGACGGGCAGACGCATACCTGGACCTACGTCGGCGACAACGGCAAGGGCGCTGGATAACGAAGCTGAAGCGAAGGCGCAGTCCGAATCGGCCCGTCCTGACTCGCCACTCCTGCCGGCCACGCGTCGGCGCCCCAGGGTTCGCGACAGTGTCGGCCGCGCGGGGAGTTCCCGCCCCGGACGGGTCAGGACATGGACCGGTCCATCAAATCGCGGATCAGCTTCGAAGTGCTGACCCGCTTGCCGGCACGCAGCGCCTCGATCTGCCGTTCGCGGATCCACGCCGTCTGCCCCGGTGACAGGTAGATGACCACTCGCTCCACGCCGGTCGGGGTCGCCTCCGGGACCGCCTTCGGAGCCGGGCGCCGAATTGTCGCGGCCTTCGACTTGGGCTTCGGCGTCACCTCGGCCCGCTCCACCCGAGTGGGCTGGCGCGGAACCGGCGGAGCGTTCCGGCTCCACCTCCCCCTGCGCTCGAGGTCGTCGAGGCCGCTAGACAAATCGCTCGACCGCCTCGGCGACCGCGCGGAGCTCGCGCGACGCGCGCGCGACCTTAACGCCGGGGTCTGGCGCCAGGACCAGCGCGGAGCGCAGCTGGCGCCGGGGCCACCAGGGATGAAAGCTCACGGGGGGAGCGACAGGCAAGCCTTCAAAGGGCTTGAGGAGCGCCTTCAATCGCTGGAGCTGAGCGCGCGGGGTGACCACCGGGACCATGTTCGGCACCAGCAGGACCCGGTTCTCCGCCAGTCCCTCCTGCAGCATGCGGTCAAGCGCGTTGAGCTCTTTTTCCCGAAGCAGCAGAGGTACGACGAGAAGGTCCGCAGCTTCGATAGCGGCCGTCGTCAGGCCGTTGAAGCCGGGATGGGTATCGACCACCAAGGGGAGCTTCCAGCCTTCGGACCACGCATGAAGCCGGCGCGCCACGAGCCCCTGGGCAAGCGCGGCCGCAGGCTCGATCTCGACCAGGTCGGGGTGGCTCGGTACCAGCGCCGGCCGGTAGCGGTGGCGGAGGTAATGAGGCGGGTGACCGGAGGCGAGGCTGTCGAGGAGGGGACGTCGAATGCGCTGTCGGTGGTCGAACCCCCAGCTCGCGGAGACTCCACCGCCCGACCAATCGAGGTCGATCAGGACAGCCCCCAACGCCGCGGCCAGCTCATAGGCGAGGGTGGACTTACCGACCCCGCCCTTATCGCTGACGACCGCCACCACCATGGCCACGCCTCATTGTAGGACCGTGGGCCCTTGACCACTAAAGCACATGTGCACTAATGCTCATGTGCCTAACGAGGTCCGCGTCGAAACACGCCGTCGTTTCCGAACCCTGGCGCTGTAAGAGAACCAAACCGACCGCTGGGAAGGTTTCCCCCGAGCATCGGTTACCCAATTGTCCGGGTCACCGACGTCGCGGGCAACACCGCGACCTCCACGAGGTCGGTGCGGCTCGACCGCACGGGCCCGGTGGTCAGCTACTCGATCACCGCGCCCAGCAATGCGGGCTCCTATGACGTGGGCCAGCTGATAACCCTCTCCTACAGCGGCAGCGATCCCGACAACGTCGCCTCGATCAGCGCCATGCTGGATTCGGCGACCGCGATCAACAGCGGTGGCCTCATCAACACCGAGACGCTCGCGGCGGGGGTACACACCATCGTGATCACCGCCAAGGACGGACTGGGTAATGTCTCGACGACCACTATCACGATCCAGGTGCATTCCACCGTGGCCGGTTTGACGACCGCCGTCAACGACGGTTCCAAATCCGCGAAGATCACCTCCAGCACCGTCGCCACGCAACTTCTGTCGTACCTGGCCAGCGCTCAGAACGCGCTCAACGCCGGCAACCACACGTCGGCCAAGAGCTACCTGGCGTCGTTCGTGGGCCTCGTCCAGTCGCAGAGCGGGGTGAGCATCAGCTCCGCCTACGCCACGCTGCTGATCAACTGGGCGAACGACCTCATCAGCCGGCTCTGACCGAGCGCGACACAGTGACCGCGACGCTGACCATCACGCGCTGAGCGGCCGCGCGCTGGTGCGCTCCTCGTGGCTTCCTTTCAGCCAACCACCGATCGGCGGAGTGAGAGCGAGCCCAGCGTCAGTGTGACCACCGTGGTGGCGACCAGCACCGCAATGTCGCGGCCGAGCGAGTCGGTGCTCCCGTAGAAGATCGCCATCTCGAGCGCGTGCACGCCGTAGAAGGTGGGGGTGAAGGAGCCGATCGCCTGCACCCAGCCGGGTAGGAAGGCGGCGACCGTGATCCCCCCGCTCAGGAAGAAGAGCCAGATCGACAGGTTGATCCCCACCATCGCGACCGGCGCGAAGGCGCGCGCCCTCGCTCCCACGGCCGCGCCGAGACCGGCGGTCATGAGGGCGATCAACGCCACGATCCCGAGCGTCTCCAGCCAGTACCAGCCGGATGGGCGGAGGAGACCGGTGACGGCTCCCAGCACCAGGACGACCGCTCCCACGAGGAATGTCGTGGCCCAACCCGCCAGCAGCTTGCCGGCGATCACGCTCATGGTGCTGACGGGCGCCAGGAGGAGCTCTTTGATCGTCTTGTCCTCGAACTCGCGCGCGGTCGCAAGGCCGCAACTGACAACACCCGCGACGGTCAGGAGCAGGACCAGGGTCGGGACGAGGTCGAACTGGACGAGGTCGATGTCCCTCGCGCGGAGGTCGGTTTCACGCACGGAGACGGCGATCGGGCTTCCCGGCTGGTCGGCGTAGAAGCGCGTTATCGCCGCCGGCAGCGATCGCCGGAGGTCGTTGGTGAAGTCGAGGTTCAGGTTGTTGACGTGGATCGTTACCGGGTCGGACTGGCCGCTCCGAAACCGGTCCGAGAACCCGGCCGGGATCGTTATCACGGCCGACACCTTCAGATCACTGAGCTGGCGTTCAGCTGCGGCGGGGTCGCTGCGGACCACCCGCAAGGCCTCGGACCGCTCGAGGGTCGCCGCAAGCCGAGCGGCGGGCTCGCCGCGGTCGAGCACCACCAGGGCAACCGGGTTGCGGCCAACCGCGCCGGCGGAGACGAGGATCACGACCATGAAGACGAGCGGCGGAGTGACCGTCACGACGATCGCGACCGGCTGCCGGAGCCAGGTCCGGAAGTCCTTGGAGGCGATCGCGAAAATGCTGCGAAGACTGCCTCTCATTTTCAGCGCACCTCCATCCGGTTCAAGGCCAGCGCATTAAGAGCCACGGCCGCCAGCGCGAAGCCGACCAGGACGGCCACCTCGACCGAGAGCCCGGCCGGGTACGTCGAGTAGCCGTGGAAGGCGTGCTGGAAGAGAGCTATTCCGACGGTGAGGGGAGAGAGCGCTGCGAGGAACGCGGACGCCGCACCCAACCACTCCGGCGGTCCGAAAGGACCGCTGATGAAGAAGAGGGGCAGCGAGGTCGCCATCGCGAACGGCACCGCCGCCTGGCGGCGCTTGAGCAAGGTGCCCGCTAGGGCGCCGATGGCCGAGCAGGCGAGCAGGAGCACGATCCCGAAGCCGAGCAGCTCCACGGGGTGGTCGGGCACGACGCGGAGAAGCAGCACGACGATCGCCAGGACGATGAGGCTGGCGGCGAGGTTTAGGGCCAGGGCGGCGAGCAGCTTTCCGAGCGCGATCGCCCACCGCGGTGCCGGAGCCAGCATCAGCTCCTTCATGGTCCCCGCCTCGAACTCGCGGGCGGCTCCCATGCTGCCCTGGAGGAGGCCCGAGATCAAAATTCCGACCACCACGATCGACACCGCGAGGTAGGGAACGTAGCCGGTGTCGTGGGACTGCACGTCGATCTCCTGGGCGCGGACTACCACCTGGTCGGGAAAGGCGTCGGCGTAGAAGCTGGTGATCGACAACGGGACCGCGCGCCGGATGTCGTTGGTGAAGTCGACCGAGAGGTTGTTGACCGCAACCGGCAGCTCGACCCGGCGACCGGCCGCGAGGTCGGCGTCGAAGGTCGCGGGGATGGTGATGACCGCCACGATCTTCCCCTCGTGAAGCAGCTGGTCGGCCGTGCCGGCGCCGGCCTGCCGGATCTGGAACGAATGCGAGCCCTGCAGGGCGGCCAGCAGCTTTTGGGCCAGCGGTCCGTGGTCGCTCATGACGACCACCACCGGCGCCTGTCCGCCGCTGAGGGCGAAGAGGATGAAGAGGAGCAGAAAGTTGATGGGGACGACGAGGCCGAGGATCGTCGGCAGCCGGTCTCGAAGCGCCACCTGGATGTCCTTGGTCGCAATCGCTCGGGCGGTGCGGAGGGCGTGCGCGGTGCTCAATCCCGGAGCTCCTTTCCGGTCAGGCGAAGGAAGATCTCCTCCAGGCTCGGCTCGCGCTGTTCGATTCCCCGCAACCTCGAGTGGCCGGCGCAGAGGGCGACCACCTCGGCGGCGGCCGATCGCTCGCCCTCGATCGAGACCTTCAGCGTCCTGTCCTCCTGGGCAACGTGGGTCACGCCCTCAAGCTTCCGCAACCGAGCCAGTAGGTCCGCGTCGGCCTCCGGTTCCAGATTCAGCTCGATCACCGTGTCGCCGTAGCGGGCGCGCAGCGCGGCCGGTGTGTCGAGGGCGACCAGGCGGCCGTGGTCGAGGATCGCCACCCGGTCACAGAGTGTGTTCGCCTCTTCGAGGTAGTTGGTGGTGAGGAGGACTGTCCGGCCCTCCTTGCGGATATCCACGATGTGGTCCCAGAGCGCCCGCCGGCTCTGCACGTCCACGCCCAGGGTCGGCTCGTCGAGGTAGAGCAGGTCCGGCTTGTGGAGAAGCGCGCGGGCCAGCGCGAGCCGCCGCTTCATCCCGCCCGAGAAGGTCGAGACCGCACTCTTCCGCCGATCGCCGAGCTGGACCAGCTCGAGTACCTCGGTGATCCTTCCGGCCACCTCCCGGCGCGGGTAGTCGAAGAGGTCGGCATGGAAAGCGAGGTTGGCCTCGGCGCTCAGCTCCTCGTAGAGCGCCGTCTCCTGCGGCACTGAACCGAGCCGGGGGCGGATGGCGGCCGGGTCGACGGCGAGGTCGTGACCGAGCACGGAGACGCGACCGGCAGTCGGCTGGCTGAGGCCGCTGACCAGGTTCACGGTCGTGGTTTTGCCCGAGCCGTTGGGACCGAGCAGCCCGAAGACCTCGCCCCGCGAGACATTCAGGGTGAGGTCGTCCACGGCTTTGAAGTCACCGAAGGTCTTCGTGACCCGGTCCAGAACGATCGCATCCTCAATCACGGCTGCCCTCCTTGAAGTACGGCCGCACGGCCGCCACGAAGATCGAATCCCACTCGTCCTTCCCCCAGCTGACGAATCCCCGCCGGTTCCAGAAGGCGGTCAGGAAGACGAGGCCCTGCACCGCGAGGGCCGCGGCATCGGTGTCGACACCGGCCTGGAGCTCCTCTCGCGCGTCCTCGAAAGCCTTCCGGTACATCTGCCACACGCCCATCGGCGCCGCCTTGACTAGCTCGCTGATCGCCGGGTCGTTGAAGCTCTCGATCACCCCGAGCTGCATCACCTCGGGGCGGGCGGTGAGACCATTCCGGTTCCCTCTCATCAACTCCACCACCCGCTGCAGCCCCGGGCTCCCGGCGACCGGCTTGCCCGGAGGTGGGGGAGGGGAGGCCCGCCAGATGAGGTGTTCCATCGCCGCGCGGGTCAGGGTCGCCTTGTCCCCGAAGTGGCGGAACAGGGTGACCTCGTTGACTCCAGCCTCCGCCGCAACCGCACGGGTCGTCACCCCGGCCAGGCCCTCCCTGCCCGCCAGCGTCAGGAACCCGTCAAGGATTCGTTCTCTGGTTACGGGGCGCGGCATCTGCCAACGATAGCAAGCACTTGCTTGCATTTCAAGGGTTGGGACTCCGCTTTAGTCGAAGACGATCACCGCGCGCAGCTCCTCGCCCCGGGTCATGACGGCGAAGGCCTCCTCGACGTCGTCGAGGTGGATCCGCCGCGAGACCATCTCGTCGAGGTGAAGGCTGCCGTTCCGGTACCAATCGGCCAGCAATTGGAAATCGCGCGAACCGAGGCAGTTGCCGTACCAGCTGGTCTTGATGCCGAGGCGGTCGTTCCAGAGGAGGCTCATCGGCAGCGTGAGCTCGGCGTCGCGGGGCGGGACGCCGACCAGCACCGCCATTCCCGAGTCGTCGCAGCACTCGAGAGCGCTGCGGAGCGTCTCCGGCCGCGCCACGACATCCAGGCAATGGTCGACCCCATGTCCGCCGGCCAACTCGCGGACCCGCTCGACGACGTTCTCGGTGGAAGCGTTCACCACCCCGGTGGCGCCCATCCGGCGCGCCCACTCCAGCTTGGTCGGGCTCAGGTCGACAGCGATGATCGTCGCCGCTCCCGCCAGGCGGGCGCCCTGGATCGCGCTCAGGCCGACGGCACCGCAGCCGATCACGGCGACCCGATCGCCGGGCTGGACGCCGGCGGTCCGGAGCGACGCGCCGACTCCCGTCGCGACGCCGCAGCCGATCAGCGCCGCCACCTCGGCGGGCACCTCGTCACCGACCGTTATCGCCTGTGATGCGGCGACGACGGTGTGGGTTGTGAACGTCCCGGCGCGGAGAACCGGCGTCAATGGCGCCCCATCCTCGCCGTGCAGGCGCCTGCCCGGGGTCGCCACGTCCACGCAGAGGTCGAGTCGGCCGCGGAGGCAGAAGCGACAATGCCCGCAGGGGGCGCGCCAGCAGATGATCACCCGCTCGCCCACCCGGGCCGCGTCGACACCCGGACCGACCGATTCGATCACCCCGCAGCCCTCATGGCCGAGCAGCCAGGGAAAGCCGTCGCCCATCCCGCCGTCGCGGGCGTAGAGGTCGGTGTGACAGACGCCGCTGGCGAGCAGGGCCAGCCGGACCTCACCCGCTCCGGGGTCGTCGACGGTTATCTCCTCCAGCTGGGAGGGCGCCTTCGCAGTCCTCGCCACCACTCCCCGCGCCCTGATCGCAGCCACAGCCGATAGTTTGCGGCTTGGCCGTCCGGCGCAGGGTCAGACGGCGTATTCGAGGTCGGTCAAGATCACCCTTTTCCGGGTCCGGAGTCGACCCCGGACGGGCGCTTGGTAGGTCCCCGAGGTCGGGGCCACGTCGCCGTAGTCGCCGCCCACAGCGATCGTCACGTAGTTGAGCCCGCCCCGGCGGGCGTGGGTGGGGTCGAAGCTCCAGGCGATTGCCTCGCCGGTGCCGTCGCGGGTGGGGAGGACCACCTCGACCCAGGCGTGGGTGCCGCCCTCGCCGACCAGGTGGCCGGAGACGTAGCGGGCGGGCAGCGAGCACGACCGGCAGAGCGAGAGCATCAGGTGGGCGTAGTCCTGGCAGACGCCGCGGCCCATGGAGAGCGCCTCGGCGGCGGTCGTGCGGACGGTGGTCGAGCCATCCTCGTAGCTCATCGCCTGGTGGACCCAGTCGTTGATCGCCTGCGCCAGCTCGAGGCCCCAGGGCGCCACGGCGGCAAGCCTCCCGGCGGCGCGGCGGATCCGGGCGTCGGGCTCGGTGAGGCGGGTTGGCTCGAGCAGGTAGCCGTCGCGCAGCCAGCCGTCAAGCAACCGGTGCTCGCGTCCGGCATGGCGCTCGAGGCGCACCTTCGCGGTGAACTCGACGCAGGAGTCGATCCGCGGCGCGCGCACGGCGAAGACGAGGTTGCCGAAGCGATCGATCTGGTCCTCGACCTGGACGCCGGGCAGACCGACCTCGAGGCGGTGCTCGAGCCGCCGCTGGTCGCCGAAATGCTCGGGCGGGATGACGACCAGCCGGTGCTCGAGGTGGCGGATGGGCGCCGGGTACTCGTAGCGAAAGCTCTGCTCGAGGAGGTAGAAGCTGCGCTTCACCCTCGCCCAGTCGACCGAGCTCGACTCGATCATGCCGCCTCCGCCAGGTCGGCCCAGACCGTCATCGACCTGAACTTGGCGGGGCCGTAGGTGGTCAGCATCGCGACGTCGAGAGCGTCCCGGCCGCGGCCGATCAGCACCCGTCCGGTCCGAGGCCGGTTGTTGCGGGGGTCGACGGTCCACCAGCGGTCGCCGAGCCAGACCTCGGACCACGCGCAGAAGTCCATCGGGTCGGCCGACGGCACGATCCCCTCGCCGATGTCCGGGATGTAGCCGAAGACGTAACGCGCGGGGATATTCATGGCCCTGCAGAAGGTGACGCCGAGATGGGCGAAATCCCGGCAAACTCCCTTGCGGGCGGCGAAAACGTCGGCGGCCGTTGTCAGGGGATGAGAGGCGCCGTACTGGAAGGTGAGGTTCTGGTGCACCCAGTCGCTGATCGCCTGCACCCGCGCCCAGCCGCGGGGTGTCTCGCCGAAGAGCTCCCAGGCGGTGTCCATCAGCTCGTAGGAGGGGCAGTAGCGGCTCGGCAGGGTGTAGTGGAGGAGCTCGCCCGGCAGCTCCTCGACCGGGCGCTCGGGCGCGTCGGTCCCGAGCGCGTCCCACTCGTCCGGCACCGCGACCACGGCGTCGTAGCGGAGCACGAGGTCGCCCGGCTCCATCAGGAGCCGCTTGACGGAGTTGCCGTAGAGATCGGTGAACTCGTCCAGCGCCAGCGCCGGGCTGGTCGACCAGGTCTCCCTCACCAGCCGGTGCCGGGGATCGAATCGAGGCCTGACCTGGACCGTCGCCGGTGTTGGCGCGACGACGTCGTAACCGAACTCACAGCCCACGCGCAGGTTCATCGTTCGAGCCGCGGTTTCGATGGCGGCACAAACTATACCGGTGCCCAGGGCCAATCTCCTCGGCGACGGCTACCGGAGCGACGGCTTCTACGACGAGATGCTGGCGGCCCCGGGCCAACCACGGCCCGCCTACCGGCGGGTCTTCGAGCAGCTGAACCGTCTCGGCCGGCCCGAGCTGGTGCGCCGCCATGACCTCGCCCTGCGGATCTTCCGCAACCACGGCATCACCTTCGCCGTCTACCCCGACGAGCAGGGGATCGAGAAGGTCTTTCCCTTCGATGTGATGCCGAGGATCATCGCCGCCCGGACCTGGAAGCGTCTGGAGGCCGGACTCAAGCAGCGGGTTCGCGCGCTCAACCACTTCCTGGAGGACGTCTACGGGCCGAAGCGGATCCTTCGCCAGGGTGTGGTGCCCGCCGAGACGGTGCTCTCCAGCCCGCTCTACCTGCGCGAGGTCGACGGCCTCCCCGCGCCTCGGGGCCTTCGCTGCCACATCTCCGGAATCGACCTCGTCCGAGATCACCGGGGCGACTTCCTGGTCCTCGAGGACAACCTCCGCACGCCCTCGGGTGTCTCCTACGTGCTCGCCAACCGCGAGGTGATGAAGCGGGTCCTGCCCGACCTCTTCGCCGGCTACGCCGTCAGGCCGGTCGAGGGGTACTGTCACCAGCTCCTCCGCAACCTGCGCTGGCTCGCGCCGGAGGGCGTCGGCGACCCCACGGTGGTCCTGCTGACGCCGGGGATCCACAACTCGGCCTATTTCGAGCACCTCTACCTGGCCAAGCAGATGGGCATCGAACTAGTCGAGGGGACCGACCTGGTCGTGGATGTCGACCAGGTCTTCATGCGGACGACGCGGGGACTGCGCCGGGTCCACGTCATCTACCGGCGGGTCGACGACGAGTGGCTGGACCCGCTCTTCGGCCGCCAGGACTCGATCGTCGGCGTTCCCGGCCTGGTCCACGCCTATCTCGCCGGCGGGGTGACGATCGCCAACGGGCTGGGGACGGGGGTCGCGGACGACAAGGCCGTCTATGCCCTGATCCCGCGGATCATCCGCTACTACCTCGACGAGGACCCGATCCTGCCCAACGTCCAGACCTACCTCTGCGCCCTCGACCAGGACCGCCGCTACGTTCTGCAGCACCTGGAGCAGCTGGTGGTCAAGGCGGTGGCGGGCTCGGGAGGCTACGGGATGCTGATCGGCCCGGCTTCGACCGCCGCCGATCGCGAGCGGTTCCGGAGGCGGATCGAGGCCGAACCACGGGCCTTCATCGCGCAGCCGGTGGTCTCGCTCTCGGTCCAGCCGGTGCTCGACAGCAAGGGCCTTCGGCCCTGTCACCAGGATCTCCGGCCGTTCGTGCTTTCGGGGGAGGACATCCACGTCACGCCCGGCGGGCTCACCCGGGTCGCCCTCAAGCCGGGCTCACTGGTCGTCAACAGCTCCCAGGGTGGCGGCAGCCGGGACACCTGGGTGCTCGCCTCCGCCCGCGACGAGGAGCCGGAACGTGCTTAGCCGCGCCGCGACCTCCCTCGCGCTCCTCGGCCGGCAGCTGGAGCGGGCAGACCACCTGGCCCGGATCCTCGACGTCTACCTGGATCTCTCCCTCGACCGCGCTGACGACCCCGGCGCCGGCTTCTGGACCGGGCTGATGCAGCTGGCGGGATGGGTGGGTGGCGACATCGATCGGCGCGAGCAGGCGGTGGAGCTGCTCGTCGGCGGCTCGGCCGGCCCCTCGGTGAGGAGAAGCGTGGCGGCGGCCCGCGCCGCTGCCCAGGCCGTCCGCCCCTCGCTGCCGAGCGAGCTCTACGAGCAGCTCAACTCGCTCTACTGGCGAGTCGAAGAGGCGGGCGGGGATCGCGACCTGCACGCCTACCTGGTCGCGGTCGAGCTCGGCGTGCACCTGGTCCAGGGGCTGATCGAGGACACGATGCTCCACGACGAGGCGCGCGAGTTCGTCCGCATCGGCAAGTACCTGGACCGGCTGGAGAGCACGGTGACGCTGGTGGCGCGCAAGTCGGTCGAGCTCGCCGGTGCGAGCGAGGACGCGCTCGAGTGGACGGCGGTTCTCAAGTGCGGCTTCGCCTTCGAGTCCTACCGGGTCCGCTTCTCGGCCGAGGTGACGGGTCCCCAGGTCATCTCCTTCCTCCTCTTCGACCCGACCCTCCCGCGCTCCGCCCGCTTCTGCGTCGTCCAGGCCCTGCAGGCGGTCCGGCGGATCGACGGGCGGCGCGTCTCGCGGCCGCAAAAGGTCCTGGCCCGAATGTCCGGCTTCTTCGACGACGTTGGACTCTCTCGTGTCGCTCGCGACCCGGCCGAGTTCGAGCGCGAGTTCCGGCGGCTGGCCGAGGAGCTGACGGTGGCGCTTCGCGCCACCTACTTCCAGCCGAGCAAGGTCGCGGCCACCGTTCCCGGCGACCCCACCGCGAGGGTGCCCCAGCAGCAGTGAGGCGCTTCGAGATCGAGCACACGACCCGGTTCAGCTACTCCGGACCGATCACCGAGACGGTGATGGAGGTCCGGCTGCAGCCCCTCGACGGCCGCGGCCAGCGCTGCCTCGACTTCAACCTCGAGGTCAGCCCGCGGATGCCGGTCGGCACCTACCGCGACGGCTACGGCAACCGCGTCCACTACTTCAATCTGCTCCGTGCCCACGACCGGGTCCGGGTCACCAGCCGCTCCCTCGTGGAGATGGACCTGGAAAAGAACCGCGAGGAATTGGCGGAGGCGGACCTGGTCTTCGACTTCCTCCGCTTCCGGCCGCCGGTCACCGACGCGCCCGGGATCCGCGCGCTGGCGGCCCGGCAAGCTCCGTCCGACCTCGGGTCGGGTCCGTCGGTCGAGGCCGCCCTCGACGCCCTCACGATTGCCATCAGCCACGACTTCGCCTACGACCCGGCCGTGACCAACGTCTACACCGGGGTGGAGGAGGTGCTCGAGCTGCGCGCCGGCGTGTGCCAGGACTTCGCCCACCTCTTCATCGCGGCGGCGCGGTCGATGGGCGTCCCCGCTCGCTACGTCAGCGGGTACATCCACCTTCCGGGCGACGGTGGGGTCACCGAGGGCGCATCCCATGCCTGGGCGGAGGCGTGGGTTCCCGGCGCTGGTTGGGTCGGCTTCGACGCGACCCATCCGATCCGGGCGGGCGAGAACCACGTCCGGGTCGCTGTGGGCCGCGACTACCGGGACGCGGCGCCGACCCGCGGCGTCTACGTCGGCACCGCGACCGGCACCATGAACGTGGTCGTGCGCACGCGCGCGAGCGAGCCGGAGGCCTAAGCTCCGGTCGTGGCGGCGCCCAACCTTCCCGACGGGCTGGTCGCCTTCGTCAAGCGCGACTGCCCCACCTGCGTCATGGTTGCGCCGGTACTGGCCGGGCTCCGGGAGACGCTGCCGCTGACAGTGTTCACTCAGGACGACCCGACCTTCCCCGCGGGTGTCGACGCGGTCGATGACACCGAGCTCGAGCACTCCTACCGGCAGGGCATCGAGATCGTGCCGACGCTGCTTCGGGTCGAGGACGGCCGGGTCGTGGACGAGCTCCATGGCTGGCTTCGCTCTCGCTGGGAGGAGCTGACGGGCGTTCACCCGCTCGGCGCCGATCTCCCCGACTACCGCGCCGGCTGCGGCTCCCTGACGGTCGAGCCGGGGATCGCCGAACGGCTCGCGAGTCGCTACTCAGGGGACCGGCTCAGCTCCCGCCGGGTCAGCTTCGGCACCGGCGAGGACGAGTTCGAGGCCACCTTCGCGCGCGGCTGGAGCGACGGGCTGCCGGTCATTCCGCCGACCCCCGAGCGTGTCTTCCGGATGCTTGCGGGGACCTCCCGCAACCCGGGCGAGGTGGTTGCCCGGGTGCCGCCCGACCTGGTCGAGTGCACAGTCGAGAAGGCAGCCGTGAACGCGGTCCTGGCCGGCTGCCGGCCGGAGTACCTGCCGGTCGTGCTCGCCGCCCTCGAGGGCGCCTGCACCGACGAGTTCAACATGCACGGGCTGCTCGCCACCACCTACTTCAGCGGACCGGTCCTGATCGTCAACGGGCCGATCGCCCGCGAGATCGGGATGAACTCGGGCGTGAATGTGCTCGGCCAGGGCAACCGGGCCAACCTGACCATCGGTCGCGCGCTCCAGCTGATCGTCCGCAACGTCGGCGGGGGCAGGCCGGGCGGCGTCGACCGCGCCACCCTCGGCAACCCGGGCAAGCTGGGCTTCTGCTTCGCCGAGCGCGAGGAGGACTCGCCCTGGGAGCCGCTCCACGTCGAGCGCGGGCTGCGCGCCGACCAGTCGGCGGTGACCCTCTTCGCCGGCCAGGGCCCGGCCCCGATCATGGATCAGCTCTCGCGCTCGGCCGAGTCACTGATCCGCACCTTTGCCGCCTGCCTCGACGCGACCCCCCACCCGAACCTCGCACTCGGCATCGACGCCATCGTCGTGGTCCCGCCCGACCACGCGCGGATCTTCCGCGACGCGGGCTGGAGCAAGACCCGGATGCGGGACGAGATCAACGCGCTCCTGACGCGGCCGGGGAGCAGTCGCGGCCGCGGCGCGGGCGGCATGGACGAGGGCCTGCCGGCGACGCTGGCCGAGGCGACCATCACCAAGTTTCGAGAGGGCGGCCTCCACTTCGTCCACGCGGGAGGCAACGCGGGTATGTTCAGTGGCATCATCTCGAGCTGGGTCAATCCGAATGGTGGTGGCAGCAGCCCGGTCACCGTGGAGGTAAGGCGCTGAATCCGTTGAGCGGTCTCGAAGTCCTCGACCCGACCGGCGAGCGTGAGCCCGCCGCCCGTCAGCGGGTCGCCCGCCCGACCTCGATCGAGGGCCGGCGAATCGCGCTCCTCGACATCTCGAAAGCCCGCGGCAACGTCTTCCTCGACCGAATCGAGCAGCTGCTCAACGAGCGTGGCGCCAAGGTCGAGCGCTTTCGCAAGCCGACCTTCGCGCGGCCCGCGCCGAGGGCGTTGCTGGAGGAGATCCTCGGCAAGAGCGACCTGGTCGTCGAAGCCCTCGCCGATTGAGGGTCCTGCACGTCGTGCAGTGTGCACGACACGACGAACCTCGAGGCTGAAGGCCGCCCAGCCGTCTTTGTCGCCTCGACCGAGTTCATCGAGGCCGCTCGAGCCCAGTCCGAAGCCCTCGGCTTCGACCCGGCGGCGGTCTATGTCCCCCATCCGATCCAGGACCGCACCGATGCCGAGCTCCACGCGCTCGCCGACGCCGCCCTGGCCGAGATCCTGGAGCAGCTGACCGAGTAGGTCAGAGCACCACGTGGAAGTGGTGGGAGGAGATCCGCAGGCGCTTGTTCAGGTAGAGCCGATGCGCTTCCTCCCGGTCAGGGCCGACGCCCGAGTCGAGGTGGAGCTGAGCGCAGCCGAGGCGGTGGGCCTCCGCCAGGAGCCAATCGAGAAGAGCGCCCGAGTGCCCCTGGCGCCGGAAGCCGGGCCGGGAGGAAAGGTCGTCGACGTAGAGCGCGT
>DAIRGV010000075.1:0-7189 GCA_036794405.1 Candidatus Dormiibacterota bacterium
TCCCTGATCCCCGACGGCGTGCTCTGGGAGGCGCACTCGCGATTGCGGCGGGCGATGATCGACCGCGCCACCGCCGCCGGGGGCAACCGGGGGCTCTTCGACCCCCACAAGCTGACCATCGGGTTCAGCCGCCGCTTCGCCGAATACAAGCGCGCCAGCCTGCTGCTGTCCGATGTCGAGCGCCTGAAGGGGATCCTGGGCAGGCCCGGGCGCGAGGTCCAGCTGGTCTTCTCCGGCAAGGCCCACCCCAATGACGGCCACGCCAAGGAGCTGCTCTCAGACGTCATCCGGTTCGCCTGGGAGGAGCCGCGAATGGCCTTCATCCAGGACTACAACATGGACATCGCCGGCACCCTGGTGCACGGGGCCGACGTCTGGCTCAACAACCCGCGCCGGCTGCTCGAGGCCAGCGGCACCAGCGGCATGAAGGCCGGCGCCAACGGCGTTCTCAACCTCAGCGTCAGCGACGGCTGGTGGGACGAGGGGCGCCGCTCCGACTCGGGCTGGACCATCGCCAGCGAGGTGACCCTGGATCAACCCGACGCCGACGACGGGGCCGAGGCCGATGCGCTCTACCGGCTGCTGGAGGAGCGGGTGGTCCCGCTCTTCTACGACCGCGACCCCGACGGGCTGCCCTCGGGTTGGCTGTCGATGATGCGGGCCAGCATCCGCCACGTGGCCAGCCACTTCTCGGCCCGGCGGATGGTGCTCGACTACCGGCGCGAGTGCTACCTGCCGGCGGCCCGGCGGGTGCTGGAGCGGAGCGACCGGCTCCTCTTCGGGGCCGGGGTCTCGGGCTCAGGATCGCTGTCCACGACAGGGCCACTCGAGGCCTGACCCGGCTCGGCCGCCCGGCCCGCCTCCGGCACCAGCCACAGCACCGCCAGCGGCGGCAGCGTCAACACCACTGCGGACGGCTGGCCGTTCCACCCCACCTCGGCGTCGGCCACGACGCGGCCCAGGTTGCCGGTGTTGCTGCCGCCGTAGATCTCGGCATCGGTGTTGAGGACCTCGAGCCACGCCCCGCCATGGGGGACGCCGACCCGGAAGTCACTGCGTGGCTCGGCCGAAAAGTTGGCCACACAGACCAGCCCCGGGGCGCCCTGGGCGTCACGCCGGATGAAGCTGAGGACGTTCTGGTCGGCGTTGCCGGAGTCGATCCAGGCGAAGCCGTCGGGGTTGGAGTCCATCTGCCAGAGCGCCGGTGTCTGCTTGTAGGTGCGGTTGAGGTCGGTCACCACCCTCTGGATGCCGGCGTACCCGGGGTCGTCGAGGAGGTACCAGTCGAGCTCGCGCTCGTTCGACCATTCCCGCTCCTGGCCGAACTCCCCACCCATGAAGACCAGCTGCTTGCCCGGGTGCGCCCACATCCAGGCCAGCATCGCGCGCAGGTTGGCCCGGCGCCGCCAGGGGTCGCCCGGCATCTTGCCCATCAGCGACCCCTTGCCGTGGACCACCTCGTCGTGGCTGAGGGGAAGGATGAAGTGCTCGCTCCAGGCGTAGAGCAGCCCGAAGGTGAGCTCGCCGTGGTGGTAGCGCCGGTAGATGGGATCATGGCTCATGTAGTCGAGGGTGTCGTGCATCCAGCCCATGTTCCACTTGTGGCTGAAGCCCAGCCCGCCCGCCGACGCCGGCCGGGTGATCCCACCCCAGGCGGTCGACTCCTCGGCCACCATCATCACCCCAGGGTGCTGCTCGGCGACGCTGGAGTTGACCTCGCGCAGGAAGTTGATGGCATCGATGTTCTCGCGCCCGCCGAACTCATTGGGTGCCCACTCCCCGGCCTTGCGCGAGTAGTCGAGGTAGAGCATCGAAGCCACCGCGTCGACCCTTAGGCCATCGACGTGGAACTCCTCCATCCAGTAGAGGGCGTTGGCGACGAGGAAGTTGCGAACCTCGGCCCGGGCGTAGTTGAAGATCAGCGTCCCCCAATCGGGGTGAGAGCCCCGCCGCGGGTCCTCGTGCTCGTAGAGGGCGGTGCCGTCGAAGCGGGCCAGTGCCCATTCGTCGCGCGGGAAGTGCGCCGGTACCCAATCGAGGATGACGCCGATACCCTGCTGGTGAAGGTCGTCGATCATGGCGCGGAAGTCATCGGAGGTGCCGTAGCGGGCGGTGGGTGAGTAGTACCCGGTTACCTGGTAGCCCCAGGAGCCCCCGAATGGGTGCTCCATCACCGGCATCAACTCGACGTGTGTGAAGCCGACCTGGTTGCAGTACTCCCCCAGCTGCCGACCCAGCTCGCGGTAAGACAGCGGCTCGCCACCCTCCTGGCGCCGCCACGACCCGAGGTGGACCTCGTAGATCGACATCGGGCCGCCGTGGAGCTCGGCAGTGGCGCGCCGGCTGAGCCAGGCGTCGTCGGCCCACCGGTGGGTGCTGTCCTCGACCACGCTGGCGGTGTCGGGTGGAATCTCGGCCGCCCGCGCCATGGGATCGGCCTTGAGGCGGACGGTACCGTCGGCGCCCGCGACCCGGTACTTGTAGCGCGCCCGCGGGGCCAGCTCGGGGATGAAGAGCTCCCAGACCCCGCTGCTCCCCAGCGACCGCATCGGGTGGACCAGCTCGTCCCAGAAGGCGAAGTCGCTGACCACCGTGACACCGCGGGCGTTGGGAGCCCAGACCGCGAAGGCGACGCCCTCGACGCCCTCGTGGCGGAGGTGGCGCGAGCCCAGCTTCAGCCATAGCTTCTGGTGCCTGCCCTCCCCGATCAGGTGAAGGTCGAGCTCCCCCAGCGTGGGCAGGAAGCGGTAGGGGTCGTCGACGGTCCACGACCCGCCGGCGTTCTGGAAGCGCAGGCGGTACTGGTGCGGGCTGGGGCCGTGGAGGCCGGCCTCGAAGAGCCCGCCGACCAGGCGCTCCATCTCCAGCGGCTCACCGCCGGCCTCGACCCAGGCCTTCTCGGCCCACGGCTGCAGGGCCCGGATCGTCGCCCCCGTGGGGCTGGGGTGGTAGCCGAGGATGGAGTGGGGATCGTGGTGCCGGCCGGAGAGCAGGGCCTCGGTATCGGCGCTCTCGACGCTCCCCTTGGGGCTCATCAAAGCTGGCGCAGGGCCCGAAGCGGTACCCAGGCCAGGTCAGGCCGGTGGCCCAGCTCGTAGCCAAACTCGTAGATCGCCTTCTGGACCTCGAACGCCCGCAGGACGGTGCCCACAGCGTCGGCGCCGGGAAGCAACCCGGTGGCTCCGACGACCGCCACGTAAGCGTCCCAGAAGGCCTCGCGGTTGACCTCCGCCCAGGCGTCACCGTAGGCGAGCAGGTGCTCCCAGTCGGGGTCCTCGGGGGTGGCGCGCTCCATCAGGGCGACGGCCGCGGCGTAGCTGAATGAGCGCAGCATGCCGGCGGCGTCCCGGAGCGGCGAGGAGCGCCGCCTCCGCACCTCGACGCTGCGCGACGGCTCGCCCTCGAAGTCGAGGATGGTCCACCCGGCATCGGTGCGAACCAGCTGACCGAGGTGGAGGTCGCCGTGGTACCTGACCGCCAGGCCTCCGCCCTCGACCTCCTTGAGGGCCTGGAAGCAAGCCGCCAGCTGATCGCGATCGAGGCCCTGAGTCCGATCGGCGTGGTCCGCGAACAGCCGCTCCAGGTCGGCTTCCATCTCCCCCGCCCAGGCCTGCATCATCTCCGCCGTCGCCGGCACCGGTCGCATCTCCTCGGGCATGCGGTCGGAGGCGAGCGTGAGGTGCATCTCACCCACGATCGCGCCCAGCCGGTTGGCCTCGGGCGTGAAGTCGGAGCCCTGCTCATCGATCGCCTCCCGGATCCCCAGCGGGTCGGCGTGGGTGGCGCCTTCGGCTACCGAGTACAGGTCGCGAAGGCTGGTCATGGCCATCTGGAAGCCGTCGGTGGCGTTGTGGAGGTAGGGCTGAAGGATCGCCAGCAGCGCCTCCTCGCCGTCGCCCTGGCGGTAGTCGATCCGGCCCATGGGCGCGGCGATGCCGGTAAAGCCGGCGTGGTGGAGGGCCTGCAGCATCTCCAGCTCGGGCGAGCTGCTCTGCTCGATCTTGCGGAAGAATTTCAGCAGCTCCCGTTTGTCGCGCACCAGCGACGAGTTGCTCTGGTCGCGTCCGAGGGGATGGATACCGGCGGCGCCGTCGGCGACGGGCTCCGGTGGGGCCGCCGCAACGCCCGGCTCGGACTGGCCCCGGAGCCGGCCGGCGGCGGTGGCGATCTCCCCGTTGGTGGCCATCAGGTCCCAGAACCGAACCGCCGCCTCGGGGTCGATGAGGGCATCGACAACCTCGACCGGGGCGCCCTCGCGTATCCCCATCGCGACCAGGCCGACGTCGGTCTCGATGGCTCGCTCTGCCGGGCGCACCGACAGGGGGATGCTGTACCGCTCGCGCCCGCCATCACCGTAGATGGCGTCAACCAGGACAGGCACCAGCAGCGGGTCCTCCCCGTCGGTGCCGGCGTCCACGATCTCGATCGCGTGCAGGTCCCGTTCGCGGCCGGAGAACCACCGCTGGCGGCGCAGGAAGGTGAGCAGCTCAGCCTGGGGGTCGCCCAGGCCGGCCTCGCGGAGAACCTCTTCGGGGGTCATCGTTCGGTGTTCTCCAGGGCGAACCAGTAGAAGCCGTGAGGGGCCATCGTCAGCAGGTAGGGCAGCTCGCCGATGCGAGGAAAGTGGACCTTGCCCACCAGCTCCACCGGGGTCCAGCCCGTGAACTGGCGCAGGTCCAGCTCCACCGGCTGAGCAAACCGGGAAAGGTTGTTGACGCAGAGGATGGTCTCCTGGGGGCTGCTGCGCAGGAAGGCGAAAACCGACGGGTTGGTGGCGTCGAGAGCCTCGAAGGCGCCCTCGCCGAAGAGGGGGTGACGCCGCCTCACGGCCAGGAAACGACGCAGCCATTGCAGCATCGAAGACTCGTTGCGCTGCTGGGCCTCGACGTTGACCGCGCTGTACCCGTAGACCGGGTCCATCAAGGGCGGCAGGTAGAGCTGGGCGAAGTCGGCACGGCTGAAACCGGCGTTGCGGTCAGCGCTCCACTGCATCGGCGTGCGCACGCCGTCGCGGTCGCCGAGGTAAACGTTGTCGCCCATCCCCAGCTCGTCGCCGTAGTAGAGGATCGGCGTCCCCGGCAGCGACAGCAGCAGCCCGTAGAACAGCTCCATCTGCCGCCGGCCGTTATCGAGCAGGGGCGCGAGGCGGCGGCGAATGCCGAGGTTGAGCTTCATACGGGGATCGCGGGCGTACTCCGTCCACATGTAGTCGCGCTCCTCATCGCTGACCATCTCCAGGGTCAGCTCGTCGTGGTTGCGCAGGAAGATGCCCCACTGGCTGCCGTCGGGGATGGGCGGGGTGCGCTCCAGGACCTCGGTGATGGGGTAGCGCTGCTCCCGTCTCAGGGCCATGAACATGCGGGGCATCAAGGGGAAGTGGAAGCACATATGGCACTCCGGGCGGTCCTCGGTGCCGAAGTAGTCGACCACGTCCTCGGGCCACTGGTTGGCCTCCGCCAGGAGTACGCGCTCGCCGCCGTATTCGCGGTCGACCATGGCGCGGAGGTCGGCGAGGTACTCGTGGGTCTCGGGCAGGTTCTCGCAGTTGGTGCCCTCGCGCTCGAAGAGATAGGGCACGGCGTCGAGCCGGAACCCGTCCAGGCCGATGTCGAACCAGAAGCGCACGACCTCGAACATCGCCTCACGGACCTCCGGGTTGTCGTAGTTGAGGTCGGGCTGGTGGGTGAAGAAACGATGGAAGTAGTACGCCTTGGCGGTGTCGTCCCATGTCCAGTTGCTGGTCTCGGTGTCGATGAAGATGATGCGCGCGTCCTCGTAGCGCACCTTTGAGTCTGACCATACGTACCAATCGCGTTTGGGGTTGTCCGGCGAGGAGCGAGCCTCCTGGAACCAGGGGTGCTCGTCGGAGGTGTGGTTCATGACCAGGTCCATGACCACCCGGATGTTGCGGCTGTGGGCCTCGTCGACCAGGCGCTTGACGGCGGCGACGTCGCCGTACTCTGGCTGCAGGTTGGTGTAGTCCGAGATGTCGTAGCCGCCGTCGCGCATCGGGCTCTTGTTGATAGGCAGCAGCCAGATGCAGTCGACGCCCAGCCACTGCAGGTAGTCAAGCTTGCCGATCAGACCCTCGATGTCACCAACGCCATCGTTGTTGCCGTCGGCGAACCCCCGCACCAGCAGCTCGTAGAAGACCGCGTGCCGGTACCAGGTCGGGTCGACCCGCTCGACCACCTCGGTGCGCGGGCTGCGGCTGCTCACCGGGCGGGCCCCTGGTGGACGCGGAACACGTGCGCGGGGGTGCGCTTGGGATCGAGCCGGACATAGCTCGATGGCCCGGTCCAGGTGTAGGCGGCCTGGTTGAGCTCGTCGACGACCTGGTAGGGCCGTGTCCCCTCGACACCGAGCTCGTCGACATCGGGCCAGATGGTGGCCTCGCGGACGTTGTGGGGGTCGAGGTTGACGACCAGCAGGAGCACGTCGTCGCGACCCTGCGAGCGCCTCGAGAGGCAGAGCATGTGCTCGCTGTCGACGTGGTGCAGGCGCAGCGTGCGCATCAGCGCAATCGCCTCTCGGTGGCGGCGGCGGATCTGGTTGACGGTGGTGATCATGGGCGCTAGGTTGTCCTTGGCCTGCCAGTCCCTCGGCCGCAGCTGGTACTTCTCGGAGTCAAGGTACTCCTCGCTGCCGGGGCGGACGGCGATGTTCTCGTAGAGCTCGTAGCCGCTGTACATCCCCCACGACGAGCAGGCCAGGGCGGCCAGCACCAGGCGGAGGCGGAAGGCGGGCGGCCCGCCCTCCTGCAGGAAGGCATGGAGGATGTCCGGGGTGTTGACCCAGAAGTTGGGCCGGAAGTAATCGACAGTGGGCCCCTGGGACAGCTCGGTGAGGTAATCGCTCAGCTCGGCCTTGGAGTTGCGCCAGGTGAAGTAGGTGTAGCTCTGGGTGAACCCGATCTTGGCCAGCTGCTCCATGGTGCGCGGGCGGGTGAAGGCCTCGGCCAGGAAGATGACCTCGGGATGGTCGCGGCGCACGGTCTCGATCAGCCACTGCCAGAAGTCGAATGGTTTGGTGTGCGGGTTGTCAACACGGAAGACGCGGACACCGTGGCCGATCCAGAACCGCATCACCTCGAGGAGGGCGGCGTCGAGCCCGGCCCGGTCCTCGGTGTCGAAGTTGAAGGGGTAGATGTCCTGGTAGCGCTTGGGGGGGTTCTCGGCGTAGCGGATGG
>DAIRGV010000076.1:0-7032 GCA_036794405.1 Candidatus Dormiibacterota bacterium
TCTTCGAGGACGAGGTCTTCGTCTTCACGCCCAAGGGCGACGTCCTCAACCTGCCGGCGGGCTCAACCCCGGTCGACTTCGCCTACCGCATCCACACCGAGGTCGGCCACCGCTGCATCGGTGCCAAGGTCAACGGCCGGATGGTGCCGCTCGACTACGCGCTCAGCAACGGGGAAATCGTCGAGGTGCTGACCACCCGCTCGCCCCACGGCCCCTCCCGCGACTGGCTCAACTTCGTCAAGAGCGCCTCGGCGCGGGACCGGATCCGGAAATGGTTCAAGGCCCAGCGGCGGGACGAGAACGTGGCCAAGGGTCGCGACATGCTGGACAAGGAGCTGCGCCGGATGCACCGCCTGGGCCTGGCCCAGCTCCCCGAGGGCAAGCTGGACGAGCTGACCCACCTCTACAAGTACGCGACCGACGACGACTTCCTGGCCGCGGTGGGCTATGGCGAGCTCTCGCCGCACGCCGTGATCATGAAGCTGGCGCTGGTCCACGGCGACGAGGGCGACGAGCTCAAGGCGATCCCGCTGATCCCCCAGGTCGAACCCACCGCAAGGGTCCTGGTCCGGGGCGAGCGCGGCGTCTACACGACCGTCGCCGCCTGCTGCCAGCCGGTGCCGGGCGACTCGATCATCGGCTACACGACGCGGGGCAAGGGCGTCACCGTCCACCGCGCCGACTGCATCAACGCTGTCAACGCGGTCGAGAAGCAGCGCATCGTCCCGGTCGACTGGGACGCCCAGGCGACCCACCTCTACCCGGTCGCGATCAAGATCGAGGCCTGGGACCGGACGGGCCTGCTCCGCGACATCGCGACCGTCGTCGCCGAGTCGAAGGTGAACATGAGCGCGGTCAAGGTGGACGTCTACGACGACAAGTCGGCGGTCGTGTCGACAACGGTCGAGATCGACTCCCTCTCGCAGCTCTCGCGCCTGATGGAGAAGCTGGAGCTGGTCCGAGACGTGCACACGGTCGCCCGCGAGGTGGGCTGAAACGTGAAGCTGGAGATCGAGACGACGGCGGACTCGCAATGGGGGACCAACTCCTACCTGGTCGAGGACGTCGACACCCATGACGCGGTCGTCATCGACGCGAACATGGAGCCGGAGGACATGCTCGGCGTCATCCGGCGGCGCGGCGCGAAGGTCCGCGCCATCCTCCTGACCCACACCGACGGCGACCACATCGCCGGCCTTCCCCGGCTGCTGGAGGAATTCGGCCAGGTCCCGGTCGCGGTTCACCCGAGCGAGCGGGAGGTGGTCACCGCCGGCAAGCCGCTGCGACCCAACATCCCGATGGTGCTCCCGCCCCTCCCCGAGGCGGACTCACTGGAGGAGGGCAAGCCCTACCGCGCGGGATCGCTCGAGTTCGAGATCCTCCACACGCCCGGCCACTCGCCCGGTGGCGTGACGCTCAAGATCGGCGACGCGCTCTTCACCGGCGATGCCCTCTTCGCGGGGTCGATCGGCCGGAGCGACTTCGCCAACAGCGACGGCGAGGCGCTCCTGGCGGGCATCCGCGAGAAGCTGCTGATCCAACCGGAGGAGTCGATCGTCCTCGCCGGCCACGGCCCGCCCTCGACAATCGGGCGAGAGAAGCGTTACAACCCTTTCCTGTGAGCAATCCCGGCCGCTGGTGGATCTTCCAGCCCCGCGGCCACGGCCGCCGCTACCTCACCCCGCTCGGCCTCGCCTGGACACTGCTTGCCTATCTGGTCCTCGGCCTCGCGACCGACGAGGTCGTCCGCCGGCTGGCGCTGCTCGCCGGCTGGCCAACGGCCGGGCCCATCCTCCTGGTGATCGCCGCGTCCGCCGGCTGGACCCTCCTGCGGGTCTGCATCGACGGCCAGCTCGTCCGGGGCGCAGCCTGGTTCACGGGGATCGGTTGGGGAGTCATCGGGCGGCTGCTGACAGAGGCTCCAAGCTGCGGCAACCTGGTCTTCGGAGCCGGCCTTCCCGGCGTTTCGCCGGGCATCGCCGCCTGCACCCCACATCAGGACTTCATGGCAACCCTCTTCGTCGCCGGCTGGGTGCTGCTCGGCCCGCTGGCCGCGGCCTGCCTGGCGGGGCTGGGCATCTACCGGTGGGTGCGTCGCGACCCGCTCCACGCCTACCGCTACCTGCTCGACTGAACCCGGGTAACCCGGGTCAACCGGTGTCCAGCAGCAGGGTTCGCGGACCGCGATAGGACCACCGGTCGAGCGGAACCGGGGGGGCGGATCGTCAGCAGCCGGCCCTCGTCGTCCTTGACCAGCTGCCAGCCGCCCTCATGGACCATCCAGTGGTGGCGGTGGCAGAGCAGCACCAGGTTGTCGAGGTCGGTCGAGCCGCCTCGCGTCCAGTATTTCAGGTGGTGAGCCGCGGTCCAGTTGGCCGGGCGGCAGCAGCCCGGCCAGGCGGAGTGGCGGTCGCGGAGATTGAGCGCACGGCGGGTCGAGCCGCTGACCACTCGCTTCGAACGGCCGACGTCGATGACCGCCGAATCGGCGTCGAGCAGGACTCGGGTGAGGTTGCAGTCGCAGGCCAGGCGCGCGACCGTCCGCGCCGAGATCGGGAGCGAGAACTCCAGCTCGGCGGCGGGAGCGCCGAGGCTGCCGAGCAGCGTCTCGAAGGAGGTGGTGACCTGGAGGTGGGCGCGCTGGCTGGCGGTGCTCGGGATGCGGCCGCTGTCGAGCGCATGCTCCGCCAGCTCGACCAGGGCGTCGGCCAGCCGGCGGGCCCGGTCGCGGTCGTCGTCCCGGCCGGACGGCTTGGCCAGTGGTTCGAGGGCGGTGCGCAGGGTTGCCCCGCCGACCGCGTCGAGCTTGCCGCCGAGGACATAGCCGCCGTCCTCGCAGGGGGTGAGGGAGAGGCTGCGCTCAGCGACGAAGAGCGCCTGCTCCTCAGCATAGGCGGCGGGGTCGCCGGCGTGGCAGGCGTGGTGGCAGAGGTGGCGGAAGCGGCTGACCGAGCTCTCCAGCGCCCGCTCCAGCAGCGGTTCCTCGCGGAAGGCACCGCCGTGCTCGCCGACCCAGGCGGCAGTCCGTGCCAGCAGCGCCAGGTGGGCATAGCCGACGGCGCCCTCGGTGGTCGCCGCGAGGCTCTGGGGAAGGGCGTGCAGCTGCTCGCCGACGCAGACCCGCTCGGCGGCGGCATGCCCTGACATCCGGCAGTTGTGGCGGATCCAGTCGATCGGGGTGACCGACCCCTGGGCGTCGTACTCGGAGGTCGAGGCGAAGCTCCCGGCATCCCTCGCGAAGCGGATCTCGAGCAGATCGATGCCGTGCCGCAGGTGGACCAGGTCGGCGCCGACCTGCTCGGGCGAGCGGTCGTCCGTGTCGGGGTCCAGCTCCAGCAGCCGCTGGGCGACCTTGAGGACCAGGGCGACTCTGCGGCCGGGGGGTAGAGGTTCGCCCTCCCCAATTGGCATACCCGTGTTATACGAACAGACGTTCGCTGGGTCAAGCCTTAACAGCACTCCTAGGAGCTCGTCGAAGCCGTCGCTACTCTGGTCGCCGCAACACAAGATCCCCCAGGGTGGGGGGACTCCTGGAAGGTGGGTGTCGCGACAGCCCGTGCTAGGGCTGGAGGATCTCCTCCCGCCAGCCGCCACGTCGCCGGGTCAGCAGCGCCCGCTGGTGGAGGCGGTTGGGCCGGTGCTCCCAGAACTCGACCCAGTCCGGGCGAACGCGGTAGCCGCCCCAGAACGGGGGAAGCGGCAGCGGCCGCCCGGCGTAGCGGTCGAGCATCGCCCGGTAGTGCCCCTCCAGGTCCTCCCGCGAGCCGATGACCCGCGACTGCTCCGAGGCCCAGGCCGCCACCTGCGACTCGCGCGGTCGGGTCACCCAGTAGGCGAGCGACTCGCGGCGGGCAGCGCGCGACACCCGGCCCGCGGCGCGCACCTGGCGCCCGAGGGTGCCCCAGTGGAGGGTCAGCGCCGCTCGCGGGTTGGCGGCGAGCTCGGCGCCCTTGCGCGACTCGCGGTTGGTGAAGAAGGTGAAGCCGCGCGCGTCCCACCCCTTCAGCAGCACGATTCGGACCGACGGCATCCCGTCCGGCGAGGCCGTCGCCAGCGCCATCGCCTCGGGCTGCGGCTGGCCGGCCGCCTCCGCCTCCCGGTACCACTGGTCGACCCGCCCGAAGGGATCCATCGCCACAACACTAGAATCGCTTGATGCCTCCCAGTCAGCCGATTCGCGCGACTCGCGGCGTCCGCGACATCCTGCCCCGGGAGCGGGCCGCCTGGCGCTACGCCGAGGCCGCCGCCGCGCGGGTGGCGGAGCGCTTCGGCTACCAGCAGATCGAGACCCCGATCCTGGAGCCGGCGGAGCTGATCGAGCGGGGGGTGGGGGGCGAGACCGACATCGTCGCCAAGGAGCTCTACAAGTTCAACGACCGCGACAAGCGCTGGCTCGTCCTCCGTCCCGAGGGCACCGCCGGCACCGTCCGCGCCTACTTCGAGGGCAATCTCAACCAGGGCCCGCAGCCGGCCCGGCTTTACCTGATCGGGCCCATGTTCCGCCACGACAAGCCCCAGGCCGGCCGCTACCGGCAGCTCTACCAGTTCAACGTGGAGGCGATCGGCGACGATTCGCCGGCGCTTGACGCCGAGGTGATCGAGGTCGCCGTGACCTGGTTCAGAGAGCTCGGGCTGAAGGGCGTCAGCCTGCAGCTCAACAGCATCGGTGACGCCACCTGCCGGCCCGCTTACCGGCAGGCGCTGGTCGAGTTCCTCGAGCCGCTGAAGGAGCGCCTCTCGGCCGACAGCCGGCGGCGAGTCGAGACCAACCCGCTGCGCGTCCTCGACGCCAAGGAGGACGCGGAGCTGCTCCAGGACGCGCCGCTGATCGGCGACTATCTGTGCGACGAGTGCAGGGCCGCGTTCGCCCTCGTCCGGCGCCTCCTCGAGAACGCCGGGATCGAATACTCGCTCAACCCCCGGATCGTCCGCGGGCTCGACTACTACGCCCGCACCGCCTTCGAGTTCTGGCACGGTGCCATCGGCAGCCAGCAGAACGCCCTCGGCGGCGGCGGCCGTTACGACGGCCTGGCCGCCAACCTGGGCTGGCCCGCCGCTCCGGCGGTCGGTTTCGCGACCGGTCTCGACCGCACGGTCGCGATGCTCGCCGCGGAGGGCATCGAGGTGCCCGTTCCGGCGGCAGCCCAAGTCCTGGTGATCGGAGACGGGGTCGGCCCCGAGCCGCTGGCCGAGGTCGGCCGCCTCTGCCGCGCGGCGCGGAGCACGGCGGTCGACTACACCGAGCGCAGCCTCGCCGCCAAGATGCGGGCCGCCAACCGGGTCGGGTCGCGCTGGGTCGCCCTGCTCAACGCCGAGGAGGTCGGGCGCCGCGTCGTCCAGCTCCGGGAGATGGGTAGCGGAGACCAGCGCGAGGTCGGCTGGTCGGAGCTGGCGGAGGCGCTGGCGTGAGCGGCTTCAGCGCGCCCCGCTGCGGCGAGCTGCGCGCCAGGGACGCCGGGCGCGAAGTCGAGCTCTTCGGCTGGGTCGCGACCCGCCGCGACCACGGAGGGTTGATCTTCATCGACCTCCGCGACCGCTGGGGCCTGGTCCAGGTCGTCTTCAACCCCGCCGACGCGCCCGCGGCGGCGGGTGCCGCCGCCGAGCTCCGCAACGAGTACGTGGTGAAGGTCAAAGGGACGGTCCGCAGGCGGCTCGAGGGCCGGGAGAACCCGAAGCTCGGGACCGGCGAGGTCGAGGTGGTCGCCACCGCCGTGGAGGTCCTCAGCGCCAGCAGGACGCCGCCCTTCCCGACCGAGGGCGAGGCGGACGAGAGCCTCCGCCTCAAGTACCGCTACCTGGACCTCCGCCGGCAGCGGCTGCAGCACGCCCTGGAGACGCGCCACCGGCTCAATAAGGTGATCCACGCCTACTTCGACGAGAACGGCTTCTGGGAGGTCGAGACCCCGATCCTGATGAAGGCGACGCCCGAGGGAGCGCGTGACTTCCTGGTCCCCAGCCGCCTCCACCCGGGGGAGTTCTACGCCCTGCCCCAGTCGCCCCAGCAGTTCAAGCAGCTGCTGATGGTCGCCGGCGTCCAGCGCTATTACCAGATCGCCCACTGCATCCGCGACGAGGACCTCCGGGCCGACCGACAACCCGAGTTCACCCAGCTCGACATGGAGATGTCCTTCAATGACGAGGAGGACGTCTTCGGGGTCCTCGAGGGCCTTTTCGGGCGGATCTGGAAGGAGCGGCTGGGAGTCGACCTGCCCGCCACCTGGCAGCGCATGAGCCATCGCGAGGCGCTGCTCAAGTACGGGACCGACAAACCGGACCTGCGCTACGAGCTCGAGATCGCCGACCTCGGCGAGGTCCTGAAGGACACCCAGGCCCAGGTCTTCCGCCGCGTGCTCGACACTCCCGGCGGCGTCGTCCGGGGCCTCAGCGTCCCCGGTGGCGCCGACCTCAACCGCCGCGAGCTGGACGAGCTGGCGGTGCTCGCCAAGGGCGCCGGCGGGCAGGGCCTGGCCTGGCTGCCGGGACCGCTCGACAAGTTCCTCAGCGAGGAGGAGCGGGCCGGCATCCGAAGGGCGACCGGGGCGGGCGAGGGCGACCTGGTGCTGATCGCCGCCGATCGCCGGCGGAAGGCGCAGACGGTGATGGGCCTCGTCCGGGCCGAGGTCGCGCGGCGCCGGAACCTGGTCCGGGAGGGCGAGTGGCGCTTCCTCTGGATCTATCCGATGTACCTCTTCGACGAGGACGACGACGGCAACCTGACCTACGGCCACCATCCCTTCACCCGGCCGATGGAGGAGGACCTGCAGCACATCGACGAGCGGCCCTACGACGTCCGGGCGCACGCTTACGACATCGTCTGCAACGGCTACGAGCTCGGCAGCGGCAGCCTTCGGATCTACGACCGGCGGATGCAGGAGCGGGTCTTCGAGATCCTCGGTCTCGACGCCGTGACCATCGATTCGCGCTTCGGCCACCTGCTCGAGGCCTTCGAGTACGGGGTGCCGCCTCACGGCGGCTTTGCCTTCGGGACCGACCGGGTGGTGATGCTGCTGACCGGCACCGACAACATCCGCG
>DAIRGV010000020.1:0-32852 GCA_036794405.1 Candidatus Dormiibacterota bacterium
GGACGGCCATCTTGCGGGGGATCAGGAAGTTGCGGCCGTAGCCGTCGGCGACCTCTTTGACCTCGCCCGCGTGGCCGACATCCTTGACGTCCTTGGTGAGCATTACCCGCAACTGGACGAAACCTCCTCCCTAGCCTGCCTTGGGCAGGCGCGATCGCCAATTCTGGACCAGCCGGGCGACGCCGTCGCGCGCCGTGTCGAAGCCGGCGCTGCGGTCGTGGTCCCAGACCGAGGTGTGGCTCTGGATCGCCCTCCGGTGCTCGGCCACCACGTCGTCCGGGCAGGCGTCGACGAAGGTCTTGACGGCCAGGATGCCGAGCGCGAGCATGTCGAGCTCGCCGATAACCGGGATCCAGGCGGGGAGGTCGAGCGGGCTGACGATCAGCCCCAGGGCGCCCACGACGGCAGCCTTGGGCATGGCCGGGACACGGTCGTCACGAAGCAGGCAGTAGGCCAGCTTGGCGTGCATCGGGACCTCGGCGATGAGCGTGCGGACGTGCCTGAGCGACAGGTTCATGTGGCGGCTACAGGTTACCCCCTTTGACGGACATCCGAAAGAAGCCTTACCCTCCGCCCAACGTGGCGACAGGCGCCGTCTCGACGCAGCCGATTCGGGTGGTGGGATTCGCCCGCAACCTGGCGCTGGCGAGCTTTTGGTTCGGCCTCAACTTCCACTGGATCCCGATGCTCACAGTGCTGGTCCCCTTCCAGGCGAAGGGTTTCCTGGGGGTCGCGCAGCAGGGCTTCGCGGTCGCCTTCGTGACTGCGGTGGGGGCGATCCCGGCCACCGTCGTACCGCCACTGGTCGGCTACTGGTCGGATCGTCTCAAGACTCGCTGGGGGCGGCGCCGCCCGATCATCCTGGTCGGCACGCTGGTCAATGTGGTCGGCCTGCTGGTCATGTTCCTTGCCCCCAGCTACCCGGTGATGGTCGCCGGCTACCTGATCGTCCAGGTCTCCAACAACAGCGCCGGCGCCGCCTACAACGCGGTGGTCCCCGACGTCGTCCCGGAGGCGGAGTTCGGCAAGGCCTCCGGGGTGGTGGGGTCGATGGTGCAGCTCGGGAGTGCGTTCGGACTCGGTGCGATCGTCGCGATCGCGCTGGTGCTGAAGCAGAGCCCACTCCTCGACTACCTCGTCATCGCGGTCGTCATCACCCTGTCCATGATCCCGACCCTGATCGTCACCCGCGGCGAGGGCATGGACGAGATCGTGCTCCCGCCGTCCAGACCCTTTCGGGAGGAGGTGGCCGACTTCCTGCGGCCGCTCCACACCGGTGACTTCGCCTGGGTGATCGCGACGCGGACCTTCATCACCGCCGGGATCTACACCCTGCTGCCGTTCCTCCAGTTCTTCTTCGTCGACGTCGTCAAGGTCGGGGAGCAGAATGCCGTCTCCTTCACCGGCACCTGGCAGCTGGTGCTTCTGCTCGTCGCGACGCCCTTCGGCCTCTTCGGCGGCTGGCTGTCCGACCGTTACGGGCGGAAGAAGTTCGTCTACGCCAGCGGCGCCCTGCAGGGCCTCGTGCTGCTGGTCTTCGTGGTGCTCTACCCGACCTCACCGGTTCTGGTGATCGTTCTCGGCGCCTTCTACGGCGTCGGTTACGGCCTCTACTACGCGGTCGACTGGGCTCTCGCCTGCGACACCCTGCCCGACAAGAGCCGTTCCGCCAAGGACATGGGACTCTTCCACGTCTCCTTCACCCTGCCGCAGGTGCTGCTGCCGGCGCTGATGGGACCGCTGCTCGACTACTTCAACGGCCAGTCCCACAACTCGGGCTACCGGATCGTCTTCTCCTTCGCCATCGTCTTCTTCGGGCTGGGAACGATCCTGGTCAGCCGGATCAAGTCGGTTCGTTAAAAAAGCGAGGCGACGCCCAGAACGGCGCCGCCTCGGCCGGCCGGTCCCTGACGCGCAACTGCCTGACTGGTGCCCTCTTGAAATTCTTGAGGGTCGTCGCCTCTTGTGGAGGCCCACGCTTGCGACGTCTCTGAAACGGGCGCGGCAATCACGTTTGCCTGGTGCCGGTTACGAGCGCGGCAAGGGCGGTTTAATGGACGTCGGGAGAACCTTTTGCCACGTCCGCTGGCGGCTAATCAGACATGGTGCGCGGCCTGTGGGAAAAGTTCAAGGGCACACCGGAATCGAGTTGGGTGTGCAGTGCAAAAGTCGGTGGATAAGTAATGACCCCAACCGACTTCGCTCCGTCCGAACCAAGCCTTGCGGCTCAACCCGTCCAGACCGCCGTCGATCGGGGCCGCGGTGAAGATTAGGGGGCCGTCGGGTTAAAAGAAACCCCCGAATTTTTGTGCGCCGCCAGGCTACCTAAAGTGTGCTTGAGTCGGGCGGTCGAGGATCACGAGCCGGACCACTTTCGGGCCCGCGGCCGCCTGAAAAGAAGTGACCCCGACCGACTTCGTCTCTTCCGGAAACATTCCACCTTGCGGTTTGTCTTCCCGGCCGAGCCGCCGCCGTTCGGGGCCGAGGCATATGTTGAGTCGTCACCCCGATGCCGCGCAATCCCCGAACTGCTGCTCGCCGCCAGGCGGCGAATCGAAGCCTGGCGACCCCCCTCGCCTGCTGGACCTGCGGCGAGCGGCTGCGGCTCCTCGCGCGAGCCCTGAGCTGTCCCAACGGGCACCCGGTACCCGGGGTCGGCGACGAGGTCTACGACCTCTGGCCACCCGACCGCGAGCCGCCCCGGGTCGACACCTACGGCACTCCCTTCGGCTGGGCGTACGACACCGGCGTCAACACCCGGGGCCTGGCGCGCCTCGCCGCCCGCCTCGAGTGGGGCACCGACGTGGCGCGGATGTACCGGCTGATGGACGAAGGCCTCCGCACCGAGCGGGGCCAGGCTGTCCTCGACGTCCCGGTCGGCGGCGGGACAACCTTCGCCGAGGGGGCGCCCGACCTGCAAGGGCTGCTGGTCGGTGTCGACCTGAGCCCGGTGATGCTCCGCCGGGCGGCGCGGCGGCGGCGGGCGCGCGGTCTCCAGGAGAGGGTGCTGCTCGCCCGCGGCGACGCCACCCGGCTGCCGCTTGCGGCTGCCAGCGTCGACCGAGTCCTCTGTTTCAACGGCCTTCATGTGATCCCGGACAAGGAGGCGGCGATGGCCGAGTTCCGCCGGGTTCTGAAGCCGGGCGGCCGGCTGCTCGGGACCGTGCTGGTGGCGGACGGGCCGGCCCCCTTCAGCGCCATCGTCGGCCTGGAGCGGCTGGCGAGCTTCTTCGTCCCGGCGACCGCCCGCGAGCTACGATCGCTCGCGAAGCGCACCGGCTTCAGTCGCTGGGAACAAGACCTGGAGGGCGCCCTGCTCTACTTTCGAGGTGAAATAAGGCCATGACCGCTCCTTCCTACGCCAACGGGGCAAGCCCGGTCGAGCTGCTCGGCGAGACGATCGGCGAGAACCTCCGGCGGACGGTCGCCGAACACGGCCGGGGGGAGGCACTGGTCTCCTGCCAGCAGGGGTTTCGGGCCACCTATGCCGAGTTCTGGGAGCTGACCTCTCGCTGCGCTCGCGGACTGCTCGCCCGCGGCGTCAAGAAGGGCGACCGGGTCGGCATCTGGGCCCCCAACCGCTACGAGTGGGTCGTCCTCCAGTACGCGACGGCGAGAATGGGGGCGATCCTCGTCAACATCAACCCCGCCTACAAGACTTCCGAGCTGGAGTACGCGCTCAACCAGTCCGGCGTCTCGCTCCTGGTCCTCGCCCGCGCCTTCCGGACCAATGACTACGTCGCCATGCTGGCCGAGGTGCGCGGGCGCTGCCCCGAGCTGCGGGAGTCCCTCGTGCTGGAGGAGGATTGGGACTCCTTGCTGGCGGCTGGGGGCGCCGTTCCGGAGGCCGACCTGGCCGCGCTCGAGGCCACCCTCCAGTTCGACGACCCGATCAACATCCAGTACACCTCGGGGACCACCGGGTTCCCCAAGGGCGCGACCCTGTCCCACCACAACATCCTCAACAACGGCTTCTTCATCGGCGAGGGCATCCACTACACGGCCGCCGACCGGGTCTGCATCCCGGTGCCCTTTTACCACTGCTTCGGCATGGTGCTCGGCAACCTCGCCTGCACCAGCCACGGCTCCTGCATGGTCATCCCGGCCGAGGCCTTCGACCCGGTGGCGACGATGGAGTGCGTGGTGGCCGAGCGCTGCACCTCCCTCTACGGCACGCCGACGATGTTCATCGCCGAGCTCGACAGCCCGCGCCTCGGCGAGTTCGACCTCGGCACCCTCCGCACCGGCATCATGGCCGGCGCTCCGTGCCCGGTCGAGGTGATGAAGAAGGTCCTCACGACCCTGCACATGCCGGAGGTCACGATCATGTACGGGATGACCGAGACCTCCCCGGTCTCGACCCAGAGCCTGATCGGAGACCCGCTCGAGAAGCAGACCGGGACGGTGGGCAAGGTCTATCCCCACGTGGAGATCAAGATCGTCGACGGCGAGACGGGCCGGATCGTTCCGCGAGGAACACCGGGCGAGTTCTGCACCCGCGGCTATTCGGTGATGCTCGGCTACTGGAACAACCAGAAGGCGACCGCGGAGGTCATCGACCAGGCCCACTGGATGCACACCGGCGACCTCGCGGAGATGGACGACGAAGGCTACGTCAAGATCGTGGGCCGGCTCAAGGACATGATCATCCGGGGCGGGGAGAACATCTACCCGCGAGAGATCGAGGAGTTCCTCTACGGCCACCCCGACATCTCCGATGTGCAGGTCATCGGCGTTCCCTCCGAGCGCTACGGCGAGGAGGTGATGGCCTGGGTGAAGCTTCGCGAGGGCACCGGAGTGAGCGGCGACCAGCTCACCGAGTACTGCCGGGGCAAGATCTCGACCTTCAAGATCCCGCGCTACTGGAAGTTCGTCGACGGCTTCCCGATGACGGTCACCGGCAAGGTGCGCAAGGTCGAGATGCGGGAGCTCTCGGTGAAGGACCTCGGGTTGGAGAGGGCGGCGGCCGTCCCGACCGCCTAGGAGTCTGTGTGAGAAAGCCCTGATGGGGTGAGACAATAGAGAAGCGCCATTGCTGCATTCTCGTCCCACTCCACGCTGAGGTACCGTCGAATGAAGAAGGGCACGCGGAAGACGTTCCGCCCGTACTCGCCAGACCAGGATTTGCTGTTTCCGCCCAACCTCTCCGACTGGGTGCCGGCCGGGCATCTGGCGCGATTGATTGGTGACCTGGTCGAGAACACGCTCGACCTCGATGGCATCTACAGCGAATACACCGAAGTGCGGGGGGCGCCGCCGTACGATCCTCGGCTGCTGCTGAAGATCTTGCTCTATGGCTACAGCAATGGCATCTACAGTTCGCGACGGTTGGAGCGGGTGACCATCGATCACGTCCCCTTCCGCTTTCTGACCGCCAGCCAGACACCCGATCACTGGACGATCAGCAACTTCCGCAAGGTGCATCGAGTGGAGCTCAAAGGGATGTTCAACCAGGTCCTACAACTCTGTCAGGAAGTAGGCCTGGTCAAGCTCGGCCACGTAGCCATCGACGGCACCAAGATCAAGGCCAACGCGAGCAAACACAGGGCGATGAGCTATGGCGGTATCAAGGATCGTCAGCCGCGTTACGAGCAGATCGCCGAGGAGTGGCTGAAGCGGGCCGAAGAGATCGACGCCGCCGAGGACGAGGAGTTTGGCGCCCGGCGCGGCGACGAACTGCCTGAGGAGTTGCAGCGAGCCGAGACCCGACTGGCTCGCCTCAAGGAAGCCAAAGCGGCGATCGAGAAACGAGCTCAGGAAGCAGGTAGGGGAGCGCCTGAGGATCGCGACCAATACAACTTCACCGATCCCCAGTCGCGGATCATGCTGGCGGGCGACAAGTCCTTCGTGCAGGGCTTCAACTGTCAGCTCGGGGTGGATGACACGTCCCACCACATCATCGTCGCCGCCGAGGTGAGCAACCAAGCTGCCGACAATCCCCAGCTGGTCAAGATGGTGGTCGCCACCGCCCTCAACACGGGCGAGTTTCCGGACAAGGTCAGCGCCGATGCCGGCTACGGCTCCGAACTCAACATCCAGACCATGAACGCGCTCGAAGTCGACGCCTACATTGCCCAGGCCAAAGCCAAGCACACCGACTTCCACGAGCCAGGACCGCGCGGTCGCATTCCCAACAACGCCACCCCGCGTCAGCGCATGGCGCGCAAAGTCCGAACCAAGAAGGGGCGCGTTATTTACGCTCGCAGAAAGCACGTCGTCGAACCAGCATTCGGCATCATCAAACAAGCGATGGGATTCCGACAGTTCCTGCTCCGGGGCCTGGCCAAAGTCGACATGGAGTGGAGCCTGGTCGCTGCTGCTTACAACCTCCGCCGGCTGCACGATAGCGGCCGGTGGAGGGCGGTCCCGGCGGTCTGAGAGGTGCTATAGGCAGCCGTTTCATAGGCCCAGGCCGTAGTGATCGCACGAATCCGTGTCCGCGCAGACGCCCGCGCGAATGACCGCGTCATTTGGAGTGCCACTTGGCGCCGGTCAGTCCCGTTACTCGCACGGACTCCTAGAGGACCTGCTCGGGCAGAAGGCCCTTCGCCCGGAGCTTGGTCATCTCGTGATAGGCGTCGACGTAGCGCATCGTGCCCGACGCCAACCGGAGGACCATCGAGTGGGTGTAGGCGTAGAAGTCCTCGTAGCGCACGCCCTTGAGGAGGTCGCCGGTGGTGATCCCGGTCGCGGCGAAGAAGATGTTCTTGCCCGAGCAGAGGTCGTCGATGGTGAGCACCTTCCCGAACTGGTGGCCCTCCTTCTCGGCGATCGCCCTCTCAGCGTCATCGCGCAGGTGGAGCCTCGCCTGCATGTCGCCCTGCAGGCACTTCACCGCGCAGGCCGCGAGGACGCCCTCGGTCGCTCCCCCGCTGCCGAGCAGCACGTGCTTGCCGGTGACCTGCTCGTTGGCCGCGGTGATGGCGCCGGCCACGTCGCCGCCCGAGATGAGCGTGATCCGGGGCCCGACGTCGCGGACCTGCTCGATCAACTCCTTGTTGCGTTCCCGGTCGAGGATGATCACGGTCAGGTCCCGCGGGTGCATCCCCTCCGCCTTGGCGATCCGCCGCAGGTTCCACTCCACCGGCATGTCGATGTCGATCACGCCGCGGGCCCGGCGGCCGACGACCAGCTTGTCCATGTAGTGGACATGGGTGCTGAACATGCTGCCGCGCTCGGCGAGGGCGACGACCGCCATCGCGCCCGGCAGGCCGTTGGCGGTGAACTCGGTGCCGTCGATCGGGTCGACGGCCACGTCAACTTCGGGCTCGAGGCCGTTGCCGATCTCCTCCCCGAAGTAGAGCATCGGGGCCTCGTCCTTCTCGCCCTCGCCGATCACGACGGTGCCCTTCATGTCGACCGAGCCGAGGGCACTCCGCATCGCGTCGACGGCACGCTGGTCGGCCGCCAGCTTGTCGCCCCGGCCCTGGAGTGGGGCGGCGGCGAGCGCCGCGGCCTCGGTCACCCGAAGCAGCTCGAGGGCCAGGTTGCGGTCCATCAACTGGGCGTGAGCCATCCTGCCCGCAAAGTTAGCAGGGCGGGGGGGCGGAATCGGTGGACAGGCTAGGCCAGCGGGCCCGAGACGGAGTCGGGGTCGGCCGCCTCCCGGACCGCCGCGGGCTTGGGGCCCGGCTTGCCTCGGCTCCGGTCGGCGCCGGGCGGGCCGCCGAGCTTGCGCCGGCGGATCGGCACCGAGTCCTTCTCGACCAGGACCTTCGCCTTGCTGACGAGCCTGCGTTCCAGGTCCGGCGTCTCGTACACGCAGGTCCGTTCGAGGACCGCAGTCACCCAGACGCGGATGCCTTCGAGCTCACCCTCGAAGCCCTCGACGATCATCTCGTCCTCGTCCAGCTCGATCTCGCTCAGGGGAACGCGAGACATCGGTTTGTGAACCGAGCATAGCGCACAACTTGATAGCGAAACAGGGGGATTTGGGCGGGCTGTCCGACCCGGTCGAAAGCCTAGAAGAACTCCCCCCAGAACTTGCGGACCCTTTCCGCCGGGGTCGGAGCACCGGCCTCCGGCTCGCCCAGCGCGAGCTGGTCGGAGACGATGACGTTGTCCTCGGGAACCCCCTCCGGGTGGACCCGGATGACGCCGTGGTGGACACCGCCCTCCTGCACGACCAGGGCCATGACCCGCGCGTTGCCCTCCAACCGCCCGGTGGACGTGATCCGGAGGCGGCCGAGCGCTGTGATGTTGCCGCGGACGAGGCCGGCGACGGTCACCTCGTCGCCGCGGATGGTGGCGGTGACCTCGGCGCCCTTGCCGATCAGCAGGACGCCGCCGCACTCGATCTCACCGGAGAACTCGCCCATCACCTCGCCGTCGCCGCCGATGACCCAACGGCCGGAGGCGGAGTCCCCCCGGGCGAGCACGCTGGTCTCTGCCTGGGTTGCCGGAAGCGCGGTCACGGTCGGCTGCACGGCGTGCGACATCGCCTTGACCTCGACCGGCTCCCCCTCACTGACGGGATGTCCGTTTCCGTTCGCCGTCTCGACGCGCAGTTTTGACACGCTCGGTTCTGTGGCCATGCTGCCCCCCTCGGAATCCTCCGTTTCCGGCTACCGCGCCGGCTTCTACCCCCAGCCGCGATGTGCCCTCAAATGGACACCATCGGTTGGCAGCATAACCAAGGAATGGCCGCTGTGGACAACTCAGGCTTTGCGATAGGGCCTGCCGTCCGCCGCCGGCGCCACCGAGCGGCCCACCGCGCCCGCCACGACGACGATCGTGAGCAGGTAGGGCAGCATGCCGAGGAACTGGGGCTGGACGTGAACGCCGAAGGCGATGGCCCGGCTGGCGAGCTGGTCGGAGGCCGTGAAGAGGAGGGAGGCGCCGAAGGCCCCGAAGGGGTTCCAGCGGCCGAAGATCATCGCGGCGAGGCCGATGAAGCCGCGACCGCCGGTTATGCCGGGGAGGAAGTTGCCGATCTGCTGGAGGCTGAAGTACGCCCCGCCCAGCCCCGCCAGAGCGCCCGACAGGATCACGTTGACGTAGCGCACGAGGTAGACGTTGATCCCCGCCGTCTCCGCCGCCTGGGGATGCTCGCCGCAGGCGCGCGTCCGAAGCCCCCAGGTGGTGCGGAAGATCACCAGGTAGACGATCAGGATCAGCGCCAGCATGGCGTACGTCACGAACGCGTTCTGGAAGAGAATCGGACCGACGACCGGGATCTGGGAGAGGAAGGGCACCTGCCAGACCGGCAGCGTGCCGGGACCGGCCACGGACTGGCTCTCGAGGAAGGTCCGATAGAACACCCCGGTGATGCCGACCGCGAGGATGTTGATCACCGTGCCGCTGACGATCTGGTCGACGATGAAGCTGATCGCCAGGACGGCATGGATGGCGGCGATCAGCATCCCCGCCAGAATCGCGGCGATTATCCCGAGCCAGAGGTTGTGGGTTAAGAAGGCGACCGCGTAGCCGACGAAGGCGCCGGTCAGCATGATCCCCTCGAGCGCGATGTTGACGACGCCCGACCGCTCCGACATCACCCCACCCAGTGCGGCCAGGGTCAGCGGGGTTGCCGTGACCAGGGTCTGGGAGCCGAAGACGGCGATGTCGCTGGGGCGGATGCTGATCGCCAGCAGGGCGAGGTCAGACATTGGTCGCAGCGCCGCCTCGCTCGGTGATGGCAACCGCGGCCACCTGGTGGCCGCGGATCCGGAGCAGCCAGCGGATGATCTCCGGAGCGGCGACGAAGACGATCACCGAGGCCTGCACGATCGAGATCAGGTCGGCGGAGACCTGGGTCTGCAGCTGCATGAAGCTGGCGCCATTGTGGAGGGCACCGAAGAGCAGCGCGGCGGGCAGGATTCCCCAGGGGTTGCTTCGCGCCAGCAGTGCCACCGCGATGGCGTCGAAGCCGTACCCGGAGGCGACCGCCGGCGTCATGTCGTGCTGGATGCCGAGCATCTGGACGACCCCGGCGGTGGCCGCGAGCGCCCCCGAGATCCCCATCGCCAGGACCGTCGTCCGAGCCACCGAGATCCCCGCGGCGCGTGACGCACCGGCGTTGAACCCCACCGCACGGAGCCGGAAGCCGAGGGTCGTCCGCTCGATCAGGAACCAGACCAGCGGCACCGCCACCAGGGCCAGCAGGAGGCCGGCGTGGAGCCGGCTGTTGGGCAGGATGATCGGCAGCGTCGCGTTGGCGTCGATGTAGGGCGTGCGCGGGATGCGGCTGAGCGGATCCTTCATCAGGCCCGGGGTCGTCACCAGGTAGTTGGCGATCAGGAAGGCGACGTAGTTGAGCATGATCGTCGTGATCACCTCATGGGCCCCGGTCTGCGCTTTCAGGAAGCCGGCGATGCCGGCATAGACGAATCCCGCCGCCATCGCAGCCAGCAACGACAGGCCGATCTCGATCGCCGGCGGCAGGCCGTGGATCGAGTAGGCCACGAACACCCCCGCCAGGGCGCCGATGTAGAACTGGCCCTCGGCGCCGATGTTGAACAGGCCGGCCCGGAAGCCGAGCGCCACGCCCAGCCCGAGGAAGATGTAGGGCACCGAGCTGACCAGGGTTTCGGCGAAGGCGTTGTTGTTGGTGAAGGCACCCTGGAACAGGGCCAGGTAGGCTTGGCTGGGATCGGTGCCGGTCGCGACGATGGCGATCGCCGCGACGCCGAAGCCGAGAACCACCGAGGCGATCGGCACCACCAGGCCGCTGACGACCCAGCCCGGCACCCGGCCCCACACTCGGCTCACGCGGCCACGCCGCCTCCCGCCATCAGGAGTCCGATCCGCTCGCGGTCGGCGTCCTTGGCGTCAAGCACGGCGACGATCTTCCCCCGGTAGATGACGGCGACCCGGTCGCTCAGCGAGAGCACCTCATCGAGCTCGGAGGAGACCAGCAGCACCGCCAGCCCCTTGTCCCGCTGCTGGACGATCTGGTTGTGGATGAACTCGATCGAGCCGACGTCGATGCCGCGGGTCGGTTGGCTGGCGACGAGCACCTGCGGCTCGGTGCCCAGCTCGCGCGCGACGACGAGCTTCTGCTGGTTGCCGCCGGAGAGCGCGGACGCCGGCTCGCTCGGGCTGGTGGCCCGGATGTCGAACTCCCTGATGAGGCGCAGCGCGTAGTCGGCCACCGCCCGGAGGTTGCGGACGATCCAGTTGGCGAAGGGCCGGCGATCGTGCTCCTCGAGGACCAGGTTGTCGGCGATCGGCAGCTCCAGGATCACACCCTGCCGGTGACGGTCGGGAGGGATCACGCTCAGACCCTCCCGGAGGCGGAGGCGGGTCGAGCGGCGCGTCACGTCGCGGCCCTCGATCAGGACCCGGCCGGTCCTTGCCGTGCGCAACCCGCTGATCGCCTCGACCAGCTCGACCTGGCCATTGCCCTCAACGCCGGCGATGCCCACGATCTCGCCCGAGCGCACCTCCAGCGAGACGCCGTCGACCGCCACCTGGCGGCGGTCGTCGGCGACCACCAGGTCGGTGACTTGGAGGCGCACCGCGCCAGGCGTGGCCGGCTTCTTCTCGACCCGGAGGAGCACCGCGCGACCGACCATCATCCGGGCCAGGTCGGCGGCGCTCGACAGCTTCGGAGTGGTGCTGTCGACCACCTTCCCCCGGCGCATCACTGTGATCCGGTCGGCGATCTCCAGCACCTCACCCAGCTTGTGGGTGATGAAGATGACGGCGTTGCCGGCGTCGATCAGATTGTGGACGATCTCGAAGAGGCCCTTGATCTCCTGCGGCGTCAGGACCGCGGTCGGCTCGTCCAGGATCAGAAGGCGGGCGCCCCGGTAGAGAGCCTTCAGGATCTCGACCCGCTGCTGGATCCCGACCGAGAGGCTCTCGACCCGCGCCCGGGGCGGTACCTCGAGGCCGTAGCGGGCGGAGAGCTCCGCCACGACTCGGGCGGCACCGTCGAGGTCGATCCAGCCCCGCGGCCGGGTGATCTCGTGGCCCAGGATGATGTTCTCGGCCACCGTCAGCGGGGGGATCAGCATGAAGTGCTGGTGGACCATCCCGATGCCGAGGGCGATGGCGTCCTCGGGGCCATGGATGGAGACCGGCCGGCCGTCAAGGAGGATCTCGCCCGAGTCGAGCGAGGTGAGGCCGTAGACGACATTCATCAGCGTCGACTTCCCGGCGCCGTTCTCACCGAGCAGGGCGTGGACCTGGCCCCAATCGACGGCCAGGTCCACCCCATCGTTGGCCCTCAGCCCTCCGTAGGTCTTGACGATCCCCCGGAGCTCGAGAGCTGAACTCATCTCGGTCTAGTGAGTGACGCCGGTCTTGATCTCCCCGCTCTTCAGCTTGGCGGTGATTTCGGTGAGCTTGGTCTTGACGTCGGCCGGGATCTTGGAGTCGTTATCGTGGAAGGGCGCGAGGCCGATGCCGTCGTTCTGGATCGTGAAGCTCACGATCCCGCCCTTGCCGGTGCCCTTGACCATCGCGGTGATCGCCTGCTTGACCGCGAGGTCAAGGTGCTTCTCAGCGCTGGTGATGAGGCAACTGGCGACGTCCGGGTAACTGATGTACTGGTCGACGTCGACCCCGACGCAGTACTTCCCGGCGTCCTTGGCCGCGAGGAGGGCGCCGTTGCCGGTCTGACCGCCGGCTCCGAAGAGCACGTCGGCCCCCTGGCTGATGAAGGTCTGGCCCTGCTGCTTTCCCCAGTCCGGGTCGTTGAAGTCCTTGGCGCCGCTCTCCGGCTGGTAGATCTTGAGCACCTTGGTGCCCGGCTTGGCGTAGGCGGCACCGTTGGCGTAACCGGTCACGTAGTTGACGACCGGCGGGACCGTCGCGAGCCCGGCGACGACGCCGATCGTGCCCGACTTGCTCATCAGGGCCGCGAGCGCCCCGGCCAGGAAGCCTGGCTCATCCTCGTTGAAGAGGAGGCCGGTCAGGTTGGACGGCGGTGTCTTGTCGGCGAAGTCGAAGGAGTCGACGAGCACGAACTGCGTGCCCGGGTTGGCCTTCGCCGCCGCGGTCACCGCGTCTCCGAGGTTGAACCCGACGCCGATGATCATCTCGTACTTCTGGTCGAGGAACTGCTGGATGTTCTTGGAGTAGTCGTCCGGCGTGCTCGACTCGATCGCCTTGCCCTGGACGCAGAGGCTGGCGTCGGCCTGGGCATCCTTGACACCCTTGTAGGAGTCGAAGTTGAACGACTTGTCGCTGAGCTTCCCGACGTCGGTCACGAGCCCGACGTGCCAGGTCTTGGAGCAGTTGCCACCGCTCGAGCCGCTCCCACCCCCGCTGCCACTCGAGCCGCCGCAGGCGGCGACCATGACGGCGACAGCCGCCAGGCTGCCGAGGACACGTAAACCACGCATTGCTGATTGCCCTCCTTGGTTCCGAATTGACTTCCGGGAGTCTAAGCCAAACTCCGCCGGAGGAAATCCCCCGCTTCACCCCAGCCCAGTCCCAGCACCTCCTCCGCCAGGACGCCGCAGCAGTCCGCCACCTTCGCCCCCAGCTCGGAGTCGGACGGCGGCCGCCCGGGCGCCCCGGGCGGCAGCTGGAGGGTTACCCGCTCCACTCCGGAGGCGGTGACAATCTCCGCCTCGAAGGCGCCGTCGAGGAGGCCGGACCCGCCGTCGAGAGGGATGACGGTGACCCGCCCGGCAAGCCGCTGCGCCTCCGGTCGATTGACCTGGGCATCGGTGAAGCTGGTGAAACCCACCGGATGATCGAGCAGCGCGGCCGCGGCGCCGTACTCGAGGCTGAACTTCCCCTCCAGCCCGGTTCGAGGCCGGTGCCGATTGAGCGGCTGGAGCGAGGCAGCCGGCGTGCGGACCCGGATCGCCTCCACCGCCGCCGGGTCGACAGCCAGGGAGGCGAGGGCGGCCACGGGGCGCTGGAGGGCGTAGCAGCAGGGGTAGAGCTTGACCGCGAGGCCACCCGGGATGGCGGGGCCGGACACGCTCAGCGCGGCCGCGTCGCCCCCGACAAGATGGAGCCACTGGTCGAGCGCGGCCGGGTCGGCGCTTGCGCCGGCGGCCGCCAGGCGGGCGGCGCGGAGCCCGGCTGAGACCGCGAAGCCGACCTGGAGCGGCTTCGCCATGGTGCCGAACGCTGTCTGCACCCCGCCCGCGGCCGGCACCGCCAGTGCCAACGCGCGCGCGAGCCCGTCCGCGTCCAATCCCAGTGCGGTGCCCGCCGCTATCGCAGCGGCCGGTGCCCCCGCGGCGCAGGTGGCGTGCCATCCCCGGCGGTAGGGCTCCCAGCCGAGGGCCGCGCCGAGCCGGGCCATCACCCCCGCGCCGGCGAGGTAGGCGCGGGCGCCACCGCGGGTCGCGAGGGCCGCCGGCACGCAGACGGCCGAGATATGAGTGGTCGATTCCAGGTGGAGGTCGTCATAGTCGAGGGCGTGGGCCGCGGCGGCCCAGTGGGTGGCGTCGTCTTCGCCCGCGGCGATCCGCGCCACGGGCTCGGCTCGGCCGGCGACGGCGACCGCGACGGTGTCGACGAGGGCGCGGCGGGCGAGCGCCAGGTCCTCCTCCGACGGTTCGAATCGGACCGCCCAGTCCGCCAGCAACTCCGCGCTAGAGCTCGGGATGCGCCTCAAGGTAGCGCAGCACGGCGGCGCGGCTGGGCTCGATCTCGCCCTCCATCACGAGCTCGTCGAGGCGGGCCTTGAGCCGGCCGACCTCGGGACCGGGCGGGAGGCCCCGCGCCCGCATCAGGTCCTCCCCGCTCACCGGCGAGCGGAGCCGGCTGGGTTCCTCGTCCCGCACCTCCTCCAGACGGCGGGCCAGCTCCTCGAGCTTCTCGGGCTTGTCGTAGGCCGAGGCGCCGATGTCGGCCCGAGCCAGCTGCAGCAGCGCCGGGAGGTCCTCGCCGGCATCCCGAGCCAGCCGGCGGACGGCCCCGTCGGTCCACTCCGGGCCGTAGTAGACCGGGCGCAGGTGGAGAGCGACCAGGCGCACCACGCGCTCGACGACGCTGTTGGAGAAGCGGAGCCGCGTCAGCGCGGTGGCAGCCAGCTCGGCGCCGACCTTCTCATGGCCCAGAAAGCTTCCGTCCGGGGCGGCGGTCGAGGGCTTGCCGACATCGTGGAGAAGGGCTGCCAGCCGGACGACCAGATCGGGCGGGGTCAGCGCCACCGCGGCGAGGGTGTGGCCGAACACATCGTGGGTGTGGTAGCCGCCCTGCTCGACGCCCTTGCCCGCCTCCACCTCAGGCAGCACCTCGGGCAGCAGGCCGCCGGCGTCGAGCAGCTCCAGCGCGAGCTCCGGACGCTCGCTGAGGAGCATCTTGCGAAGCTCGTCCGTGATCCTCTCGACGGAGACCACCGGCGGTCGCAGCCGCTCCGCCAGCGCGCGCATGGCCGGCGGCAGCGAGGGGTCGAGCCGGAAGCCGAGCTGCGCCGCGAAGCGGATCGCCCGCAGCATCCGGAGCGGGTCGTCCTCGAAGGTGAGGACCGGGTCGAGTGGGGTCCGCAGCAGCCGGGCCCGGAGGTCGGCCAGGCCGGTGCCGAGGCGATCCTCAACCTCGCCCCCGAAGTCCATCAGAAGGGCGTTGACGGTGAAGTCGCGGCGCCGGAGGTCATCGTCGATCGACGCCGGATGGACGTCGGGCTTTCTCGAGTTCGGCCGGTAGCTCTCGCTGCGCGCCGAGGCGAACTCGATCGCCCGCTCCCGCCACATCACCTGCGCGGTGCCGAACCGCTCGAAGACGACCGGGGGCGCGCTGCCGGTGAGCCGCGCGAAGGCGGCGGCGAGCTGGGGGCCGCGACCGTCCGCCACCACGACGTCGACCTCCGAGTGCGGGCGCTCGAGCAGTCGGTCGCGGACGTACCCGCCGACCGCCCAGGCTCGTGCGCCGGCGGCCTCGGCCGCCCGCGCCAGGAAGGGGAAGGCCGGGTCGGTCGCTAGCGGTTCTCGATCGCCCATTCCACGGCTCCGACCAGGCCGACGTCGGCGCCGAGCTCGGCCCGCACGATCCGGGGGCGCCGGTTGGGGGTGACGAAGGGCGAAGAGAGGATCGGCTCGGAGAGCCATCCCTCGATCAGGCTCCAGGATTCGGTGATGCCCCCGCCGAGGACGATCATCTCGGGGTCCACCAGGTTGGTCAGGTTGAGCAGGGCGAGTCCGACCATGCGGGCGGCGCCCTCCACGATCGCCGCCGATTCCGGGTCCCCCGCCTGCGCGGCGGCGAAGACCTCCCGCGCCGGACGTCCCGCGCGCCGGGCGATCGAATTGCCGCTGGCGTAGGCCTCGGTACAGCCCCGCTGGCCGCAGAAGCACTCCGGCCCGGCGGGGTCGAGCACCATGTGGCCGACCTCCCCGGCCGAGCCATGGCTGCCGCTGTAGAGCCTGCCGTCGAGGATCAACCCGGCGCCGATCCCGGTGCTCCAGGTCACGTAGGCGAGGTTGCGGAGGCCGCGCCCGGCGCCGCGCTTGAACTCCGCGAGGGCAGCCAGGTTGGCATCGTTCTCGAGGTGGACCGGGGCGCCGAACGCCTCCTCGAGCATGGCGCCGAGGTGAACCCCGGGAGGCCAGCCGACCAGGTTGGGGGGGTTGATGAGCACGCCACTGCGGGGATCGCTGGGGCCGGGGACGCCGATCCCGACCACCTCGATCCGGGTGCCGGCCGCCAGCCGCTCGGCGTTTTCCCGGACCCACTCCACCATCCCGGCAGGGCCGCCCAGATCCGGAGTCCTGGCTTTCGCGGTTCCGATCATCCGCCCCTCGCCGGCGGCGACGGCCACCCGGACCTGGGTGCCGCCGAGGTCGATGCCCGCGATCATTCGCACCAAGCCTAACGGAGGGTCCGGACGTCCCCCTGCCGCCGGGTGATCCGCTCGGCGTCGAGGTGCTCGAGCAGCGCCAGGACGGGCCGGCGGCTGGCGGCCATCGCGTCGCGCAGGCGCGCCACGGTCACACCGCCCTCCGCCTCGACGATCTGGCGGACCACCTCCAACGCCGCCTGGTAGGCCTCCCTGGTGAAGACGACGTCCTCGGAAAGGCGCACCACCTCGCCCCCGCGAAGCAGCGCCCGGAGCACCTCCTGGCCCGCCTCCGCCTCACGCAGCGCCTCCGGCAGCGAGGGCGGGGCATAGGGGTTGCGGCCGAGCAGCTCGACCAGGCGCCGGGCGGGTCCGCTGGCCGCCGAGTCGAGATCGACAGAGTGGCCGGGGAGCGCCAGCTCGGCACCCCGGAGCGCGAGGACGCCGTCGCGGACGAGTTCGGGCACCACTGCCGCGAAGGCCGCCGGGGCGAGGCCGAGGCGGCTCTTGAGCTCCTCCCGCGGCATCCCGGACCGGAGCGGGTGGGCCCGGTGGTGCTCTTCCAGCAGGGCGCCCGCGCGGGCGGTGATCGCGGCCCAGACCTCGGGCGCGAAGATCCAGCCGCCCGCTCGCCGGCCCGCGACCCGGGCGAGATCGGCAGCCGGGGCGAGGGTCGCCTTCAGGAGAGCGACCTCGGTGACCCCGCGGGAGTACATGCGCAGCTCCTCCTGCAGCACCTCACCCGCCACCCGGCGCTCGAGCGAGGCCGCGACCGAGGCATCATGCCGGGGGTGGCGGCGCGGGCCGACGTCGGCGAAGCGTCCGCCCGCGAGCGTGGCGGACGGGCTCGGCCGGCGGAGGACGAAGCGGTCGCCGGCCGCCGCGGCGATCGGCTCGGCGAGGTAGAGCTGGACCCAGCCCCGCTCGCCGGGCGCGATCTCCTCCCCCTCGAGGACGATCACTCGGGCGGCGACCTCAACTGTCCCCGTGTGGAGCATCAGGGCGCTGCCGTGACGGAGCGGGCGCGCGGCGCCGGCGAGGACGGACACCTCGGCATCGATCCGCCTCGATTCGGCCAGGGTGCCGGGCCGGACCAGGACGTCGCCGCGCCGAAGCTCTTCCTTCTCGATCCCCACCAGGTTGGCCGCGACCCGGCCGCCGGGCGTTGCGACCTCCAGCCGCCGGTTGTGCTGCTCGAGGCCGCGAACCCGGACGCGGCGCCCGCCGGGCACGACCTCCAGCTCCTCGCCCACCGCGAGGGAGCCGTCGACCAGGGTCCCGGTGACCACGGTGCCAAAGCCGGCGATGGTGAAGACGCGGTCGATCGGCAGCCGGGGGCGGCCTCGGTCGGCCCGAGCCTCGGTCCCGTCGAGGAGGGCGTCGAGCCGCTGCTTCAGCAGATCGAGGCCCTCCCCGGTCAGAGCCGAGACGGCGACCACCTCGGCACCGGCGAGGGAGGTGCGCGCCAGGTGCTCGCTGACCTCGGCGCCGACCAGCTCCAGCCAATCCGGCTCGACGAGGTCGACCTTGGTCAGCGCGACCAGGCCCCGGCTCAGCTCGAGCAGGTGAATGATCTCGAGGTGCTCGACCGTCTGGGGCATGACGCCCTCGTCGGCGGCCACCACCAGGAGGACCGCGTCCAGCCCGTGGACGCCGGCGAGCATGTTGCGGATGAAGCGGGCGTGGCCGGGCACGTCGACGATCCCGACCAGCCGGCCGCTGGGCAGCGTCAGGCTGGCGAAGCCGAGGTCGATCGTCATGCCTCGCCGCTTTTCCTCGGCCAGGCGGTCGGGGTCGATCCCGGTCAGCGCCTCGATCAGCGTCGACTTGCCGTGGTCGATGTGCCCGGCCGTGCCGACGACGGCCTCGTCGAGGTTCATCCGGTTCTGCGCAGGGCCTGCTCGACGGCCTCGAAGAGCCTCTCGTCCTCACCCGCGAGGACGGCGCGGGGATCGAGACAGCAGCGGTCCGCCTCGATCCGGGCCAGCACCGGCGGCTCACCCTCTCGGAGCGCGCGCAGAAGCCTGGACGCGGGTCCGGGTAGCGCTACCAGCGTGGTCGGGAGGCCATGGCCGGGAAGGCTGCCACCGCCGGCGGCCGACTCCGACTCGAGCAGGGTCGCCGGGATCTCCCGGTCGCCGAGCTTGACCACCCACCAGGCGGCCCGGCGCCGCAGCTCGGCCGGGGTGATGGTGAGCATCCGCTCGACCGGCACCTCGGTGCCCGCCCGCCCCAGCAGCCACTCGCGGAGGGTCGCCTCGAGAGCCGCGAGGGAGAGCTTGTCGATTCGCAGCGCCCGCGCCAGGGCGTGCTTCGCCAGCCTGGCGATCACCTCCGAGGAGCCGAGCAGGATGCCGGCCTGGGGCCCGCCGAGGAGCTTGTCGCCGCTGAAGGCGACGACGTCGGCGTGCTCCAGCGACTTCACCACCGAGGGCTCCCCGGCAATTCCGAAGAGGGAGCCGCTGCCGAGGTCGTCGAGCAGCAGGAGGCCGTGGCCGTGGGCGACCGCGCCGAGCTCGGCGAGCGAGGGCGACTCGGTGAAGCCGATCACCCGGAAGTTGGACGTGTGCACGCGCAGGATGGCCGCCGTGCGCTGCGTGATCGCCGCCTCGTAGTCGGCGGCACGGGTCCGGTTGGTGGTGCCGACCTCCACCATCCGGGCGCCGGAAAGGCGCATCACGTCCGGCATCCGGAAGGAGCCGCCGATCTCCACCTGCTCGCCCCGGGAGACGATCACCTCGCGGCCCCGGGCGAGCGCGGTGAGCATCAGCAGCACGGCCGCGGCGTTGTTGTTGACGGCCAGCGCCGCCGGGGCGCCGGTCAGGCGCCGAAGGAGCGGTGCCACGTGCGCCGCGCGCTCGCCCCGCCTGCCTCCGATGAGGTCGAGCTCGAGGTTGGCGTAGCCCTCGGCGACGAGCCCCACCGCCACCGCCGCCGAACGAGCCAGCGGCGCCCGGCCGAGGTTGGTGTGGAGGACCACGCCGGAGGCGTTGATGACGCGGCGCAGGCTCGGTGCGGTCCAATCGCGCAGCCGCTCCTCGACCCGGGCGAGGCGCTCCTCGTCAGTGGCCGCCGCGCCCCCGCGCTCCGCCTCCAGCTGCTCCCGGATCGCCGCCACCAGCAGCGGCTGCGGGAAAAGGGGCCGGAGCCGGGCGTACCCCGGCTCGTTTACTAGCCTGCCGACGGCAGGCAGGGCACCAGGCCGAGGTATCCGCTGCATCCGCCAAGGATGACCGTAGCGGCGGGCGCGTAGAAGGGCACGAGCGCGACGTTGAGCAGGTTGCCGGCGAAGAACTGGCCGATGAAGAGCCCCAGGATCAGCACCTGTTGGATCTGCAAGAGCCGGGTTGAGACGTCGAAGAAGAAGCGCGGAAAGCGCCGCCGGAGCAGCGTCTCGAGGATCCGCCAGCCATCGAACCCGGGTGCCGGGAGGAGATTGAAGGCCATCACCGCGAGGTTGGCGAAGTAGGCGGCGTAGAGCACCGTGGCCAGAAGATTGAGCGGCGGCTGGACCACGGTGGTCGGGTTGACAGCGGTGATCAGCGGACGGGTCGCGAGGCCGAAGACGACGGCCAGGAGCAGGTTGGCGGCGGGACCGGCGAGATCGTAGAGCAGCTTTTGCCCGACTCCGGTCTGCCGGTACTCGTTGACGGGGACCCGCTCGCCCCAGCCGACGTGCCAGAACATCATCATCAGCAGCCCATAGAGCGTGAAGAACTTGCGGGGGTTGTCGGGCGAGAGGTAGCCGCGGTTGCGCGGAGTGCGGTCCCCCATCCAGTCGGCCGCGAGGCCATGGCCCAGCTCATGGACGAGAATCGCGAGCAGCGCCCCCGGGATGAGGAAGACGGTCGCGACGACGAAGGGATAGGGGTTCGAGAGCAAAGGCGCTAGTCGACGGGGATCCGCGTGCTGCGCGGCTTGCGCGGCGCCGCCCGCCGCTTGGCGGCGGCCGCGGCGCGGGCGGCCGGGAAGTTGGCCCGGCGGGTGCCGGCCTGGTGCTCGTACATGATCACGAGCGCGGTTATCAATTCCCGCTGCGCGTTGAGCAGGTGATGCTTCGCTTCATCGGGAAGGCCGTCGCTGAGGACGTGGCTGAGCCGCTTGCCCATCTCGAGAACGAACTCGACCATGCCGGCCGTCTCCGCGTACCGCCGGCTCACGACTTGCCGAATCGAACCTTCAGCTCGTCGCCGTCCATCGCGGCACCGACCGTTGGCCGCCCGGCCAGGACCCGGGGTAGGGAGACCTCGCGCCGGTAGTTGCCGACCTTGATCGAGAGCTCGCCGTCGTGCCGGGAGAGATCGATGTCCGACTTCTCCATGAAGGGCAGCTTCAACGCCAGCACGTACTCCGAGCCGACCTTCTCGATCCGCTGTGGATTGCCCAGGTAGAGCTTTTGGGTGGGGTCGGTGTCTCCGTAGATGGCGTCGGCCATCCGCCCGAGCATCTTGATGCCGACCACCTCGGCGTCGAAGAGCGGCACGGTGAGGATCGGGAGCGGCGCGAAGGAATTCTCGACCTCGATCTGGTACTTGCTGTGGATCTTCTGCCAGCCCCGGAAGAAGTCGTCCTTCAGGCCCTCGGGGAGGATCCGGTTGACGATCACCGCGTCGGTCTGGTAGCCGAACAGGCTGAGGTAGGTGTAGGCGCGCTTGGCCTCCTTGACGACCATCTTCTCGAGGTTGAGGACGATCCGCACGCTCGTCACCGAGCTGTCCGTGAGGAGGTTCTTCATCCCCTCCAGGTCGACCAGCAGCTCGCGCAGAGAGACATACACATCGTCGCTCGGCAGCGGCACGTCGATGATCTTCTGCAGCATCGGCCGGGCGACCTTCATCGCGCGGCGCTCCCAGGGGTAGATCTTGTCCAGCCACCACTTGGCGGCGTCCGGAAAGGTCAGCAGCTGGAGTGTCTCCCCGGTGGGAGCGCAGTCGACGATGAGCACGTCGTAGTCACTCTTCTCGGCGTGGTGGCGGATCCACATCAGCGAGGCGATCTCGTCCATCCCGGGTGGCGTCGCCACCTCCTCCGCCATCACCTCGTCGAGGCCCTGGGTGGCGAAGACGGAGGCCGCGTAGTCGTGCAGCTTCTGCCAGTGGCGCTCCATCTCATGGAGCGCGCTCACCTCGTGCGCCCAGAGGTTGGGAGCGACCTTGACCGGCTTGGGGCCGAGCTCGAGGTCGAAGGAGTCGCCGAGCGAATGGGCAGGGTCGGTGCTCATGATCAGGGTGCGGTTTCCGAGCTGTGCGGAGCGGAGGGCGGAGGCGGCCGCGACCGAGGTCTTCCCGACTCCGCCCTTGCCCGTGTAGAGGATTACCCGCATTCGGGCTGAGTATAGGCAGCGACTCTCCGGCGCCCGCCTCGAAGGCGGCGATCCCCGCCGCCCAGGCAGATCGAGGTCGGCCCCGGCCGGGAAGCGGGCAATCTAGCGCCCCTGGGGCAAGTTGTCTAAACCCTCACCGGTCCTCGCTCGCTCGATCGCGACCTTCTCCTCGTCGGTGAGGGTGATCGCCGACTGCCAATCGTGGACAGGCTTGGCGTAAACGCGGCAGCGATCGCGGTGATAGAGGCTGTTGACAACCACGCCGGAGCCGCGCGTATCGAGCAGCGCGAGGGCGAAGGAGTGGTCCCCTCCGACGTCGTGGTACGCCTGGTAGCGAACCAGGCCGACCTGCTGGAGCGCCGACTCACCCGGGGCGAGGGCGCCGGTCGCGGGCCGGCGACGAGCCTGCCGCTCGAGGGCGGCCACCCGGCGGAACAGGCTGAGGACCAGGCCGAGGCTCACCATCAGCCCCGCCCCCAGCGCCCCCTCGATCCAGCCCACGGGGGCGCGGCTACTTGACGAGGAGCGGGATGACGGTGAAGTTGGCGATCACGAGGAGCGCGACCATCAGCCCGCCGACGATCGCGATCTGACGCAGGTCGCTGGTGAAATAGGGCACGCGGTCGAGCGGGATGCCCGGGTCGCCGGTCTCCAGCACCACCCGGTTGCGGCCCTTGCCGCGGACCTGAACGCCTCCGCCGAGCGACATCTCCACTGCGCGGACGACGGTCTGGTCGCCGCCGAGCCGGCCGCCGCGGGGAGAAGCAGCCGCCGCCGAGCCGGGCGGCGGCGGGCTCAGGGGGAGCGGCGGGCGAACCCGTGTCTTGCCCGCGGCGCCGCGGCGCCTCTGCTTGCGTGCCATGTCCGGTGCGAAGTTTAGCGGCAGCCGCCCAAACGGAAGCAGGCAAGTGGTAGTGGGATGAGTGCAATGACGTGAGCTGCGACGACTGCTGGTTTTCACTTGCCTGCCGCCGGGGGCCGGGCACAACTTGCTGCGACGTTGGTACGAGATGTTGTGTCCGCGGCCATTTGTACCTCATCATCTAGCGGCTGTCAAGGGTTATTGGCTGCGAACATCGCCGTGAGATAATTTCCGGCCTGAGCAACTGCACCCAATGCGGCTCACGCCTGGAGCGGGCACACCGGTTTTGCTGGAACTGCGGGATCGCGAGGCCCACCGAACCGGCCGGGCCGCAGACGGCAGCGCGCCCGGCGGCAGCCACCCCGGCCGAGAAGGGGAAGCTGCCCGACCACGTGGGCGTGATCGCCATGTTCTCCGCTGCGACCGCGGTGCTCTTCCTCGTCATCCTCGCGCAGACCGCGGCGATGATCCTCAACCCCCACGGCCGGGCAGGTCTCGACCAGATCGTCTCCCAGGCCGGGGTCAGCGCCGCCCAGCGCCCCGGCATCCTGGTTCTCTATGAGGTCACCCTGATCCTCCTCTCACTCCTCCCGGCGATCCTCCATGCAGCCGCCTTCTACGGCCTGAAGGAGAGGCGTCGGGCAGGCTGGATCGTCGCCTTCCTGCTCTCGATCGGGTGGTCGCTGGTCCTGGTCGGGATCCCCTTCGCAATCCTCCTCTGGCGACGGGACACCCGGGAGGCGTTCGGCCTCTCCTAGCGGCCTGCCCCGGCCAGATAGACGACCCGGTAGAGCAGGCCCGGGACCGCGTAGCCCTGGTTGCCCAGGGCTGCCCGGTCGATGTAGAGCCTGAGGTCGAAGTACTCGCGCCGGCCCCGGCGCCACTCGAAGTCGAGCTCGCCGGCCGTCGCCTCGGCCGTGAGGCTGGAGGGCGAACGGCTCCAGCCGGCCGCGGCGAGCCGCTGCGCGTACCAGGCCGAGATCGTCTCCGGGGCAGCCGGGGTGACCAGCAGGCTGTCCACCTCGGCTGGGTTGGAGGCCGGGTTGGCGGGATCCGAGCTCTGGTCGGAGGTCGACCGCGCCAGGACCGCCGAGCCGGGGTAGAAAAGCGATGCCTCAGGCCGCCGGGCGAGGTCGGAGGCGCGGACCGCCCGGTGATCGGGCAGGCCATCGGGGCCGCGCGAGGTCTCCGTGAAGTACTCCACGCCGACGCCCGCCGCGGCGAGCGCGGCGATGCCGCCGACCACCAGCCCGCCCACCAGGAGAGCTCGGCGGGAGACCCGGGCGGAGCCCGAGGTGTGGCGGCCGGAGTTGGAGAGGCTCCGGATGAGGTCGCTCTTCGCGGCCTCGTAAGCCTGCGGCTCGGAGTGCTCGGCGGCCAGCCGGCGTTTCAGGTCGCGCAAGCTCCGGCGCGCCTCCGGATCGGTCCGCAGCCGCTCGCGCAGCGCGCGGTGGGAGAGCCAGGTCTCGCTGCCGAGATGGGTGATCGAGAGATGGCAGACCGCACCGCCGCCCTCGCTGTGGACGTAGAACTGGCGGTCGGCGAGGTCACCGGCGCGGACTCGGACGAAGCCGGCCGACTCCAGCGTCGGGCGCAGCTCGTGGGCGCTCGAGTAGTCGGCAGCGACCACGTCGATGTCGATGATCGGCTGCGCGGCAAGCCCCGGAACGGAGGTACCACCGACGTGCTGGATGGCGACCTGGTCCGGTCCGAGTGCCTCCTCGAGCCGGCGCTGGAGGTCTTCGAAACGGGCCGGCCAGGCCGGGTCGTAGTCGGAGACGACGAGCGGCGCGGCCGTCAGCCGCCGATCCGGAAGAAGACCACGTCGCCGTCTCGGACCCGGTACTCGCGACCCTCGACTCGCAGCCGGCCGGCAGACCGGAGCGCCTCCATCGAGCCCGCCTCAACCAGCTCGTCGACGCTGGTGACCTCGGCCCGGATGAACTTCTTGATGAAGTCGGTGTGGATGACGCCGGCCGCGATCGGCGCCGGCGCCCTGTCCTCGCAGGGCCATGCGCGCACCTCCGGCTCGCCCGCGGTGAAGTAGGTGATCAGCCCGCCCGCCTGCCAGACGGCACGCGCCACCGCGGCCAGCCCCGACTCGGTGAGGCCGTAGGAGGCGCGGTACTCGGCAGCCTCGGTCGGGTCGAGCTCCGCCAGCTCCACCTCCAGCGCAGCGGCGACGACCGCCGCCTGGGCCCGGTGGGCGAAGGCGTGGTGTTCGACCGGCGCGCCGGCGGCCGCCGAGTCGGCAACGTTGGCGACGTACACCATCGGCTTGATGGTGACCGGGAAGAGGGGGGCCAGCGCCTCGCGGGCGGCGGCGTCGAGCTCCATCGACCGTAACGGCTGCCCGCCGTCGAGGTGAGCCTTGGCGCGGGCGAGGACCTCCGCCACCGCCGCGGCTCCCGGCTTGTTGATCCTCGCCTCCTTGGCGGCGATCTCGAGCCGCTTCTCGACCGAAGCGAGGTCGGCGAGCACCATGTCGAGGCCGCTGCTCTCGAGGTCACCGGCGGGGTCGGCACCGGCGCCAAAGCAGCGGGCCACGGCCAGGATCACGTCCGCCTCCCGCGCGGCGGCAACCTGCTGGGCCCGGCTGCCGGGCGGGGCGTCCGCGACCCGGACCTGGGCGTACACCTTCTTCTTGGGCATGACCGCTGCTTCCAGCCGGTCGAGCCGCTCGTCGGGCACGTCCACCATCCCCACACCGCCGGAGCCGCGGCCGCCGGTGAGGGCATTGAACAGGGTCGTCTTGCCGGAGCCGGGCGGCCCGACGATGGCTACTGAAACCGACAACTGCTAGCCGAGATCCAACTCGAAGGCCGTGTGGAGTGCGCGGACGCCGTCAGCGGCTCGGGCGCGGTCGACGAGGCAGGTGATCCGGATCTCGGAGGTGCTGATCATCTCGATGTTGATCCCGTTGTCGGCCAGGGTCCGGAACATCCGGGCGGCGATGCCGGGCGTGCCGAGCATCCCGGTCCCGACGATCGAGAGCTTGGCGAGACCACCGCTGGAGAGCACCTCGACGGCGCCGATCTGGCGGTTCGCCTCCTGCACCAGCGCCACGGCCTGGGCCAGCTCGCCCTCGTCGACGGTGAAGGTGATGTCGGTGGCGCCGGTCAGTCCGACGTTCTGGACGATGACGTCGACCGAGATCGAGGCGGCGCCGAGCGGTTCGAAAAGAGCCGCGGCGACGCCCGGTCGATCGGGGACACCGCGAACTGTGATCTTGGCGACGTTGCTTTCGTGCGCTACACCCCGCACGCGGTTGCGATCCTCCATTGGCACCTGGGCGACGATCATCGTACCGACGCCCTTCCGGAAGGAGCTGCGGACGTGGATCTCGACGCCGTAGAGCTCGCCCAGCTCGACTGCCCGCGGATGCAGAACCTTGGCTCCGACCGCGGCCAGCTCGAGCATCTCCTCATAGGAGATGTGGGCAATCTTCCGGGGTCGGGCGACAACCCGCGGATCGGCGCTGTAGATGCCGTCGACGTCGGTGTAGATCTCGCAGCTGCGGGAGCCGAGGGCGGCGGCGAGAGCGACCGCCGTCGTGTCCGACCCGCCCCGGCCGAGGGTCGTGATCTCCATCGACTCGGTGACGCCCTGGAAGCCTGCCACGACGCAGACCCGGCCCGCGTCGAGCTCGGCCCGGATCCGCTGGGTCTCGATCTCGCGGATCCGCGCCTTGGAGTGGTGGCCGCTGGTCCGAACCCCGGCCTGGAGGCCCGTCAGGGAGATCGCCGGCACGCCCATCGCCTGCAGGCACATCGCCACCAGAGGCGCCGTGATCGTCTCGCCGTTGGCTGTCAGCATGTCGAGCTCGCGGGCAGACGGCGCCGGGGAGACGCGGCGGGCGAGCTCGATCAGCCGGTCGGTTGTATGACCCATGGCGGAGACGACGGCCACCACCGGGTGCCCCGAGCGGACGCTCTCGGCGATCCGCCGGCTCACGCGCTGGATCCGAGCCGGGCTGGCGACGGAGGTGCCGCCGTACTTCTGGACGATGACCTGGCTCACAGGGACGCGATCCGGCTGGTGACGGGCCGGCCGGGCATCGCGGAGGCGACCGTCATCGCCTCCGCGACCGATTCGCCCGCGCCCCGCCGGCAGAAGGCGAAGACGCTTGGCCCGGCTCCCGCCAGCGCCGCGCCCCAGGCCCCGGCAGCGTAGGCGGCGTCGAGCGTCGCCGGCAGCCAGGGGTAGAGCGAGGTGCGGGCCGGCTGATGGAGGCGGTCGTCCATGGCCGGCCTGAGCAGCGCCCAGTCGCGCGTGTAGAGGGCGTGCACGAGGAGCGCGAGGCGGCCCGCGTTGTGGACTGCGTCGGCCCGGCTCACGGCGGGGTCGAGGATGGCGCGCGCCACTTCGGTCGGGGTCGGCACGGCGGCGACGAAGAGGGCGAGGTCGAGGTCCGGCGGGGGCAGGTGATGGACGCGCCCGTCGACGCAGGCAACGAGTCCGCCGTGGATCGCCGCGGCCACGTTGTCGGGGTGGCCCTCGGCGGCGGCCGCCCGGGCGAGCAGGTCGGCCCCGTGGAGGCCTTCCAGGCGCAGGGCCGCGACCCGCGCCGCGGCGCTGCTGCCGAGACCGACCCCGAGGGGGATGGCGCTCTTGACGCGACCCTTCATGGCCAGCCCGGCGAAGGGGTGGTCAGCGGGCGGAACCGCGCCTTCGAAGCGCCAGTCCGGCGCGCTCGCGGGTTCGGCCTCCACCTCCAGCCAGAGGTCGATCGCCATCGCCAGCACGTCGAAGCCGGGGCCGAGGTTGGCGATCGAGGCGGGCACTCGGACCCTCACAGCTTCAGGATCTTGGCCAGGGTGCGGGCGTCGCCATCGAGCTCGACCGGCGGCTCGACATTGGCGAGGGCGGCATCGGGGTCCTTCAGGCCCGACCCGGTGAGGACGATCACGGTGGTCGAGCCGCGCTCGATCCGGCCGTCGCGGACGAGGCGCGTCAGGAGCGCCAAGGGCGCCGCCGAGGCCGGCTCGGCGAACAGGCCCTCGCCCGACGCCAGGGCGATCTGCGCCTGCAGGATCTCGGTGTCGGAGACCGCCTCGATGAGGCCGCCGGATTCGTCCCGAGCGCTCGTCGCCCCCTCCCAGCTCGCCGGGTTGCCGATCTTGATCGCGGTCGCCACCGTCCGCGGATCCTCAACCACGTGGCCGAGCACGATCGGCGCCGCGCCCTCCGCCTGGGCGCCGACCATCCGGGGCAGGATGCGGCAGCGGCCGAGCTCCTGGTACTCCCGGAAGCCCTTCCAGTAGGCGGTGATGTTGCCGGCGTTGCCGACCGGCAGGACCAGGTAGTCGGGCGCCTCGCCGAGAGCGTCGACGATCTCGAACGCGGCCGTCTTCTGCCCTTCGATCCGGTACGGGTTGACGGAGTTCACGAGGGCGACCGGGTAGCGGTCGGCGAGCTCGCGGACGGTTTGCAGAGCGGCGTCGAAGTTGCCCTTGATCTGGACCACCTTGGCACCGTAGAGCAGCGCCTGGGAGAGCTTGTTGAGCGCGATCTGGCCGGCGGGGATGACGACGATCGCGCGCAGCCGCATCCGGGCCGCGTAGGCGGCGGCCGAGGCGGAGGTGTTGCCGGTGGAGGCACAGACCAGAACCTTGGCACCCTCCTCCACCGCCTTCGCCACCGCCACCACCATCCCGCGGTCCTTGAAGGAGCCGGTCGGATTCAGGCCCTCGTACTTGAAGAAGAGTCTTTTCAACCCGAGCGCCGGCCCCAGGTTGCGGCTCTCGACGAGCGGCGTCGATCCCTCGTTCAGGTCCACCAGCGGCGTCCGCTCGGTGATCGGCAGGTGCTCGCGGTAGCGGGCTATGACTCCCAACTCGCCAGGCGCCTCAGACCACCCGGAGAAAGGCGCAGACCTGTTTCACCTGCTCGAGCTGGGCGATCCGCGCCCGCGCCCGCTGCAGCCCCGCGTCGAGTGCCGGATGGGTGGTGAAGACAAGCTCGGCCGTGCCCTCCTCGATCGAGTCCTTCTGGATCATCGAGGCGATCGACACGCCCTCCTCGGCGAAGACGGTACCCACCGCGGCGAGGACGCCGGGCTGGTCGAGCGCCCGGAGCCGGAAGTAGGCCTTGGTCGTGACGTCCGCCATCGGCAGCATCGGCGGGTCGGCGTCAAAGCGCATCGCAATCCGATTGAAGGCTCCCTTGCGGACGGAGTGCGCGACATCGAGGAGGTCACCCACGACGGCGCTGGCAGTCGGCTTGCCGCCGGCCCCCTGGCCCCAGAGAAGGACTTCGCCGACCAGGTCGCCGGTGATCTGGACCGCGTTGAAGGCGCCCTCGACGGTCGCCAGAGGGTGGTGGGCCGGGATCATCGCCGGGTGGACGCGCGCCTCGATCCTGCCTCCGGTGCGCGCCGCGTAGGCGAGCAGCTTGATCTCGTAGCCGAGCTCGCGGGCGTAGCGGAAGTCGAGCGGATCAACGGCCCGGATGCCCTCGCGGAAGACCCGATCGGGGTGAACCCGGGCGCCGAAGGCGATCGAGGCGAGGATGGAGAGCTTGTAGGCGGCGTCGAGGCCGTCGACATCGGAGCTCGGGTCGGCCTCCGCGAACCCGGCCGCCTGAGCCTCGGCGACCGCCGCCTCGAAGCTGACGCCGGCGGTCGCCATCCGACCCAGCATGTAGTTGGTGGTGCCGTTGATCACCGCCGCGATGCGCTCGATCTCGTTGGCGATCAGGTCGACCTTGAAGGTGCTGATCAGGGGGATGCCGCCGCCGACCGCCGCCTCGAAGTAGACGTCGACATCCCGCTCGCCGGCCAGCTCGAGCAGCTCCGGGCCGTGGATGGCCATCACGACCTTGTTGGCGGTCACGACGTGCTTGCCGGCCCGGATCGCCCGCTCCAGATAGCTGCGCGCCGGCTCCTCTCCCCCCATCACCTCGACCACGACCTGGATCGCGGGATCGTCGAGGATGTCCTCGGGCCGGCCCGTCAGCAGCCCGCTCGGGATCCCCCGCGGGCGTTGGAGGTCGCGGACCAGAACCCGCGTCAGGTTGAGCTCGACCCCGGTGCGGTCGGCGATCTCCCGCCGCTTGGCGAGCAGGCGCTCGGCAACCTGGGCTCCGACCGTCCCCAAGCCGAGCAGTCCGACACTCAATTGCACTCCCGTATTCTGTCCTGCCGTGGCGACTCTCCTCCGCGAAGCCGATGTCGAACGGGTGATCAAGATGGAGGCCGTCATCGAGGCGGTGAGCCGGGCGATGAGGGAGCTTGGCAATGGGATTGCCCAGAACGTGCCCCGCCGGCGGGTCTATCCGCCCGGCAACGTGCTCAACGTGATGTTCGCCTCCTACCCCGGCTCGGGCTACTACGGGGTCAAGTCGTACTCGATCGGCGGAGGCAAGGTACGGTTCCTGGTCATCCTCTACCGGCAGGACGGCGAGGATGCCGGCAACGTCGATGGGCTGATCGAGGCCAACCTCCTGGGCGCCTACCGGACCGGGGCCGCCAGCGGCGTCGCCGCCCGGGCGCTGGCGCCGGCGGGACCGGTCGAGGTCGGCATCATCGGCTCCGGCTGGCAGGCGCGCACCCAGGTCCACGCCATCTCCCGGACGCTGCCGTTGACGCGGGTGCGGGTCTTCTCCCGCGACCCCGCCCGCCGCGGCGCCTTTGCCGCGGAGCTGAACGAGGGGTTCGGGCTCGAGGCGGTCGCGGCCGAGACGGCGGAGGAGGCCGTCAGGGGCGCGCAGGTCGTCGTCACCATGACCAGCTCCGGCATCCCCGTCCTCGAGGCGGACTGGATCGAGCCCGGCGCGCTGGTGATCGCGGCCGGGTCCAACATCCCGAACAAGAGCGAGCTGCCACCCGAACTTGTCCGGCGGGCGGAGGTGGTCGTCGTCGACCAGCTCGAAGCCGCCCGGCTCGAGTCGGGCGACCTGCTGCTGGCCGAGGCGAGCGGCCACTTCAATTGGGAGCGGGCGGTCGAGCTCGGCGCCGTGCTGACCGGGAACGACCCCGGGCGCCGCTCGAAGGACGGGATCGTCCTCTTCGAGTCGCACGGACTCGCCCTCTGGGACATCGCCGCCGGGGCGCATGTCCTGGAGGAGGCACGCCGAATTCGCCTGGGAACCGAGGTCAGCTTCTTCCCGGAGTGACCCGGGACCGCCCGCTAGTGGTTGATCGCGGAGTGCGAGATCACCGGCTGGGCGACAAGGCTGCCCACGTCGAGGGCCGACATCGCGAGGAAGGCTCCGAGCAGGATCGCTGCCAGAGCCGCGCCCGCGAAGGCGTAAACCTTGAAGAGCTGCAGCGGCCGCTCCCTGACGCTTCCCTGGAGATCGGCCCAGCGGGGGCCGCGCTCCGGCGTCCATGCCGATACGTCGGTTTGGATCCTCCGGACCAGATCGTCCGGGTGATCACCCGTTGCATTCACCTTCACTCTCCTGAACGCGCCGGGATCACGATTTGTTCGCTTCCGGTCAACTCCTGCCTCATCACCACCATCGCCTTGGCGATCCGGGACGCGACGGTGCCGGAGGGGATGCCGAGGATCTTCGCCACCTCGTCCCGGGTGTAGCCGTGGTAGTAGTGGAGGACCACCGCGGCCCGCACCTTGGGGCTGAGCCGCAAGAGGGCCCTTTCGAGCAGCGTCTTCGCCTCGACGCGCTCGTAGCCGCCGCTGCTCGGCCCCACCAGAAGCTTCGGCGCGATCAGCCGGGAGAGCTTCTCGCGGCGCAGATGGGAGATCGCCACGTTGACGGCGATCCGGTGCAGCCAGGCGCCGGCCGGCCCCGTCGGCTTGTAGCGGTCGCGGGAGCGGTAGGCCCGCACGAACGCCTCCTGGGCCAGGTCCTCGGCCCGCGAGGAGTCGAAGACCATCGCCCGCATCGTCCGGTAGATGGCGGGATACTCGCGCTCGTAGAGCTCGCGGAACTGAGTCGCCGGATCGAGCTCCGGTGGTTTCTCCATCGGCGCCGTTAGTTTGCTATACCGGTGGCCAGGGAGGTGGTCGAATGGTCACAGTCGCGGAAGTAATGAGCACCGAGCTGGTGACGATGGGCTCCGAGCCCAGCCTCGCGGAGGCTGCCAGCGTCATGTCGCAGCGGCGGGTCGGCTCGGTGTTGATCATGGAGGGTGACCGGCTGGCCGGCATCCTGACCGAGCGCGACATCGTGCGCGCGATCTCCCAGGACATCGGCGCGCCGCGCGACGCGATCGCGCACTGGATGTCAGCCGAGCCCAGGACCATCCTCCCCACCGCCAGCCTGGAGGAGGCGCGCGAACTCATGGACCGATCCCACATCCGGCACCTTCCGGTGACCGACGGCGGCAGGATCGTCGGCATGCTGTCGATGCGCGACCTGATCAGGATCGGGCCCGCCACGGCGACGGATCGCTAGCAGATGCGAATCCTGATCATGTCCGACATGGAAGGCGTGGCAGGGATCGTCAAGTGGGCGCAGGTGACAGGTGGAGACTCGGCCGCCTACCAGGAGGGACGAGTCCTCTACACCGAGGAGGTCAACGCCGCCGTTCGCGGCGCACGAGCCGGGGGCGCCACCGAGGTGATCGTCATGGACTGCCACGGCGCCGGCGGCGGCTGGTCATTCAACTCGCTCCTCCAGGAACGACTCGACCCGGGTTGCGAGTTCGTCGTCCAGGAGTCCTGGACCGAGTACGTCGAGCCCCTCGAGCGCGGCTGCGACGCCGCCCTCTTCGTCGGCATGCATGCCATGGCCGGAACCGCCGGCGGGGTGCTCTCGCACACCGTGTCCGGCTCCCAATGGCACAACCTGTGGTTCAATGACCGGCTCCACGGGGAGTCGGGAATCAACGCGGCGCTCTGCGGCAACTGGGGCTGCCCGGTCCTGCTGGTGACCGGGGATACGCAGACCTGCGCCGAGGGCACCGAGCTGCTGGGGACCGGCCTGACGACGGTTCCGGTCAAGACCGGGATCGGCCGCTTCAGCGCCCGCCAGCTGACGCCCGCCGCGGCCCGCGAGCGGATCGAGGCGGG
>DAIRGV010000021.1:0-32137 GCA_036794405.1 Candidatus Dormiibacterota bacterium
GCTGCAGCCATACCCAAACAATGCGATCTTGACGGCGGAAGCGAGGGTGGCGATTTGTCCGCAGGGCGACCTGGAGCTGGTGGCGGAGGACAAGGTTTTCGAAAGCGACCTCACGACGGGACCGGACGGCGGTGAGAAGGGTGCGCAGCAGCAGCAATAGGAGTTGGAGCATCCGGCAGGTTACCAGCCGGCCGCGCTTCCCGCGCTGCCACGCGAGTTGGACGGGATTTAGCCCCCCTTCAGCAGGGCGGAGCGCTGAACCGACCCCGATCAAGACGACAGGCTGCCAAGACCCTATCAGCGCTTCCGACCTACTAACCGAGTGGACCAACCTGCGTTAGGAGTCGGGCTGCCCTGAGAACGGTCGCGGGCCGAAGGCCGGCCCACAACGCGCCAGCGGCACTCCTTCTGGTTGATGGCGGGATCCCCTTGGCGGATGTAGCCCGGCTGCTATCTTCCGGGTGTGCCGATGTTTGTGCGCGTGGCTCACCGACATGGTTGGGAGGTCGAGGTGATCAAGCCTGGCCATCCGGTAGAGAAAGAGGCTCTCGCATCCCGTGAAGAGGCTCTTGCCTACGCCGAATCAATGGAGCCAAGCTGGATCGAGGTGGGTGACATCGTCGGCCTGGGAACCCCCGCCCAGCGCCATTCGTGGACCACGTTGCACCGGCAGGCTGACGGATCTTATGCCCCGTCGGCGCTGCACTGGGGAGTCCGCAGCTGATCTGATTCGGATTGCTTGGGCCGTTGCTCGTTACCGGCAGCCACACGACCCGGAGAGGCTCACCTGGGTACCGTAGTTGCCCTTCAAATGGACGCCGTCGACCGTCCCCGACCCGCCGCCGGAGGCGATGGTGAAGGTCCCGGCGCCCCCGGCGGGCGGCGGCTCGGCGTAGTAGTCGCCACCGTCGACGGAGACAGTGACCCCCTCGCCGCCACCGTTGCCGAAGTCGCGGTAGGCCTGCGGGCCGATGCGGGACCAATCCCGAGGGGATTGGCCTCGGGCTTTCGGTGAGCCGCAAGCTCGCGACGTTGATGGGTGGCACGCTGATCGCGGTGAGCAAGGTTGGAGTTGGAAGTAAGTTTTGTCTAACCCTCCCTCCGAATCCCGGCGACGCTGAGCTGATCGGTCGCGAATCAACCCGCGGCCGCGTAGCTGGCCTCGACGACGAGCCGGTCTGCATAGGCGAAGTTCTTGTCGTTGAATTGCCCCGAGCAGGTTATGAGAGAGAGCCGGGGCGGCCCATCGGGCTCGAAGAGACCTGTCGGGTGAGCTCGCGCAGACCAGCTCTTGACCGAATTGACGACGAAAGCGCGCCGCGTGCCGTCGGCCAGCACGACCACGATCCGGTCGCCTGACCGGAGCTTTGCCAGCCGCGCGAAAACCAGTGGTTGGCCCGGGTAGCCGGCGTGGCCGTCGATGACGGCGTCGCCGGGATCGCCCGGGACGGGTCCGCCGTTGTACCACCCGACGTCAAAGTAGTTGCGCGGTGCGGCCATCGCCCCCGAGCGTTCAAGTCCGATTGATTCCACCCGAGGATGGAGGTTCAACGAGGGGATGAACAGCTGGACCGGCGGAGCGGTCGGCGCCGGTGGGGCGGTCGCCGCGCCTCGACGGATGTTCCGCGCCGGGGCCATATCGTCCGGACCGGCCTGGAAGTCGGCGGCCTGCAGAGAGCGGGGAGCGGAAAGAACGGTGGCGGCCGTTTCACTCGCAGAGCCAGTCGGCACGCCTGCCGGCCAGGCCAGCACCAGCCCCGCCAGCAACAGCACCACCAGCGCCACCTCGGCGAGGAGCACTCCGGGCGCGCGAGACGGGCCCGATTTCCGCGCCATCCGGGCCCTACGCGGTGCGGCGGCGCGCCCGAACGCTAAAGCCCAACGCCAGCGCACCGAGACCGCCGCCAACGCCGATCAGGACCAGCTGCCAGGGGAACCCTCCGCGCAGCTCGAGAGGAACTCCGGTGAAGGGCAGCGAGGGACCTCCGGTGAAGGGCAGCGAGGGACCTCCGGTGAAGGGCAGCGAGGCGCAGGAGGCGGCGGGCCGGGTGATCGTGTTCTGGATCGTCGTCAGGGCACCATTTCGGGCCAGGGCTCGCCCGATAATGGTCGCGCCTGCATTCATGGTGATGCTTGAGAGAGCCATCACGGTTCCTTGAAAGGCGGTGGTTGACCCAAAGGTCGCCGAGCTCGTGACCTGCCAGTAGACGCCACACGCCTGGGCGCCGTTGGTGAGGATGACGCTGGACGCGCTGGCCGTCGTGAGCGAGCTTCCGATCTGGAAGATGAAGGTGCCAAAGCCGCTGAGGGTGAGCGGCCCGGTCAACTGCGCCGAGGACGAGAAGCGATAGACGCCGGGGGTGAGGTTCAGGTTTCCGAGGTCCTTGCCAGTGAGATCGACGAAGGGCGTCTGACTGGCGGTGTCGTTGTAGGCCGTCACGAGGTCGTTCTTCGCCTGCAGGGCCACGGCGTCCGTGATGTGCGACGCGCCATTGATGATCCCGGGCGGAAACCCTGTCACCGCGGTGCCGGGGTGCAGACCAAAGTCGCCGTTGATCGTGGTGGGGCCGGTGTTCGTGATCGTTGAGCCGGCGAGGACCGCGAAGTTGGTGGCTGTCCCCAGCCTGGGCAGGCTGGCCGCCAGCGCCGTCATTGGCCAGGCGCCCGCGAGCGCGACGGTGATGGTCAGCGAAAGCAGCAGCAGTGGTCGTCGTTTCATTCTGGCCGGATGTTAGTCGAGATCATGACTCCCGTCCACTAATCTTTTGCGTCGAAGACCGGACAGGCATCGTCCACCCGGGACCGCTACCGTCGCCGAGTCGTCCGCCCAGGCGTCTGCCCTACGAAATAGGCAGCTGCTCGACCAGCCTGCTGTCCACCAGGTCCAGCGCCTGTTCAGCCTCCTTGGTCGGGCGATGGGACCAGGCCCGGTTGAACGCTCGCAAGGTGCCGTTTCCACCCAGGGCGAGCAGCGCTCCCCGGGCCGCCGCCCCGGCCTGCCGGTTGACCGTGAATTGGAGGTCGACAACGGAGTCGCCCGCCGCGCTGGCGATCATCAGGGGCATCCCGAACTGCATGAACACGCCCATCAGGCAGAGCAGCTCGGAGGACTTGAGGGGTACGTCACCGAGCAGCTCCGAGCTGATATCGCCCTCTGTCGCAAGTGCCCCGCGCACGCGGGCATTGAGGCCGACCCAGCTGTCGAAGGCGTCAACCGCCACCTGCACCGGCAGGCGGCCCAGATCGACCCGTACCAGGTCCTGCGGCCCTTCGGCCAGGAGGTCGACGATGACCGTGACCAGGTCCCCGAGGTTGGCGCCCTTGAGGACGATCGCATCGGGCCGGCTGCCCTTGGAGAGGTCCGCTCCGTCCACCTGCGAGGTGTAGACCACGATTCGCATGCGAGGGGATGCGGCTCGAAGAAGCGGGATCGCTTCCGCGCCCCCCATCCCGGGCATCCGCAGGTCGAGGGTCATGAGGTCGGGTGAAGCCTCGCGAGCCAGGCTGATGGCGTCATCTCCATTTCCGCCCTGGCCGACCAGGTCCAGGCCAGGGACCATTCCGCGGCGGACCGCCAGCAGCTGCCGCATGTCGATCTGATCGTCCACGATCGCGATCGAATGCCTGGTCAATGAGGGAGCGCGCTCACCGATCATGGAGGTGGCGGCGGCTCCGCCTGCCACTCGGCCGAGGATTCCTCCCGACCCGCCGGGGTCGATCGAAAACGCTCTTTGACCCCGGCCACCGGTGCGGGAGCTCCGCCCGTGAGCCCGGGACCCGCCATCACCACCGCTATCGCCGCCGATCTCCGTGCCTCCACCAGCTAAGCCCGGCCGGAGTTTGGTCCGTCCGAGTGCCACTCCCAGCGGTTTGCCCGTCGGACGGGCAGTGTCGGGCGAGCCAGGTAACAAAGTCAGTAACTTTTTAACCGCGCCGGCGCGCGATCACCGCTCAACTGCCATCCTCTCGCCCCCCAGGAGGCCCTCTTCGCCGATCTCGTAGCGGTGCAGGGTGGGGGTGTGATGGCTCGCCCCGCGTCTTCAACACTGGCAGGGCTCGAGTCAGCTGCGATCCTTCCTGGATGTAAAATGTCAATCCTCAAGCCACATCTCGAGCTTGCCCGTTCAGGCCACATGGGTCCCACGTTGGTGGCGGAAACATGGATGACGTAGACCAGCTCCCGGGGTTGGACAAAGCTGACCAGCTTCAGCCTGGAGAAGACCCAAACTCGGAATTCTCCAGCGACGCCGTCCATTGGTATGGCGTCTATTCGGCGCTGTTGGAGCTCGCGACGGCCTCCGATCTGCCACGAAAGGCAACCTGGTTCAGCCAGCGCCGCGAATTCTGGCGCGGAAGATGGAAGGAGCTTCGAGACCAGGGCGCCGAGTAGTTCGGGGCGCGAAACGTCTGCCTCACCGGGAAGGCGGGTCTTCGCATACGATCCTGAGATTCAGTCGGTGATCAATTGGAGGACCTGGAGATGGTCAAGCTGGTCGTTGCCTACCGGCACCCCACCGATGTTCAGGAATTCGAACGCCGCTACCAGGGCGAGCACGTGGCGATGGCCCGCAGCATCCCACACCTGGCGAAGATCGAGTTCGGCAAGGTGACGGGGATGATGGACGGCTCCAAAGCGTCCTACCACCGGATCGCCGAGCTCTACTTCGAGAACCAGGCTGCTCTCGGCCAGGCTGGAGCCAGCGCCGAGGGCCAGGCCGCCTTCAAGCATGCGGGCGAGATCGGAACCGGAGGCCTCGACGCGATGGTCGTCCAGGTTGAGGATTAGCCGCCGGCGAAACTGAAAGCTCGGCCCCTCCAGAGCGGGCCATCTGGCACTCCTCGCCCTCCGCTGCCGGGCCTACATTGGGTTCATCAAGCGGTTAAGGAGAGATCAAGATGATGTGGGGTTACGGCGACAACAGCTGGCTCTGGATGGCCCCGGTGGTGGTGCTCTTTTGCGGCGCCCTCTTCGTGGTCATCGTCCTTGCCGTCCGGGCCTTCTCCGGTTCCCGCAGGGACGAGGATCAGGCCATGGACGCTCTGCTCAAGCGCTTCGCGTCCGGCGCGATCGACCAGGACGAGTTCGAGAAGACCAGGCGGATCCTTCACGGGTAGGCTCCCGATCGGGAGTGAAATCCTGTTCGACATGGATGTCCTGCGCCCTCTGAGATGCTGAGACGGTGAGCCGGACCCTCCCGCGTGGGCACCGCGAGCAGCACTTCACCGGGAGCGAGGCGGTTCGCGACGTCGTCATCGGGATGTCCGATGGACTGACGGTGCCGTTTGCGTTGGCCGCCGGCATCTCGGGGGCAGTGGCCGCAACCGGGCTGGTCGTGACGGCGGGCATGGCGGAGATCGCGGCGGGATCGATCGCGATGGGTTTGGGCGGTTACCTGGCTGCCCGCAGCGACGCCGAGCACTATCAGAGCGAGCGGCGCCGGGAGCACGATGAGGTCAGGAATCAAACTCACGCCGAGGAGGCCGAGGTCCTTGAGGCACTGGCCAACTACGGCGTCAGTGAGACCGAGGCGGCACCGGTGGTCGCCGCTCTGCGCCGAGATCCCGACAAGTGGGTCGACTTCATGATGCGTTTCGAGCTGGGCCTCGAGGAACCGGATCCGAAGACCGCGCTCGCGAGCGCATTGCGGATCGGCGGCTCCTATGTCGTCGGTGGCCTGATTCCGCTGGCTCCCTATTTCTTCTTCAAAAAGGCGAGCCCGGCGCTGCTGCTGTCAGTGGTCGGCACCCTGTTTGCCCTCACCATCTTCGGCTACGTGAAGGGGCGCTTTACGGGTGTGTCCGCCATCAAAAGCGCCCTCCAGACGGTTGGCATCGGCGGAGTGGCCGCGACCGTGGCCTTCCTCCTCGCGCGTCTCTTCTCACATGCCTGAGCGGCGAGTTGCCGACCGAACTTACTGCACTCCGCGCGGCCTGCCTAGAGCGGAAAGCGGGTGTGGCGGGCGAGGTAGGCGGCGGCCTCGGCGCGCCGGGCGACGTCGAGCTTGGAGAGGATGCTCGAGACGTAGTTCTTAACCGTCTTCTCGGCCAGCTTGAGTTCGTCCCCGATCTGCCGGTTGGTCCGCCCGTCGGCGACCAGGGTCAGGATCCGCTCCTCCTGGGCCGAGAGCCGCGCGAGGCGTTCGTCGGAGAGCATGTGCTTGCCCTTGCGCAGGCGGTCGAGGACGCGCCGGGTGACGGCGGGGTCGAGGAGGCTCTGTCCGGCCCCGACGGCGCGGACGGCCCGGATCAGCTCGCCTCCGCGGATCTGCTTGAGGACGTAGCCGGAGGCCCCGGCCATGATCGAGGCGAACAGGGCCTCATCATCGGCGAAGGAGGTCAGCATCAGGACCTGGGTCTGCGGGCGCTGGGCGCGGATCTCGCGCGTCGCCTCGATGCCGCTGCCGTCGGCCAGCCGAACATCCATCACGATCACGTCGGGCCGGTTCGCGGCCGCGGCTCGGATCGCATCCGAGGCGGTGCCTGCCTCCGCCACGACCGAGATCCCGCCCGCCGCCTCGAGCAGGGCGCGGACCCCGCTCCGCACGACCTCGTGGTCATCGACGAGCATCACCCGCAGCCGGCGGTCGCCGTCGGTGGTGGTGTCCTCCATCTGGGCTCTAGTTTGACGACTAGACTTCCGGCTGGCGGTGGGTAGTCGAGGCTCGGACGAGGTCCAGATCAGCCAGGACCTCCTCGACGCTCTGCCGGACGGGATCGTGGTCGTCGATTCCGAGGGCATCGTCACGCTCGCCAGCGGTGAGCTCGCCAGGCTCTCGGGCTATACGGCCGAGGAGTTGCTCGGCCGCCCGGTCGAAACCCTCATCCCCTCCCGCTACCACCCCGGGCATGCCGAACATCGAGCGGGCTACCGGGTCGCCGGCCACCCGACGCGGACCATGGGCGGCGGGCTCAAGATCGTCCTCCTGGCCAAGGACGGTACCGAGATCCCGGTCGACATCGGACTCCGGCCCCTGGAGACGGCGGCGGGGATACTGGTGGTGGGCGCGGTGCGCGACGCCCGCGAGAGGATCGCCCGTGAGCAGGAGCTGCGTCAAAGCCAGGAGCGGTTCGAGCTGCTCATCAACGGGGTGCAGGACTACGCGCTCTACATGCTCGACCCGGAGGGCAGGGTTGCCAGCTGGAACTCGGGTGCGGAGAGGATCAAGGACTACCGGTCGGAGGAGGTCGTCGGTCGGTCCTTCAGCATCTTTTTCATCGACGAGGAGGTCCAGGCCGGGAGGCCAGCCGAGATCCTCCGCATCGCGGCGGAGACCGGCCATTTCGAGGAGCAGGCCTGGCGAGTGAGGAAGGGTGGCGCCCGCTTCTGGGCGGATATCGCCATCACCGCCCTCCACGACGAGACCGGAAAGCTCCGCGGCTTCGCCAACGTGACCCGCGACATCACCGAGTTCAAGCGAGGACAGGACCGCATGCAGGCGCTCCTCGAGATCGGCCAGAAGATCCTCGCCGGTGAACCCGCCGAGACGCTGCTGGCCACCGTCTGCCAGCGAGCCAGGGAGATAGCGGGGGCCGCGATCGCCACCATCTCGATGCCGGCGGGTGACGGGGTGAACCTTGCGATCCAGGTTGCCGACGGCGCCCGGGCGGACGTGCTCCGGGGAATGCTGCTGCCGTTGGTCGGCTCTCTGGCGGGCGAGGCTGTCCGCACCGGTCGCTCGGTGAACGTGGCCAACCCGGCCGGCGACCCGCGTTCCCACGGTCCCGCCATTCAAGGGGCCGGCTTCGGCCCGACCCTGGTCGTACCCCTCGAGGCCGGGGGGCTTGTGTTCGGAGCCCTTGCCGTCGCCAAGGAGCCCGGCGAGCCGGCGTTCGGACCCGAGCAACAGCAGTTGGTGGAGCTGTTCGCCGCCCAGGCCTCCGTGTCGGTGGAGTACACGCGGGTTCGCGCGGAGTTGGGCCGGCTGGCGATCCTCGAGGACCGGGAGCGGATCGGGCGCGAGCTCCACGACGGCGTCATCCAGTCCCTCTTCGCCGTCGGGATGAACCTCCAGGCGACGGCCCTCGCCGCCGGCCAGCCGGAGGTCTCCGACCGCCTCGAGAAGGCCGTGACCGAGATTGACAGCGCGATCCGGGACCTGCGCAACTACATCTTCGGGCTGCGGCCGGGTCTCCTCGCCGACCGCCAGCTGGACCAGGCGATCCGGCGCCTGGCAGATGACGTGGCGGAGGAGTCGGGGCTGACGGTGGTGGCGGTCGTGGATCCGAGCCTTGCCGCCCGGCTCTCGCCGATCGCCGGCGATGTCATCCAGCTGGTTCGAGAGGCACTCTCCAACGCCGCCCGCCATGCCGGCCCGGGAACCTGTCGGGTCACGCTTGCCGAGGATGGCGGCTGGGCCGTCCTGGAGATCGCCGACGACGGTCGCGGCTTCGACGCCGGCGCCGTCGTGGGGGGCGGCCAGGGGTTGCCCAACCTCCGCGAGCGGGCCGCGGCGCTGAAGGGTTCGATGGAGCTCGAGTCCGCACCGGGACGCGGCACGACGGTGCGGCTCAGGCTGCCCCTGTGATCCGCCCGAGTCCTTAACGAAGCGGGCCGAAAGACCCTTCAACCTCCTGCGGGCGACAGGCTATCGTCGGCGCTGATGAACCTCCAGGAGGCCCCCAGGGCAGGACGAAGCGTCAGCGACGTCATGACTTGCAGTCCGATCGCGGTCTCCCTGTCGACCACGTTCGTGGAGATTGTCCGACTGCTGGCCACTCACCGGATCAGCGCTGTGCCGGTGGTTGACGTTGACGGCCGGCCGATCGGCATCGTTTCCGAGGCCGACCTGCTGCTCAAGGAGGTCAACCCAGATCCCGGTGCGGGTCACAGCCGCTTCGAGGGGCCGCGCCGGCGCCGCGAGCTCGCCAAGGCGGCAGGCCTGGTGGCGGCCGATCTGATGTCGACCCCGGTCCACACGGTCCGGGCGGGGGCAGGCCTGGGAGAGGTGGCTCGCCTTCTTCACGCCAAGGGCGTCAAGCGGCTCCCGGTCATCGACGACGACGGATGCCTGGTCGGTATCGTCAGCCGCGGCGACATGTTGACCGCCTTCCTGAGACCCGATGCGGACCTGATTCGCGACGTGCGCCAGGAGGTCATGGTGCGAACCCTGTGGATGGATCCGGACCTGGTCGCGGTCACGGCGGTCAACGGAGTCGTCAACCTGAAAGGCGTCGTCGAGCGGCGAAGCGACATCCCCATCCTGACCCGCCTGATCCATGGCGTCGACGGGGTGGTCGGGATCCGGAGCTCGCTCACCTATCGATTCGACGACACCCGCGGGATGGACGTTCCAACCGGTGGGCTTCCACGCTGCCAGCGCTGAGGCAGTGGCGGGACCTCGGGACTCATATTCGCAGGTCCTTCGGCCCTCGTCCCGAAGGGACCGCGGGGAGAGCCTGATGCGGCCATGAAGAACCATTCAGCATCCAATGGGCAGTTCAGCCGGATTCTGTTCGCCGTCGACGGCACTCCCCGTTCGACGGGAGCGGTCGACGCCGTCGCGACCATCGCCAGGGCAGCCAGGGCCGAGGTTCACATCCTCCATGTCTGGAATATGGATATCCGCATCAACCGGGGACTCTGGGATGTCGAAACCCTGCCCGAGGCGAGGCAGCTGGTGGACGGCATCGCCGCGCGGCTGGTCGCCGCCGGTGTCACCGCCACCTCCGAGGTTGCCACGGCACCGGACAAGAAGATTCCTGACATGATCGCGGACGCTGCGCGCCAACGGTCGGCCGGCCTCGTCGCCGTCGGCTCCCGTGGCCGCTCCGACTTCGAGGGACTGTTCCTCGGCAGCGTCGGCCACCGGGTGCTACAGAAGGTTTCCTGCCCGGTTCTCATCATCCGGCAGGGCACCGACCAGCACCACGGCCTGCAGTTGAAGCGGGTGCTGCTCGCCGTCGCCGGCGGGGACGAGGTGCCCCAGGCGATCGAAGCCGTGACCACGATCGCGCTCGCCGCGAAGGCCATGGCAATGGTTCTCCATGTGCGCAACCTGACCGCGGGCGAGGGCGTGACCTGGGTCGAGTCCGAAGAGGACGCGGACGCGGTCCTCAACGACATCGTCGGCAGGCTTCGTACGGCCGGCGTCACCGCCGAGGCGAAGGTCGCCGGTCCCTCTTCGTTCGTCGCCCAGGACATCGCCGACGTCGCCAGGACCTGGGGCGCCGACCTCATCGTGATGGGCTCCCGACGGCTCTCCGAGTTGGGTGGCCTGGTCGCCGGCAGCGTCAACCACGAGGTGATCCACCTGACGGACCGCCCGGTCCTTGTCGTCGAGAAGGGCTGACGCCTCCAGGAGACCCAGAGGGGCCCGAATGACCCGTACAACAGGGGCCCTTAGGCAATTAACGAACTTGGAGCAGGCGGCTTAACTGAAGCACGACAAGAGCAAGCGAGCAGGGCCTCCGCCGAGTTTCTGGGCGCTTCAATTCCATCAAGTCAGGGTTCTGGAATGAACCCGAAGAAAGGGGACACGAAAAGTGAACAAGGCAATGCGATGGCGGATCATGAGCCTGCAGGCGGTCCTTATCGTCGTTCTGGGGGCGGCTGCGGTTTTCCTCATCAATGAGGGCAACTTCGTCAACACCACCGTCCACGATCAGCTGGCGGCCCAGCAGATCTTCTTCCCGCCCGCTTCGGCCGTCGTTGCCGGCGGCGCGCTCGACCCCGCTGAGTTCAGCGACATCACCCAGTACGCCGGCCTTCCCGTCGACAGCGGCGTCACGGCCAAGGCTTATGCGGACGGCTTCATCGGCCGGCACCTCAAGACCATCGCCGGCGGCAAGACCTATGCCCAGGTGAGCCGTGCGGCACAGCAGGATCCGACCAACGCCAAGCTGGCCGGCCAGCAGGCGACCCTCTTCCAGGGCAACACCCTGCGCAACATGCTCCTCAACGCGTGGGGCTGGTCGACTCTCGCGACTTACACCACTTACGGTGGCGACGGCCTGGTCCTGGCCGCCCTCGTCGTCCTCGTCGCGCTCGGCTTTGAGATCCTCGCCTGGAGGCGGGAGGCGGCAGTGGCCACCAAGGTCAAGACCGCCGGCAAGCTGGTGCCGGCCCTCTAGGCCTGACTGCGACGGCGATTCTCCGACTCCGGCGGGCAGTGCTCGCCGGAGTCTTTATTTCTTGTCACGTCCTTCCGAGACCTCGTGCCTGGTCGTCGCCCAGGGCGGGGAGGACCTAGTCTGAGCCGGGTGCCGAGCTGATGGTCGATACTGCCTTCGATCCACCCGCCTACCCGACCTGGAGGGAGGCGGACGTCGTTCTTCGCGATGGCTCAACGCTCCATCTCCGGCCCACCCGCCGGGACGACCATGCCGACCTGATCGACTTCTATGGCCGCCTCTCGCCCGAGTCGCGGACGTTCCGCTTCTTCAGTGGCGGCGCCAACTTCGACAACGTGGTGACCCGGCTGCTCAACGTCGACTACCGGCGGCGCTACGGCCTGGTCGCCACCACCGGCCACGACGCGAGGCTGGTCGCGCACGCGTTCTATGCCGCCGGCGTGGTCGATCGCGCGGAGGTGGCGCTGGCGGTCTCCGACGAGCTCCACGGCAAGGGCGTGGGCACCATCCTCCTCGGCCACCTCGCCCAGGCCGCGGCGGCATCCGGAATCCCCGAGTTCGAGGCCGAGGTGATGTACGGCAACCACAAGATGATGCAGGTCTTCCTGGAGAGCGGCTTCCCAATCCGGAGCAGGTTCATCTCGGGCGCGGTTCACCTCGAGTTTCCGACCGCCCTCTCCGGTGATGCCCTGGAGCGCTTCGAGAGCCGGGATCGGACAGCTGCGAGCGCAGCCCTCCGGCACATCCTCGAGCCGGCCTCGGTGGCTGTGATCGGGGCCTCCCGCTCGTTGGAAACCGTCGGTGGACGGCTCTTCGGCAATCTCCTCGAGGCAGGGTTCAGGGGACGGCTTCACCCCGTCAATGCGTCGGCCACGACGATCCACGGCGTGCCCGCCTTTGCCTCCATCGGCGACGTCCCCGGACCGATCGAGATGGCCATCGTCGCCGTGCCCGCCGCCAAGGTGGTCGGGGTTTCCCGGCAGTGCGCCGATGCCGGGGTCTCCGCGTTGGTGGTGATCTCATCCGGGTTCGCCGAGGCGGGCGCCGAGGGCGCCGAGCGGCAGCGCCAGCTCCTGGCGGTCTGCAGGGAGTCGGGCATGCGCCTGGTTGGCCCGAACTGCCTGGGCGTCCTCAACACCTCCCCCTCGGTTCAACTCAACGCCACCTTCGCGATCCCGCTCCCGCCTGCCGGCAGCGTGGGCTTCATGTCCCAGAGCGGTGCCCTCGGGATTTCGGCCGTCGCCTTCGCCGCCGCACGCGGGCTCGGCATCTCGACCTTCGTCTCCGTCGGCAACAAGGCCGACATCTCCGGCAACGACCTCCTTCAGTACTGGGAGCAGGATCCGCGGACGAAGGTCTGCCTGCTCTATCTGGAGTCTTTCGGCAACCCGCGCAAGTTCGCGCGCGTCGCCCGCCGGGTTGCCCGCCTGAAGCCGATCGTGGTGGTCAAGAGCGGCCGCTCACCGGCGGGCAGCCGGGCCACCTCGTCTCACACCGGCGCCCTGATCGCCGACTCCGACCTCACCGTCGATGCGCTCTTCAACCAGGCCGGCGTGATCCGGACCGACACCGTCGCCGAGCTTCTCGACGTGGCCGCCCTGCTGGCCGGTCCCGGCCCTCCAGCCGGCCCCCGGGTCGGAATCGTGACCAACGCCGGAGGGCCGGGTATCCTCTGCGCCGACACGCTCCAGGCGGGCGGCCTCGAGGTGCCGGCCTTCTCGAAAGGCCTGCGCAGGCGGCTGACCGGGTTCCTGCCGGGGCACGCCTCCTCCCTCAACCCGGTGGACATGACCGCCGCCGCCAGCGGTGATCAGTACCGGCATGTCCTGGAGGCGGTCGCTGCTTCCGGCGAAGTCGACGCGTTGGTGGCCATCTTCATCCCGACCATGATCACGGCCGGGAGTGACGTCGCCGAGGCCGTGCGAATGGCCGCGAAGGCGGGCGGCCCGCCGCTGCTTCAGGTATTCATGACCGCCGGAGGTCCTCCTCAAGCATCCTCCGCCGCGGGCTCGATTCCGACCTACTGGTTCCCCGAGGAGGCGGGCCGAGCCCTGGTTCACGCCGCTCGCTACTTCGCCTGGCGCCGACAGCCGCAGGGTACGGTCCCGGTGCTGGAGGGGATTCGGCGCCACGATGCGGATGCAGTCGTGGCCCGCCGCCTGGCCGCCGGAGGGGGTTGGCTCGAGGCGGAGGAGCTGGCCACCCTGCTTCACTGCTACGGCCTGCCGCTGGCCGAAGCTCGAGTCGCCCGGTCCGCCCGGGAGGCCGGCCGATTCGCAGCCGAGATGGGAGGCCGGGTGGCTCTCAAGGCCATCGCGGAGGGCCTCCTGCACAGGACGGAGGCGGGCGCCGTCCGGCTCGACCTCGGCGGTGGGGCGGCGGTTCGTCGGGCCGCCGGGGAGATGACCGCGCGCCTGCGATCAGGCGGCCTGGAACCGGCGGGCTTCATCGTCCAGCGAATGGCGCCGGCGGGGGTCGAGATGCTGGTCGGCGTGGTCCACGACAGCCACTTCGGCCCCGTCGTCGCCTGCGGCGCGGGCGGTATCCAGGCCGAGCTCCTGAAGGACGTCAGCGTACGGATCACGCCGCTCAGCGACCGTGACGCCACCGGCATGATCCGGTCCCTGCAGACCTTTCCCCTTCTGGACGGCTTCCGAGGCGCGCCACCGGCGCGGGTCGAGGCCCTCGAAGATGTCCTGCTCCGCGTCAGCGCCCTGGTCGAGGACCACCCCGAGCTGGCCGAGATGGACCTCAACCCGGTCCTGGTCGGACCCGAGGGAGCGGTGGTCGTCGACGCCAGGGCTCGCATCGCCGAGCCGGAGGCGCCCCGTCCTCTGATCGCCCGTTAGCGACTGAGCGGCCTCCAACCACAGGGACCTTCGGCACTGACCTCCCGGCTCCGCTGCGCCGAGGCTTCTCCTGGGCGAATAACGCCCCAGCCCAGCCCGCTCCACGGCTAAGGAGAAAGCGACCCCATGAAGGCACTTGTTTACCACGGACCCGGACTTCGATCCTGGGATACCGTCCCCAACCCGAGCATCCAGAAGCCGACCGACGCTGTCGTGAAGATCGACACCGCCACCATCTGCGGCAGCGACCTCCACATCCTCCGGGGCGACGTCCCCGCGGTCAAGTCAGGCACGATCCTCGGCCACGAGGCCGTCGGGACGGTGGTCGAGACCGGTGCGGCGGTGACCAACTTCCAGATCGGTGACCGCGTGCTCATCTCCTGCATCACCTCCTGCGGCAGCTGTCGTTACTGCAAAGAGGCCCGGTACGGCCAGTGCACAGGAGGTGGTGGCTGGATCTTCGGGCATCTGATCGATGGGCTCCAGGCCGAGTACGCCCGGGTGCCCTTCGCTGACAACTCGCTCTACAAGATCCCTTCCGGCCTGACCGACGAGCAGGTCCTCTTCCTCTCCGATATCCTCCCGACCTCGTTCGAGGTCGGCGTCCAAAACGGCGGCGTCAAGCCCGGCGACACGGTCGCCATCGTGGGGGCGGGCCCGATCGGGCTGGCTGCGGTGATGACCGCCAAGCTGTACACGCCCGGCCGGATCATCGTGATCGACCTCGCCGATGCCCGCCTTGCCAAGGCCAAGGAGTTCGGCGCCGACGTGACCATCAACAACGGCCGCGAGGATGCGGTCAAGAAGGTCATGGAGCTGACCGGCGGACTTGGTGCTGACGTGGCGATCGAGGCAGTCGGCGTGCCGGCAACGTTCGAGCTGGCGGCCGAGCTGGTCCGACCCGGTGGGACCGTGGCCAACATCGGTGTCCATGGCAAGCCCGTGACGCTCCACCTCGAGAGGCTGTGGATCAAGGACGTCACCATCACCACAGGGCTGGTGGACAGCCGCACCATCCCGCAGCTGCTCTCTCTGATCCAGGGCGGTCGCCTGGATCCCACCGTCATGGCTACCCACCGCTTCCCGATCGAAGACACGATGGCCGCCTACGACGTGTTCATCGATGCCGCCAACAGCAAGGCGCTCAAAGTCGTCCTTCAGGGCACCCCGGTAACCACCGAATTCCAGCCGAAGGTCCCCGCGACGACCTCCGCCTGACCCCTTTCTTTGGCCGGCCGGGGCATTCGCGTCCCGGCCGGTTCCGCTTCCACGCTGACCGGCGCTGGCAACTCCAGCTGTTTGCTACGAGCTTTTGCTCGCTCGTATCGAGTATCCAAACGTCCCGAACTCCCGGGCATTGGGCTCGCCGGCGGCGCCGGCGAAGGTATCGACTGGATTGGCGAGCTCAACCTCCACGAGGCCTGCTCCGCTGATCACCGCTTCCCACCCCGCGCACGGCAGGGCGCCCGCGATTCAACCCGTCCAGAGGTCGATGTCACGCAGAGCTTCCTGCGGGACCGGTTTCTCGAGACAGATGTCGGCGACGGTCATTCGGCCGCCGGGACGCAGCAGGCGGTGGACCTGGCGGTAGACCCCCAGCTTGTCGGGGCACAGGTTGAATACACCGTTGGAGATGACCACATCGGCCCAGCTGTCCTCGACCGGGGGTTCCTCGATGAAGCCCTGGCGAAACTCGACATTGGTCAATCCAAGGCGCGCGACCAGCTCTCGGCTACGCTCCAGCATCTCGGGGGTCATGTCGACTCCCACCACACGACCGGCGGGTCCCACCCAGAGGGCGGCGAGGAATGAGTCCATGCCCGAACCCGAACCCAGATCGACGACCTTCTCGCCGGGTTTTGGACCGCCCCAGTAGAACGGATTGGCGACGCCTGCGAATGCTTCGCACGCCTCCTCCGGCAATTGGTCCAGCGGTGAGTTGGGATACCCAAGCCTGTGGGCGTGAGCCCGGCCGGTGTGAAAGTGGTACTGCGCGCCCGGATCCGCTGCCACCTCGCGGTACTTCGTACGAACTTCCCGGCGGAGCTCCTCGATGTCGACCAGCTCAAGTATGTCGGCCACTTGAATCTTTCCCTCGCATTTTTGCGCGCGTGGGGCGCCGCCAGCAACCGGGCCTGCCCGAATCATCCGTCGTGCAGGAGCCCAATGATGGCTCATGCCGAGGCTATCGGCTAGCCTTTTTCCAGCCGCTTCGACGCGTCGTGCAGGAAGAGCAGACCGAGTGGATGGCCATCCGGTGTGCTCACCAGCAGAAAGTGGATGTCATCCGCCCTCATCCCCTTCACGGTTGCGACCAGATCTTCGTTGGCGCGCGCCGTCGAAGGTCCCTCTTCCATCAGGACATCCACGAGCTCGGCTGGAGACCCCTGGAGCCGGCTCTTTCGCAGTCGCCCGAGCACGACCCCGGCCTCGTCGACGACCACCGCCTGCGGCCACGCACCCGGGGTCATTTTCCCCAGCACGGTGTCGGCGCGGTCGCCAAGACGAGCTGTCGGGAGGCCCGGTCGGGCAATGTCGCCGACCGTCAGCTTTGCCGCGTCGTCACCATCGCGCGGCAGACCGGCGCCCAGCCAGTCCAGCTTCCCACCCTCGTAGTCGTAGACCTCCCGGAATCCCAGCGTTACGAGCCGCGCCGCGGCCCGGGGGCTCACGTCTCAGGTGAATTCGTGGCAGTAGACGATGACGGGCTGATTGCGATCGAGGCGGCCCGGTGCAAGGTTGCCGAGTTCCTTGAGAGGGAGGTTGATCGCACTCGGAATATGGAGCCAGTCGTAGTCACCGGGCGGAAGCACTTCCACCAGCTGGGCGCCCTGCGACATCAGTTGCTGCACTTCAGCTCGCTTGACGCCCCTAAACATTGCTGTCGACCGGTGGCTGACGCAGATTCATACCCAATCGGGACCGATGCGGGTGCAGCTGGCCAGCTGCTCGGCGATGGGATCCAGGGCAGAGTCGGCCTGGCGAAAGATCCGGTCCAAACCGCCCAGGCCAAGCCGATAGACGACCTCTCTGCCGCGCCGCTCCGCGGCGACGAACCCGCAATGGCGAAGGCAGGCGAGATGGGTGCTGATCCGTGGCTGAGGCTGGCCGACTCCGGATACCAGCTCGCCCACGACCTTCTCCCCGTCCTCCAGCAGCTCCAGGATTCGCAGCCGGGTCGGATCGCCGAGGACGCGGAAGAAACGGGCCTTGGTCGCCAGGTTGGATGCTGTGGCCACCGACATATCTGGTCAGCAGGATATATGATCGGGATGGTGGAAATCACGATTCAGTACTTCGATGGCTGCCCGAACTGGAAGGCGGCCCAGGTTGCCGTGTTGAGAGCCGCGCCCGCGGCAAACATCACTCTCCAGCCGGTGGAGAGCGCGGACGAGGCTCAACGCCTCGGCTTCAGAGGTTCGCCGACGATCCTGGTCGACGGCCGCGACCCGTGGGCCGACTCCGAAGCTCCGGTGGGGCTGAGTTGCCGTGTCTTCCAAACCGACAGTAGACTGGCCGGCCTTCCCTCCGACGCACAGCTTGCGAAGGTTTTCCGGGAGGCTGCGGCCGGCTAGGCTCAGATCAAACGGCCACGAGCCGCGACGCCTGCTCGCGCACCCCGGCGCAGACCAATTCGCAGACCTGCTCCAGCGTTGCATCCGCCACCCGGTAGTGAACCGAGGTCCCAACTTTTCGCCTCGCCACAATCCCGGCCGCCGCGAGGCGAGCGAGGTGCTGGGAGGCGTTTTCCCGAGCGACGCCGGCCCTTCCGGCCAGCTCCCCGACGGGCAATTCGCCGGCGGCGTGGAGAACGCTGAGGAGGCGCAGGCGGGTCGGATCGCCGAGGAGCGCGAAGCGGTGGGCGGCCTCTTCGACGAGGGCTTCGGGGATCATCGCAGGGAAGAATACGCTAAAGTGCTTATGTACGCAATCAGTTATATATAGGAGCCCAGGGTGGTCCTCCCGGCGGAATTGAACGAGAAGAAGGCTCACTTCCAACTGCTCGACGTGCATGAAGCCGACGAATGGCGGGCCGGTCGGATCGATGGCGCGCTCCATATCCCGCTGGCCCAGCTGCGATCGCGGGTGGGTGAGCTCGATCGTACGAAGCCCGTGGCGGCGATTTGTCGAAGCGGTCGGCGCAGCGGCGAAGCGGCCGCGTGGCTGCGAGGCCGGGGATTCGAGGTCGTCAACCTGGTCGGCGGGATGGCCGCGTGGATGCGCTCGGGTCTTCCGATGATCGGGGACGAAGGGAGCCCGAGGGTTGCCTGAGGCTGACGTTAACCCGGCGAGACGGCCGAGAGTGGCACTCGGTGCTGATCTTTGCAACTAGAACAGGAGGTTTTCCATGAAAGTTGTCGACCATGAATTCACCGTTGACGTGGGGAGGCCGATGGCTGCCGCCGAAAGCACCCTGCGCGAACTGCTGAAGGCCGAGGGGTTCGGGGTGCTCACCGAGATCGATGTGCAGAGCACGTTCAGAGACAAGCTCGGAGAGAGCTTCCGGCCCTACCGCATCCTCGGCGCCTGCAACCCGAGCCTCGCCCACCGCGCGATCACGGCCGACGCCTCGATCGGGCTGTTGCTGCCCTGCAACCTGGTCCTCGAGGAGGTCGTGACCGGCCGGACGTTGGTCCGTTTCATGGAGCCGGTCGCCGGCCTGGCGATGGCCGCCAATGATGCGGTCGAGCCGATCGCGCGCGAGGCGTCCGAGCGCCTCCACCGCGTGGCCGGCGCCCTCGCCGGTGTGTCCGCCGCCCCGAGCCGAACCTAGTCGGGCGCGGCAGTCGGCCCCGGGATCGGGATGGGTGCCATGGCTCAGGTCGCCGGTGCGCAATGCCGATCGAAACCGGATGTCCAGGAGGCGATCAGATTCCGATCTATGGCATAGGCCTCATACCCCGGCACCCGATCGATGAAGCCGAGTCCGCCGTCGCCCATCGCGAATCCAGCGGTCGCGTAGACATCGGCCTGCAGGATGTCCGGCCCGATCACGGTGAAACTGATCAGGCGGGAAACAGCCGTCTTTGTATGGGGATCAAGGATATGGTCTCCCTTTTCGTAGGTCCCCGAGGTGGCGACCGCCAGATCCCGGGCCTCAATCACGCGGGCGACCCGGTCGCGGCTCACCGGATGCCTGATTCCAACTCGCCACGGTCTGCCATCGGCCCGGCCGCCGCGGACCTGGACGTCTCCACCCGCATCCACGAAGAAATTTCGGCAACCCTTCTGCGCCAGGATTGAGGTTGCTCGATCGATGGCCCAACCCTTGACCAGGCCCGAGGGATCAAATGTCCCTCCGAGCCAGGCCGAGAAGTAGCCGTTGGTCGCCTGTTCGTAGAGCCGGCAGAGGTGCATCGCCTGCCGGACGAGTTGGCCGGAGTCCGCCTCGAGAAGCTCTCCCCGATTGATCCGGCTGACCGCGCTCTCAGAACGGAAGGGGCTGAAGGCCTCGTCCAGGGCCACGAAGTCGCCGTAGACCTCATCGAGCCAGCGTTCGTCGGCCACCTCGTCGACGATCTGAACCGCGACCGGCATCCCCATCACTTCCCGAATTCGGTGCAACGCCAATCAAGAACCTTTCCTAGCCGCCGTGGGCCTGCTGAAGAGCCGAATCGAGGGACTGTGCGTAGGAGGTGCTCGTGTAGGTTGCCCCGCTGATGATGTCGATCCTCGCGTTCTGTGCCTGCAGAGCCTCGGTGCGCAGCAACGGTCCGGCAACCTGGCTGATGTACGCCGATTGCGCGCGATCACTCGGCAGCTGCAGGGCCTTCACATCCGTAATCCGGCCATTGGCCACCACCACCTGCACCTGGACATCGCCGAAGCGATTCGGAACGTCCTGGCCGGTGAAGGTGCCAGTCGCGCCCGTCGGTGCGGGCGTGGGAGACGCCGGGCCGGATGGGACTGGCGACGGGGCGGACTGGGAGTTTCCCGGATCAGCCGTCGGTGTGGCCTCGGCCGCCAGACCACTGCTGTGGGGCGTGACCTTGTAGGCCAGGACCAGGGCGACACCGACGGCCGTCATGCCGGTGACGATTGCTGCCCTCTTCATTGCAGGCGAAACACCTCCTGGCGGATCTGGTCGGACGGCACGCCGAGCTGCTCGAGAGAGGTGAGCACGGATCGCATCATTCCCTTCGGACCACAGATGTAGACCACGCGATCGACGATGTCGGGAACGAGTCGGGTCAGGGATTCCGGGCGGAACCAGGCCTCTCGTTCGGCGCGACGGCTGGCAGTCTCGGTCAGAAGGTAAGTGACGCGAACACCGTGCTGGGCGGCGATCAGGTCCAGCTCCCTCTTGAAGACGACCTGACCCTGATCATGGGCACGATAAAGGAGTTGGACGTCGAAACCATCTTTGGCCATCTCCTGGGCCAGAGGGCGGATCGGGGTGATCCCGATGCCGCCCGCAATGAGCAGCACCTTCGGATTGGACGGCCGCTCGATGAACTTGCCGAAGGGCCCCTCGACCAGGATCGGCGTACCTGGCCTCACGTTATGGATCTCGCTCGTGAAGTCGCCGATGTTCTTGACCGTGATCCGAAGTCGGCGACCGTCCGGGATCGCGGAAATCGAGAACGGGTGAGACTGCCACCAGCGCTTGGCGTCGAGGAAGCGCCAGAGTGCGAATTGGCCTGCCTCGGCCTCGAAGCGATCCAGGTCGCGGCCGGAGATGTAGATCGAAAACACTCCGCGGGCCTCCCGCTCCACCGCCTGAACGCGAAATCGGTGGCGTTCGAACAGGAGCAGGGGGCCGATGACCCGGTACAGCACCAGGAAACCGCCGACGAACCCGTACAACAGGCTCCAATAGAAGACAAAGACGGGGTTCCCGGCGAAGTCGACACCCGTCGCCAGCTGGTGGCTGAATGCCAACGCCACTGCGAGATACGTGTAGAGATGGATGAAGTACCAGGTTTCATAGGCAAGGCGGCGTCGCGCGATCGTCACCGACCCCACAACCACCGCGACAAGAAGGCCGAGCGAGACGATCGCGGCCAGCAGCCCGGTGTAGCTGCTGATGAAGTCGGCCAGTTGGGCCGCGACGCTCTTGCCGTCACCCAATTGGTACCCGAGCGTCTGGAAGATTCCATGACCCAGCAGCAGTGAGATGGCCAGGTAGCCATTCCATTTGTGAAGCACGGCCATCCTCTCGAGGCCGAAGGCATGCTCCAGCCAGGGCATTCGGGCCATGAAGAGCAACTGCCACAACACCAGGTAGGTTCCCAGGAGCCCCGTTACCCGGCCGAGACCGTTGAAAGCGTCCGAGGCGGTACGAGTGATCTCAAAGCCGGAGCTGGACCACCAGAAACAGAGGATCACCAGGGCGTTGACCGCGAACAGGGCATAGCCGACCGACGGCCTGGTCCAGGTAGCTGCCTCCGAGCTTGCGTTCCTTCCGATCGGTGCCCGTTGGGAGGTTGTCGGCTGTCTCACGTGTGGGAATCAAGCTAGCGGGCGTTGATTGGAGTTGGATTGGCGGCAAGGGCCGGGTCGTTCCAATCTGGCTCCAATCCCGATCGCCTACGATCGGGACACCGAGGGAGGCGCAGATTGCCAGAGACAGCGAGCCGAGGACTAGCGGAGGCCGAATCCGGCGTCGCGGCCAACGAACGGTTGACCTCGTTGACCGGCGGGTTGCTTTTCGTCCTGCTCGCGGCAGTCGGCGTGACCGTCCTGAGCGTCGGGCAGCTCTTGCCCGAACACTTCGCGCTCGGCTTCATCCTCATTCCACCGCTGGTGCTCAAGGTGTCAACGACCGGTTACCGATTCGTGCGTTACTACGCGGCCGACCCGGCCTACCGCCTGGCCGGCCCACCCCAGCTGCTGATGCGCGTCATCGCCCCGATCGTCGTGGTTTCCACTTTCGCGCTCTTCATCACCGGCCTTGAGCTCTGGTGGTTCGGCCTCCGATTCGGCAGCAACTGGATCGAGTGGCACAAGCTGAGCTTCACGGTCTGGCTGCCGGCGACGGGTGTCCATGTCCTCGGCCGCCTCCGGCGAACGGGAGAGGTCGCCGCTGGAGAACTTTTGATCCCGGCCCGGAAGGGGGCCTTGACCCGACGCTCGTGGGTGGTCGGGAGCCTCATCACGGGATTGGTGCTCGCCATCGCGACGCTCTCCTATCAGAGTCCGTTCGTCTTCTTCGGCGACGGAGGGTGAACCCGACTGTCCTGGTGATCGAGGACGAGGTCAGCCTGAGCAGGCTTCTCTCACGGGTCCTTGAGGAGGAGGGATTCCACGCGCTGGTCGAGAACCGTGGCGACCGCGGACTGGCGGCCGCGGTGGCCGCGCCCCCCGACGCGGTGGTCCTCGATCTCTCGCTGCCGGGGATCGACGGGCTCCAGGTGTGCCGGGAACTGCGCCGGCGTGAACTTCGCATGCCGGTGATCATGCTGACCGCACGTGACGCCGTACCGGATCGTGTGAGGGGACTCGAGGCCGGGGCCGACGACTACCTCGTCAAGCCCTTCGCCATCGAGGAGCTGATCGCGAGGTTGAGGGCTCAGCTGCGCCGCGCCGGCGGCCCCGTCGAGCGGCTCACGGTTGCGGATGTGGTGTTGGAACCGGGAGCTCGACGAGCACGCCGCGCGGGAAAGGAATTGAGGTTGACAGCCCAGGAGTTCGACCTTCTGGAGTTCCTCATCCGGCATCGCGGCCAGGTCATGAGCAGGCAGCGGATCCTGGATCATGTCTGGGGCTATGCGGCATCACCCGCATCCAATGTCGTCGACATCTACGTCCATTACCTGCGCCACAAGCTCGACAACGACCACGCAGTGAAGCTCATCCAGACCGTGCGCTCGGTGGGATACGTTCTTCGCCCGTGATCTTCGCCAACCTCCGCCGGACGCTGCTGCTGACCAACGTCTTCGTGATGGCCACCATCTTGATTGCCCTCGGCGCCGGAATCCTGCTCGTCATGGACCGGGCCCTGGTCAGCGCGGAGGCAGCCACGGTCGAGCGGGACTCTCAGAGAGCGGTGATCGAGCGCGGCGAGCTGAGCCAGGATGAGTTTCGAAGTCGGCACACGTCGTATACCTCCGGCACCTTTTACATGGTCTGGGACGGTTCGGGCAAGGTGACCTTCAATCCATCCGGTGCCCCGAGCGCGCCGCTCGCGGCGGCTGCTTCCGCTGCGCTGGCCGGGCACGCTTCAACCGCCCAGGTGGACCTTCAATCCAACCAGCCGGCCCTCATCTCTTCGCGGGTACTTTTCGACGATGGCAAAACCACCGGTGTGCTGCAGGCCGGCCGAAGCCTGGTCCCGGTGCGCTCGGTCGAGCGCGAAGCGATCCTGGTGGCCCTCGCCGCCGGTCTGGCGGCGCTGCTCGCGATCATTGTGGCCGGCTGGTTTCTCACCGAGCGAGCCCTCATCCCGATCCGCGCGGCCATGGATCTTCAGGTTCGCTTCACGGCTGACGCGTCCCACGAGCTGCGGACGCCCTTGACGATCATTGACACCGGCCTCCAGGTTCTTCGCCGGCATCCCAAACAGAGCCTCGGCAGCAACCGTCAGGTGTTGGAGTCGATGTCCGCCGAGACAAGACGGATGACGCGCCTCGTCGATGACCTCCTCGCTCTCGCCAGGGTTGATTCGGGACAGGCTCAAGTTCAGCTGCAACCGACCGACGTCACCGAGCTCGTCATCTCTGCCGGCCGTGACCTGGAGGCACTGGCCAGCGGTAGGGGCGGCCGAATCGAGATCGTGGCGGAAGGCGGGATCAATGCGCGGGTCGACGGTGACAGGCTTCGCCAGGTCCTCGTGATCCTGGTCGACAACGCCCTGCGTCACGGCTCCCCCGGAGACACGATCGAGGTCAGGGCCGCGCGGTCGGGCAACGAGCTCCGCCTGGAGGTGGCGGATCACGGACCCGGAATCCCCGCCGACCAGCGAACCAGGGCGCTCGAGCCTTTCCACCGGTTGGAGACGGGCCGCTCGGAATCCGGCACCGGCCTCGGATTGTCGATCGCTCAATGGATCGTCCGGTCGCATCGCGGAACCATCAGGCTGATGGACAACAGCCCTGGCCTGAGAGTCCGGCTGTCGATTCCCCTCGCGGACCGAGCCGGCCGGGGATCGGGCCATAAGGTCGCCGGCGGCGGGGCGACCGATCGGGGCGAGCTCGGGGCCGAGCCTGCCCCGACTACCTGACGAGATCGGTCATCGCCGTTGCCCCCAACGCCCGACCAAGGCGACCCACGCCAAGGTGATCCTCGATCGTCGCCAGGAGTGAGTAGTGGTTGTAGTAGGTGTCACTCTGGTGGGCCACCACGTTCGGAGTGATGACGAGGGCGGCAACGTGGTCGTCGGTCGCAGTTCCGGCTTCGTCCCAGGTGATGAGCAGGATTCCGCCCTCGCGCCAGGCCGGTGACGCCAGGACGTCCGGAACGACCTGGGCGACCCACGCATCAGCCTTGCCTTGCGAGCAGTCATGGCCATCATTGCAGAGGCCGGGCATGATCCAGCTGAGGGTTGGTGGATTGGCCCCGAGGTCACCCGCGAGCTCTGTTAACGGCACGACATTGGCCGGACATCCGCCTCCGTAGTAGGCGAAGGGGTTGTGCTTGAGCGCGTAAGGATAGGGACTGGTGAAGCAGTCACCGGCGAATCCCTCCGAATATGCCTTCCACGTGATGCCGGCGCCGGTCAGTTGCTCTCCCAGCCCGGTTCGCGGTAGCTGGTGATAGTTGTCGTCGTGGATGTTCCAGGTGTCGCCGGAGGTCAGCGCGAGGTAGTTCGGCAGACTTGGCTCGCTGACCGAGTGATAGTTCGTGGCCACGGCGTACGTCCTTGCCAGCGAGGACAGGTAGGGCGACCCGAGTGCGCCCGAGAACGAACGGTTTTCCATGACGATCACGAAAAGGTGTCGTTTGGCGAGCGAGGGCTGCACCGCCCGAGAAGTGGCCGTTGGCAGGGGGATCGGCGAGCGCCCTGGCGTGTCCGATCCCGTGGTCCCGAAGACGTGTCCGGTGATGACCGCCGCCGCCGCTCCTGCGGAAACGACGACGATTGCAGCCAGGACGATTGCGGCCCTTGACCGCGAGCCGCGGTTCGGACGGGGGGTCATCCTTCGAATCTACAGCCGCGTGATTGGGGATCGATTGGACGCTTGCGGCGCCCGAACCGGACGCCCCCGTCAGGCCGGCTTCGAGAGGCTCGCCACAAAGGTGAACACGACCAGCGCGCTCGTCGCGAGGACGAACAGCCGCAGCGCCCAGAGCCCGACCTGGGCCCGGCTCCCGAGCCGGCGTTGGGGTAAGCGGCGGTCCCTGGAGTGGACAAGCTGGTCGGGCTCGAGGGCTTCGACGAGGTCCTCGTCCGGCTCGCCCTCGTAGAGGTGGCGGAGATGCTCGTCGGAGCTCGTGTTCTTCACTTCGAACTCGCCCCGAGCGTGTTGACGAACGCAACCAACGCGTAGGCGCTGCCGGCAAGGGCGACCAGCACCGCAACCAGCATCGCCGCCAAATTGTGAACATGCCGGTTGACTCGGGGACCCATGATCTCGCGGTCGTTCGCCAGCATGATCAGGAACGCGAGCGCAGCCGGCATCAGGACGATCGCCAACAGGTTGGCGTTGAGGGCGATGCTGAGAAGCGGCGCGCCCGGGATCAGGACAATCGCGGCGGCAATTCCGGCCAGCCCGAGGTTGAGGGCGTAGAAGAGGGGCGCCTCGCGGAGGCTGCGGTTGAAGCTGTGCGCGCCCGAGACCGCCTCGCCCACGGCATACGCGGTGCTGGCGGAGATCGTCATCAGGGCGAGGGCTCCCGCCTCGACCAGGCCGATCGAGAAGACGGCGGCAACCGGAAAGCCGGCAAGGCGGTGCAGTGCATCGGCAAAGCCGATTCCACCCTGGAGCTGGGCGGGGTCGACATGGTGGTCGAAGAGGACGGCGGCGGTGACGAGGGCACCGCAGCCCGCCACCGCGGCCAGGGCAGCGCCCAGCAACGTGTCCAAGCGGCCCTGCGGGATGTCGCGCGGTGTCATGCCCTTGTCGACCACGGCGCTCTGCTGAAAAAAGATCATCCAGGGCGTCACTGTGGCGCCGATGTCGGAGGCAACCAGGAGCAGGAAGGTCTGCAATGACCCGCCGGGGAGGGGGGTCCAGGTCACGAACGCGCGCCCGAGTGCGGCCGGGTCGGGCCGGGCCAGGATCGCCGAGACCAAAAAGAGGACGTTCAGGCCCGCCAGGCTCAGCGCCAGTCGCTCCCAGCGCCAGTAGCGGCCTCCCGCGATGCTGATCCCGACCAGCGCGACGCCGGCGCTGACCGCCACCACCGGGGGCACTCCGAAGAAGGCCGCGCCGATGCGAATCGCGATCAGCTCGGTGATGAGGGTGACGAGGTTGGTGACAACCAGGTCGCCCGCGGAAAGCCAGCCCCAGAAGCGCCCGAAGCGCTGGAACACGAGCTCCCCGTACCCACGGTGAGTGACCGCACCCACTCGCATCGCCATCTCCTGGACGACGACCGCACCGGCAAAGGTGACCACGATGAAGGGAAGGAAGAAGCCGATCCCGTAGGTCGCGCCGCTGGCCGCATAGGACAGCATGCTCGGGCCGTCGTTCTCCCCCAGCATCGCCAGCACCCCCGGCCCGGCGAGCAGCCAGAAAAGCGCCAACCGGCGGCGACCGCGCCGCGCCTGGACGACGCGCAGGCGGTCGTGGGAGCGCTGGACATCCTCGTGGGTGAGCGGCTCGGCAGCTGCCATCAGCCCTGGACGAAGAGTGCGCTGGCGAGGCCCAACGGCACCTCCAGGCGCCGTTTACCCAGCGCCAGCTCGATCGGGCTCTCCCACCGGCTTTCCGCGACCACCTGCATGACCGCTCCCGGGTTCAATCCCAGCGCGGCGATCGCCCGCAGCTTCTCGGGGTCCCGATCGGAGACGCGCTCGAGCACGACCTTTTCGCCGCTGATGCAGGCTGTTAGTGGCCTCAGTCCGCGGGGTCGCACCCGTCCGTCAACGGTCGGGATCGGATCGCCGTGAGGGTCCACCCGCGGCCGTCCGAGGGCCCTCCACATCCGCTCCTCGAGCCGCTCCGAGATGGCGTGCTCGAGGTGGTCAGCCTCTTCGTGCACCTCGTCCCAGCTGTAGCCGAGCGCCTGTACCAGGTAGGTCTCGAGCAGCCGGTGGTGCCGCACGATCTCCAGCGCAAGGGCCTCTCCATCGCCCGTCAGCCGCGCACCCCGGTAGGGGTCGTGGAGCACCAGCTGGAGGGCGGCGAGCTTCACCAGCATCTCGCTCGTCGACGCGGGGCTGACGTTCAACTCGTGGGCCAGACGCGAGGTCTGCACCGGCTCCTTGCTTGCGCCCAGCCCGTAGAGAGCCTTCAGGTAGTCCTCCTGCGCCCGCGAAGTGTGGCGTTCCCGGACTGGAAATTTAGGCACGCCTACAGAATAGTGCATGGCAGCCCTGATTTGATCGATTTCGCCGCCGGTGTTTTCCGGCTCCTCTCCCGCCTCCGGGCCCTGTACCATCGCCCGACGTGAGCCGAGATGGGACCGGGCGCCCTCCACCGCCTCCCGGCGGCAGGTTGGCCTGGTCGATCTTCACCTCCGAGGAGCGCGTCATGGCCGTGCTCCTCGTCTTCGTCGTCGCGAGCGTTGCGGGCCCGGCGTTCCACCCTCCGAGCTGGGTGGAATTCTTCGCGTCAGTGGCGGCGATCGTTCCGCTCGCCGCCTTTATCGGCTCCGGCACCGAGGCGCTGGCCGACCGGCTGGGGGCGCGGGTCGGAGGCCTCTTCAATGCCACTTTCGGCAACGCCCCTGACCTGCTGGTCGGGATCTTCGGGGTTCAGAAGGGCCTGATCCTGCTGGTCAAGGCGACCATCGTCGGAGCCCTGATCAGCAACTCGGCCCTGATCATGGGGCTCTGCTATGTCGCCGCGGGGCTGAAGTACGGCCGGCCCCGCTTCAACCGCCACGAAGCGGGCCATCACAGCGTCCTCATGATGCTCACCATCGCCGCGATCCTCTTTCCGTCCCTGGGATCCTTTGTCCTCTGCGGAACGCACGGGTCCTGCGCCGGCCTGTCAGGCGCTCCGATCCTGACCATCAGCGTCGGAATCTCGATTGTTCTGCTGATGGCCTACGGCGCCTATTTGGCTTTCGGGGTCCTCGGCCTGGAGTCCCTCCGCGGCAAGCACGTCGAACCCAGGGAATCGCGGTTCCTCGCCGAGGATGCGGCGGTACAGCACCGAAAGCCCTGGCCGCTCTGGCTTGCCATGACAGTCCTCGCCGCAGCCGCCCTGGCCCTGATCCCGGTGATCAACAACCTCACCGACAGCGTGGCCCCGGTCACCAAGACCCTGGGTCTCACGGAGGTCTTCGTGGGCATGGTGATCATCGGCAACGCCGGCAACGCGGCCGAACTGTACGCTGCGCTTCGCTTCGCCCTCATTCGCCCTGGCGCGCCACAGGGTGGAGGGCCACAGGGCGACTCGGGCCTCGACCTGGCCCTCGGCATCGCGTCGGCATCCTCGGTCCAGATCGCAACCTTCGTGGCGCCGGTGGTTGTCCTGATCAGCCTGCTATCTCGACCGATGACCCTGGTCTTCAGCCCGATCGAGATCGGAATCCTGGCCCTCCTGACGCTGATGTTCACGTACACGGCCCAGGACGGCGAGGCGAACTGGCTCGAGGGCGCTCAGATGCTGGCGCTCTACCTGATGGCGGCGGTGGTCTTCTTCGTGCTGCCCAGCTCCGCTTTTTGAACGCGCCGTGAGTGGCGCGGGGGTGCGCGGATAATGCACCTGGCATGAGCGATTTTTCCCACCTCACCCACGAGCGTCTTCTCAAACGCGCGGCCAAAGGCCCGGCGGCGACGGCCGACCAGCACGTCGGCCTGAACGGCTTCATCGCGGCCTGGCTCACGAGGCGCGTCGGCTCGATGTTCGTCGTCTACTTCACCGTGTCCTTCGTCCTGATCTGGATGGCCCTGGCCACCTGGGGCCCGCTGCATCGCCTCGACCCCTATCCGTTCGCGTTCCTGCTCTTCATGGGCAATGTCGTCCAGCTGTTGCTGGTCTTCGTGATCCTGGTCGGGCAGCAGGTGCTCGGTGGAGCGGCTGACAGGCGCGCCTTGCAGACCTACGAGGACGCGGAAGCCATCTTCGCGGAGGTGAGCCGGCTGCACGACCACCTGGAGGCGCAGGACAAGGTCTTGAACCGCGGTATCCGGCTGGTCGAACGCCACCCGCATCCCTACCTCGACCAGCACAAGGTGGAGAAGCCGCCCGAAGTGCAGGACGGCCAGATCGGCAGCAACGGCCGGATCGCGGCCTGGCTGACGCGTCGCGTCGGGAGCATGTGGGCTTTCTACGCTGCAACCGCCTTCCAGTTCGGTTGGATCGGCCTCGCTCTGGCCGGCGTCATCCGGTTGGACCCCTATCCCTTCGCGTTCCTGCTCTTTCTTTCGAGCCTCGCGCAGCTGATCCTCATGTTCGTGATCATGGTCGGCCAGGGTGTGCTGGGCAGAGCCGGCGACAAGCGATCCCAACAGACCTTTCTTGATGCGGAGGTCATCCTCCACGAGTCCCTCGAGCTCCAGGCGCACCTGCTCGCCCAGGACCGGCTGATCGTCAAGATCTGCGACTACATCCACGAGAACGCGCCCCGCGAGCATCCGATCCACAACGAGTTTGGTCGTTCGCATCCGCGCTGAGATCGAGCACGTCGTCCGAGGGCTGGGCCCTAGGTTTCCACCATCCCTGCCCAGCGCTCCTCGACCCGCGCGACCTTGAAGTAGGTGAAGGCCACGATCCAGGTGAGGATGAAGAGACCGACGATCAGGAACCCGACGGTTCCAATGAAGTTGAACCCGGCGACGGCACCGAACACTCCCCCCTGCAGGTTCAGGACCCGAATGAGTATCTGCGCCACCTCGACGACCCCGACGAAGAGAGCCACGAAGACGGAGAGGCTGGTCACCGTCAGGTTGTAGAAGACCTTTCGGATGGGGTTGGAGAACGCCCATGTGTAGGCCTTTGACATGAACGCTCCGTCGGTGGTGTCCGCCAGCGACATGCCGGCGGCGAAGATGACGGGCAGGGACAGGACCGCGACGAAGGGCAGATGCTGCGCCGCGGCGCCGGCGGAGATCGCGAGGAGGGCAACCTCGGAGGCGGTGTCGAAGCCCAGCCCGAAGAGGAACCCGATGGGGTACAGGTGCCAGCTCTGGGTGACCACCTTGAACATCCGGCCGAAGACCTTCGTCATGATGCCGCCGGCGACCAGCTCCTGCTCCAGCGAGTGGCGATCGTACTTTCCCGCCTGCATCCTCCGGTAGACGCGGATGATGTCGAGAAGGATGATCAGGTTGAGGACGCCGATCAGGATCAGGAAGACACCGGACACGCTGGTGCCGATCAACCCACCGATGTTCCTGAGCTGCCCGTTGTCGCTGACGACGCTGCTGACGAAGGCCTTGACCGCAAAGCCGAGGGCGAGGGCGATGACGAACACGACCGTGGAGTGACCGAGGGAGAAGAAGAACCCGACTCCAATCGGCTTCCTGCCCTCCTGAAGCAGCTTTCGAGTCGTGTTGTCGATGGCCGAGATGTGGTCCGCATCAAAGGCGTGACGAAGGCCGAAGGTGTAGGCAAGGCCGCCGAGTGCGATGAATGCCGGGTGCCCGGCCCCATAGGTGAGAAGCGCTCCCCAACCGATGATGTGGATGAGGACGATCGCGGCGTAGAAGCCGATCAGCCGCCGGCGCTCCCCTGCGTCGAATGCTCCCGTCAAGCGTTGGATCCCTACAACCACCGCTTTATTGCAACACAATCGCAATACCGGCCGTCACTTTCGATCTCCGGTGGAGCGGGATCGTCGCTCGCCCTGGTGGCCGGCGCGGCCGCGGCGCCGCCTATCCCGGTGGCGAAAGGTACCGGCGAATCGCCACCCCGGACCAGATCAGCTCGACCACCCCGAACGGCCAGGCTCCGGAGAGGAAGCCGTAGGCACTGGAGAGGAGACAACCCACCGCGAAGGCCAGCACGAAGCCCCGGTGCCTCCTCTCCAGGGCGTACATCACCATCATGAAAGTGACGGCGACCACCCCGAAGACCGTGACCGCAAGGCTGCTCATCTGGCGTCGCTCAGCTTGACGGATCACCGTCAACACGCGATCGGGCCCGGATGGGAAGCGCTCGAAGACCTCGCCTGACCCCCCCGGCGCTTCAGTCGAACCGGCGCTCGGTCAACTCGCGCGCGACCCAGGCCGCGACCTGGGCTCTGGAGCGGAAATGCAGCTTCGCCAGGATGTGCGCCACGTGGGTGGCCACGGTGGGACGGGCGATCGTCAGCTCCCGGGCGATCCGGGGATTCGTGTACCCGCGGGCGATCAGGGTCGCCACCACCTCCTCGCGCCGTGAGAGCGCGAAAGGCCGGCGTTTGGGGACGGAGGGGCAATCTCCGGATGAGGGCCGCGCCGGCGAGCTCGCCGGCGATGTTGAGGATCCACTCGTCATCGCTGTCGAAGCCGCGGCCCTGGCGTTAGCCAAGCGCTCGGATCTGGCCCAGGGCGCGACCGGCGGCCTCCCAGGGCACGACGAGTGAGTCGGCCGGCGCGGCGAACCGCCCGAGGAGGACGTTGCCGGTGCTCTTCGAGGGATGATGCAGGCTGGCGGACGGTACTGGCAGAACCGCCTCGACGGCCACCCAGCCTCCTCCTGGTTTGTGCAGCTGGAAGGCCACGCTATCCGCGTCGATGATCTCCCCCACCAGCTCGTTCAGCCGTCGGAACTGGTCGGGGAGCTCGGTTTCGCCGGCCAGGATCTGGACCATCCCCTTCAGCGCCTCAAGGGCCCTTGCTCGAGGTTCGACTGCGAGCTCGACGGCCACGTCTGCCATGACTGGAATACGTCCCAACTCGCCCGACGGATAAGAAGTCCGCCAAAAAAGATCATCCAGGTGGAGGATTGCAAGACGTTATAGCGCTGTCATCGTGATTTTCAATAGCGGCGGGCCGAATCGACCGGCCGTTCGGATCAACTAATCAGGAGACAGCCATGGATTCCCAGCCCTTTGGGGGCGAGCCCGTCATCCACTTCGAGAACGAGGACGGCCGGCGCGGCTTCCTCAAGTACGCGGCACTGATCGGCGTCGGTGCGACCCTCGCGGCGGCGTGCGGCAACTGCTCGACCTCGACCTCATCCACCTAGTGGTCTGTCCGATAAATAGCTAGACAATAAGCGTGGGACCTTTTAAGGTGC
>DAIRGV010000022.1:0-31684 GCA_036794405.1 Candidatus Dormiibacterota bacterium
GGGCCGCGCTGCACTCAATGCAATCGCCAGCTAATTACCGGACACTACACTAGCCACCGGTCGCCGGCTACTCGACCCGGACCGCCGCCACCGTCACATTGTCGGGTGCGCCGCGGCTGCGACAGAGGTCGATGAGGTCCTCGACCGCAGTCTGGAGGTCTTCGTTGACGAGCAGCTCGCGGATCTCCTCCGGGGTCACGCCCGCCTCCTCGACGCCGTCGCTGCAGAGCACGACCAGGTCGCCCTCTTCCAGCGCGAGCTCGTTGGTGAAAGCCTTGACGTGGTCCCAGACCCCCACCGCCCGCGCCAGCCGGTGCTTCATCGGGTGGTTGGCGACCTCCTCGGGCGGGATGATCCCCGCCCGCGCCTGCTCCGAGGGCCAGTTGTGGTTCTGGTAGATCTCGGTCACCGTGCCCGCGCGGAACAGGTAGGCCGGGCTGTCGCCGACGTTGAGCAGACCGAGGCGCCCGTCGCGGATCGCCGCCACCACCAGCGTGCTCCCCATGCCGGCGTTCTCGGCGGTCGCCTGGGAGGCCTCGAAAACGACCGTGTTGGCCCTCGCGAGGACCTCCTTCAGGTGCTCGCCGCCGATGTCGCCGCCGCCGCTCAACTGGTCGCTGACGGATTTGGCCAGCAGCTTGCTCGCCACCTGGCCGGAGGCGTGGCCGCCCATCCCGTCGGCGACCACGAGCAGGGCGTCGAAGCTGCCCAGCTCAGCCGAGACGAAGACCGAGTCCTCGTTCTCCTCGCGCTCGAGGCCCGGGTCGGTGGCCCAGGCCAGCCGCAGCGCCATCAGCGGACGGCGAAGTTGACCGCGTTTTGACCGATTGTGATCGCGTCGCCATTCTTCAGCTCGCGCTCCATCACCACCTCGCCGTTGACGAGGGTGCCGTTGGTGGACCCGAGGTCGACGACGAAGAACTGGTTGCCGCGCCGCTCGACCCGGGCGTGGTGCCCGGACGTGGCGGGGTCGCGCAGGACCAGGTCGTTGTCCGGCGCCCGGCCGATGCGGATCGCCGGGCCGGCGATCTTGTAGGTGTGCCCGCTGTCGGGCCCGGAAGCGATGATCAGCTCGCCCTCGGCGAGGCTCGGTGCGGCCGCGGCGCCGGCGCCGGCGACGGCGGCGGAGTCGACGAAGATGGTCCGGTCGAGGCCGGACCCGAGATCGGGCGCGGCAGCGGGTGGAGCCGGCGGAGCGGCGGGAGGCGCCATCGGTTCGGCGGGGGGCGCCCAGGCCGGCATCGACATCGTGTTGCCCTTCTCGCCCTCGGCCTCGCCGAAGCCGGCCGCGGGCACGGTTTCGGTCGCGGAAGGGGCAGGTGCCTCCCAGGAGGGGGCGGCGGGCGGGGGCCCTGACGCGGAAGGTGCCGGTGCTGCCCAGACCGCGGGAGGCGGTTCTCCGACAGGGGCGGGGGCCTCCCAGGCGGCCGCAGCCGGCGGAGCGGGCGGTTCGGCCGGCGGGGCGGAAGACTCCCATGCGGGGGTCGGGGATGCGGCCGCGGCCGGTTCGGCCGCCGCAGGTGCCCGCCAGGCCGGTGCCGACGGCGCGGAGGGTGGCTCGGCCGGGCTGTAGGCGGGCATCTCCATGGTGCCGCCGGGGTCGGTCCCGGCGGCGGCGGTCTTCCAGGCCGGCGGAGGCTGCTCGGCGGGGGTGGCCTCGGCGGCCGGCGCCTCGAATGAGTCTGCTTCTGCGGCGGGCGCTTCGCTGGCGGGCGCTTCGGCGGCAGGCTCTTGGGCGGCGGGTGGCTGCCAGGCGGGTGTTTCCGCGGCGGGTGTTTCCGCGGCGGGCGCTTCGGCGGCGGGTGGCTGCCAGGCGGGGGCCGCGGTGGCGGGCGACTCGGCCGCGGGTGCCTCCCAGGCCCGGGCGGCGGACGGGGGCTCGCCTTCGCTCGCGGGCGGCTGCCAAGCGGGTGTCGAAAGAGCGGCGGGTTCGGCGGCGGGGGCGGCCCAGTTCGCGGCCGGCGGCTCAACCGGGGCCGCGGGCGCCTCCCAGGCCGGGGCGGCGGAGGCAGGTGGAGCGGAGGACACCGCGGGCGCCTGCCACGCCGGAGCCGGGGGAGCAGCCGGCGGCTGGGCGGCGGGAGCCTCCCAGGCGGGTGCCGGAGCGGAGGACTCGGCGGCAGGCTTGGGCGCTTCCCAGGCCGGGGCGGGCGGCGGCGGCGGGTTGCCTGCAGCGGCGGAGGCGGACGGGTCGGGAAGCGAGGGCGCCTCCCAGGCGGGGGCGGGGGTGGGCGCCACCGGCGCCGCCGGCGCCGCCGGGTTCGCGGGAGCGGGCGGCGTCCAGCTCGGCGAGGAGAGTCCTGGCGCGGGCGCCTCCGGGGCGCCTGCCGGGGCCGGCGCGGGGGGGGTGGCGGCCGGTGGCGGTGCCCAGGTCGGCACATTGCCGCTCGGCCCGGCGGGCGCGCCCGGACCGGCGCCGGCCATCGGTGCCGAGGCTGACAACGGCGCGCTGGGGGGAGGCATCGAGGCGGCCCGGGTGCTCCGGCTCCGGCCCATCCGGCGGAGCAGCAGGATACTGCCGACGACCAGGACGAAGAACAGCAGCACGGCTGCCACGACTCTTGCGGTTTCTGGATCCATTACGGGGAGGGCCTCCCTTTGCTCTCGGTGTGCGCGCGCCATCGGGGACTTTGCTGCTGTCGCGCGTGCAGAAGTATGGCAGCCGTCATTGTCGAGTCAAGATCAGCGGCCTTGCGGGGTGTCTGCCGGTTGCAGCTCCTCGGGCGCGACGAAGCCCTGGACCCGGAGCCGGCCGCTCGCGACACCGGCGACGGTCAGGTCCAGCTCGACCAGGTGCTGGCCGGCCCGGAGGGGTGCTCCGAGGTCGATCAGCAGGCGCACCCGCCGGCCGACCGGCAGGTCCACCCGCTTCGGCAGCGGGAGCAAACGCCCGCTGATCTCAACCAGCAGGTGCCGGGTGTCGACCGGGTTCCCGTCGAGGGCGAGGCCGTGCACCGCGGTGAGCGCCGCCGGCCGGGTCTGGTTCAGCAACTCGAGGCTCAGGCCCCGGGGATCGGTGCGGAGCGACTTCCGGTCGACCAGCCGCTCGGCCAGGTAGCCCGGCAATGGCCGTCGCCGGGGCGGGGGCGCGGGCGCGGCAGAGACCTCGAGGGCGAGCTCGGCGGCGGCGGCTGGCCGGGAGCCGACCAGGAGCTCGGCCGAGAGCCGGTATTCCCCCTCGGATCCGACCGGTAGGCTGAGACGAGCCACCTGGACCGCGGGCTCGGCGGCTCCCGGCAGTTCGAACTCGACCGCGCCGGAGAACGACTTTCGCATCAACGCGTCTCGCAGCAGCGCCATCCCGCCCCGCTCCGGGCCCCGCTCCCGGTGGAGGCTCCAGCGCACCCGCGCCGGCCCGCTGGAGTCGAAGTCGTCGTTGACGACCACCAGACGAGCCTCGATCGGCTTGCCGGGCGCGTAGCGGATCGAGCTGCCGACGGCCTCGAAGCCGAGCGGCTCGACGATCAGCCGGGTCGGGGCCATCGCCTCCCGCAGCGCTTCGAGGCCCGCTTTCGGCTGCCGCGCGTAGTCGACGACGCCGAAGCCGATCGCCGGGAAGGGGTCCACCAGCTGATAGGCGAAGGCACCCCAGCAGGGTTCGAACTTCCGCATTCGAAACTGGTCGGTCGCGTAGCGGAGGAGCCACGCCTGGTAGGCCTGGCCTGCCTCGATGTACGCCTCCAGCGACTCGTGGTCGGAGGGCAGGCCGACCCCGGCCTCGCACCAGGCGAAGGGCTGGAACCCGGCGTAGAGCCAGGCCGGGTCGTCGTCGGCGACTGGCCAGGCTGGTCCGAGGTCCTCCCAGACCGGCGAGCCGATGGAGGGCAGCGCCTGCGCGCCGTACTCGGAGACAAAGCGCGGCTCGAGGGCGGCGATCTCGGGCCAGGGGCCTCCTCCCCAGCCGGCGCGAACGTGGGTGTCGAGCTCGCCCGACCCGGCCAGGGCCGGCCGGGAGGGGTCCAGCTTCTCGAAGAGCGCGCTCGCCTCCTGGTCGATCGAGTAGTTCTGACGGACCGAGTGGACGTCCGCCAGCGAAACGTTGGCGGCGATCCAGGGCGGGTTGTCGTGGGCCGTCCAGAGGGCGATCGAAGGGCGGTTGCGGAGAAGCTCGACCAGCTCGGGTACCTGCTCGCGGACGGAGGCCTCGAAGAAACGGCCCTCCTCCGGGGAGGCATGGTAGGCGTAGGCACCGGTCAGCGGAAAGTCGGCGAAGACCAGCATCCCGGCCCGGTCGGCGAGCCGGTAGAACTCCTCCGGCAGCACATGGCCGTGGACGCGGAGCGCATCCAGGTTGGTCTGCCGGGCGAGCTCGAGGTCCGCCTGGAGCCGATCGGGGGTGAGCCGGTCGAGGCGCAGCTCGGGCTGGTAGTTGGCGCCGCGGACGAAGAAAGGCGAACCGTTGGCGCGCACCTCCCAGCCGTCGGAACGGGGGCGGACGTGAACGTCCCGGAAGCCGAAGTCCTCGGTGACCCGGACCGACTCCCGGCCACTGACGGTGAGCGTCGCCACGGCCTGGTAGAGGGCCGGCTCGCCGAGCCGCCAGGGGCACCAGCGCCGCGGCTGGGGGATCGTGACGCTGAAGGGGACCGTCAGCTCGAGGCCGCCCGGGATCGCGTACTCGCGGGTGAGCCGGAGCGGGCGGTCACCGTCCGCGACCACCTCGAATGAGATCTCGCCCGCCATGTCCCGGCCGTCGAGGTTGCGCAGCCGCGCCTCGGCGTCGAGGACCCCGACATCGCCCGCCTCGAGCCGGGGCCGGAGCCGGAGCCAATCCAGGGCGACCGGGCCGAGGTACTCGAGCTCAACGTCGCGCCAGAGGCCGACCGGCACCTCCCACCGGTACGGCTCGGGAAGGCTGAAGTAGGCGCTGGCCGGGTAGGGGCGGCTGTCCCCGTCGTTGAAGATCCCCATCACGTGCTTCTTCCGGGCGAGGTCGGTCTCGATCGGCGACTCGCAGCAGATGACGAGCAGGTTGTCGGCCGCGAGGTAGGAGGTGATGTCGAAACCGAAGGGAGCGAAGTACCCGTAGTGGGAGCCGAGCAGCCGCCCGTTGAGCCAGACGTTGGCGGCGAGGAAAGCGCCGCCGACCCGGAGCATCACCCGACCGGAATGGTCGGGCCGGGCGAACTGGCAGCGATACCAGAGTGAGCTGCGCCCCTCCACCGCCAGCCGCTGGCCGGGCACCTCAGCTGGCTCCCAGCCCTTGCCCCGACCGGCGGGCAGACCCACCGACTCGCCTTCACCGAGCGGCATCCAGAGTGACTCGAAGCCCTCCAGCCGGCGGATCCCGCCCGAACCCTGCCGGAGCGGAAGCGAGAGGCAGTCGTTCACGCCGCAAACGCCCCGTCGGCAGTCGCGCAGACGACGGCCGGTGCGCCGATCGCCGCCTCGAAGGTTGCCTCGGCACCGCGCTCGACGAGGGCCAGGATGCTGCCCCCAAAACCGGCGCCCATGATCCGGGCGCCGAGGCAGCCGGGGATCGCCCAGGCGCGCTCGACGATCGCGTCGACAGCCGGGGTGGAGACCTCGAAGTCGTCGCGGAGGCTGCGGTGCGACTCTTTCAGCAGCTCACCGCAGCGATGCCGGTCATCGCCCTCGAGTGCCACTGTGAATTGCTTCACCCTTTCGATCTCGGTCTCCACGTGACGAGCTCGCCGCGGCATCCCCGCCTCGGCCTCGCGACGCCGCTGGTTGTAGGGCGTGTCGGCAAGCTCCCGCCGGACGCCCGAGTCAACGACGACGATCAGCATCTCGGCCGGGAAGGGGACGTAGCGGAAGTCGAGCGTTGAGCAGTCGAGGAGGAGGGCATGCCCGCGCCGTCCCAGCGCGGAGGCGAACTGGTCCATCACCCCGACCCTGACTCCGGTCGCCTTCTGCTCGGCCCGCTGGCAGGCGAGAGCCGCCTCCCGACCATCAAGCTCCGGTTCCAGGCCGGCTGCGGCGGCCACCAGGAGCGCGGCCGAGGAGCTCATGCCGAAGCCGGCGGGTAGGTTGGCCACGGCCGCCACCCGGTGGGGTCCGGCTCCGAGTTCGGCGGCGAGGGCGCGAAGGTAGTCTTCGCCGCCCCCCACCTCGCTTCGCACGTCCCAGCCGCGGGCCGGAGCCCCGGCCAGCCAGATGTAACGGTCGACCGCGGCCGGCAGGACCAGGCCGCCCATGTAGTCGACGTGCTCGCCGATCAGGTTGACGCGGCCCGGCGCCCGGCTCCGCCAGCGGGGCTCCCCCCCGAAGGCCTCCCGGAAGAGCTCGTCAGCGTCCGACTTCACGCAGACGCTTGGCGGTTTCCTCGGCGCGCGCGTCGAGGATGAACGCGCCCGCTCCGAGCTCGGAGCCAGCGAGCATCTTCAGCTTGTCAGCGCTCCGGTTGGGCGGATAGAACTCGATGTGGAAGTGGTAGTGACCCCCACCCTCGCCGGGCGGCCGCTGGTGCATCGCCATGACGTAGGCGAGCGGCTTGCCGAAGAGGCCGTCGTACTTCTGGAGCAGCACCTTGAGCAGGTGGGCGAGCGCGTCCGCCTGGCCGCTGCTGAGCTCGGTGATGTCCCCGACATGCTCGCGGGGGGCCAGGTGCACCTCGTACGGCCAGCGGGCGAACTCGGGGACGAAAGCAAGCCAGCGGTCGTTCTCGGCGACCGTGCGCTCGCCCTGCCACTCGCCCTCCAGGATCTGGCAGTAGAGACAGCCGCCGGTCTCCTCGAAGTGGAGGGCGCTCGACTCGAATTCGCGCTCCACGTGAGGTGGCACGAAAGGGTAGGCATAGATCTGGCCGTGGGGATGGGAGAGGGTGACGCCGATCTCCTCACCGCGGTTCTCGAAGATGTAGACGTACTTGACGTTGGCCAGACCGCTCAGCTCGGCGTAGCGCTCCTGCCAGACGTCGATCAGGTCGCGGATGTGGGCGACGCTCTGCTCGCCGAGGCTGGAGTCGTGCTTGGAGGTGTAGCAGACAACCTCGCAGCGGCCCTGCTCGCGGGAGTAGGAGGGGAACTTGTTCTCGAAGACGGCGATGTGGTAGTCCGGCTCGGGGATCTCCGTCTCCCGCATCCCGGGCCGGGTCGGGCAGAGCGGGCAGTGCGCCTCATCGGGGTGGTAGGTACGGTCCTGGCGGGCCGGCGCGACGGTCACCCATTCGCGGAGCAGGGGATGCCAGCGGAGCTCGCTCACAGCGCCCTCACGCCGGCCTGGAGTAGAGGAGGAGGTAGCGTCCGTCGCGCTTTTTCAACAACCGCGAGACGAGCCTAACCAGGGCCAATTCCGATCTCCGAAAGCGTCCTTCGGCGGGATCGGGAAGGCATCGGGGCGAGTGTATACTGGCCCTGAAGTTCATTGCCCTGAGTGGCAGAGGAGGTGAGGTGTAGTTGGATCACAGTAGTCGCGGAGCCAACCGCCTCGTTTGCCCGCCGGGAGTGTTGGAGGGGACAGTCCTCTAGAACGCTACCGACATTCCCACTCTGACTTCCCGGAGTCGGAGGCGGGAAGCTCCGCGAGCAAGCGGGAGGGCCGGTCAGGCAACTGACCGGCCCTTCTTCGTTGAGTCGGGCCTTCCCTCTCCGCCGTGCTCCGCCCAGCCGGCGCGCGGCCACCCCCCTGGTTTTGTCTACCCTTCGCAATCGTGGCCGCCGACTTCGTGACGATGATCAACTCCGCGCCCACCGGCTGGGTGAAGGAGATGGGCCTGCGCTTCCTGGAGGCGACGCCGGATCGCGTCGTGGCCACGGTCGACATCTCCGAGCGCCACCACCAGGGCTACGGGATCGTGCATGGCGGGGTCTACAGCGGCATCATCGAAACCCTCGCCTCGGTCGGGGCCCACATCTTCGCCGCGCAGAGCGGCCGGGCGGTCGCCGGACTTGAGAACCACACCAGCTTCATCCGGGCGACGCGCCAGGGCCGCCTCACCGCCACCGCCACCCCCCTCACCCGCGGCCGGCGAAGCCACCTCTGGCAGTGTGACATCGTCGACGAGGAGGGCCGACTGGTCGCCACCGGCCGCGTTCGCCTGCACAGCTTCGAACCGGGCGAGGAGATCGCCGGCGAAAGGCCCCGGATGGTCCGCGGCTAGGCCGGCCGGGCGCGCCACCCACCTACCAGCGAACCACCCACCCTCGGGGGCTTCTTTGCCGCGTCAGGATCGGTCGGCGAGAGCGGATCTGCCAAGCACCGTGGTTAAGGGCGCTGGGGCCAGGCCCGCCGCGATTTCACGCAATTGCCGGCGAGTGCGTCATTCGCGCGCGCCTCAGAGCCACATTCCCCGGCGAGCGTCCCTCCTTGCGATTCGCGGTCCAGAGCCTGTCAGCGGCTGGTGATGAATCCCAGGATGATCTGGTCGATCAGCCGCTCGACCGGCGCCAGGTCATCGGTGAAGACCTGGCCGTGGTAAGGAGACGGCCGTAGGTTCCCGGCCTCGAGCGCGCTGGCTGCCACCTCCTGCACCAACGGCTCCTGGGCCAGTGCCAGGTTGTGCTCGACGTCGGCGGCGGTGATCGGCTCGGTGGACCCGTAGATCAGCGTGTTGCTGAACTGGGGCACGTCGACCAGGTAGACCGAGGGGTAGACCGCCGCCATCGTGCTCGCCACGGCCCCCACCAGCCGGTAGTCGGACTGCGTCCGGCCCGCGTTGACGACCGCGACGCCGCCCGGCTTCAGGTGGTCCCGGGCCTGCTGGAAGAACTCCCGGGTCGTCAGGTGGAAGGGGATGTAGGGCTGTCGGTAGGCATCCATCACGACCACGTCGTACCTGTGGTGGTCGGTCGCCAGCCAGTAGCGGCCGTCCTCGACGACCGCCTCGACGTGAGCCTCACGGAGGTGGAAGTAGCGGTTGGCGACGGCGAGAACGTCAGGGTCGATCTCAACGCCGACCTGGTGGACGGAGTCGCCGTAGGCGAGGTGGAACTGGCGAGCCGAGGTGCCGCCCGCAAGGCCGATGATGGCGATGTCGAGCGGGCGGGGCTCGGCCTGCTGGGCAGGCCGGAAGAAGTCGGCGAGGAGCATGTAATCCCAGGGCCCGCCGGTCGTCACCTGGTCCGGGTTGTAGATCGAGTGAATCGCCTCGCCCTCGTTCAGGATCAGCTCGGTCTGATCCCCCACCTGGACCACCTGGATGTAGCTGTAGGGTGACTCCTTCTCATAGAGCAGGCGGCCCGCGGTTGGCGGCTTGATGCCGATCGTCTGGACGTAGACCCCGCTCGCCAGGACCAGGAACCCGAGTACCGCGTAGACCTTCCGGCGCGGCCAGAGCCCGGCCACCGAGAGCGCGAGCAGGGCGAGACCGAATCCGATCAGGGTCGGACGGGTGCCATAGGTCGGGATGAACCAGAAGACGGGCAGGAAGGTGCCGAGGATGCTGCCGGCGGTGCTGAGGGCGTAGACGGCGCCGGCCGTGTTCCCACCGGTCGCGACGTCCCGGAGGAGAAGTCGGATGGCGAAGGGAGAGACGCAGCCGAGCAGGATCACCGGCACCGCGAAGAGTGCGATCACGGCCAGCAAGGTCCCCAGGACGAGGCCGGCGCTCAGGGTCGCGAAGCCCTGCTGGCTGAGCAGCAGGATGGGGTAGGACACGACCGGGATGAGGCCGATCCAGAGGGCGGCGATGGCGGTGATCTGGAACAGCAGCTCATCGTGCGGGTAGCGGTCGGCCAGGCGGCCGCCGATGACGTAGCCGATGCTCAGGTAGACCAGGATCAGCCCGATCAGCACGCCCCAGACGTAGAGGCTGGTGCCGAAGTAGGGCGCCATGAGCCGCGAGGCGCCGAACTCGACCGCGAGCGAGGTCATGCCGGACAGGAAGACGAGTGGAAGCAGGAGCCTGCGAACCGGCATAGGGTCGCTAAGGCTAGCCGCCCGCTAGCAGGTCGATGCGATCGCGGCTGGTGGGGAAGGACACGAGCCGGGTCTTGAAGGCGCCGGCGATGAGACCGGTCGCTCTCACAGGGGGAGGATCGAAGCGGCGATGCCAGACGGGCCGATCTCCAACAGGCCCACGGACGGGAGCGGGGTCACCCGGCGGTGCCGCATCACCTGCAGCCAGGTCCACTCGAACCAGCCGGGATTTCGCTCGAGCCGCCGGCGGGCCTCCGCGGGAGTGACCTGGTAGACGGCGCCGGGGTTGAGCAGAAGGGTGCCGGCGAGCCGCCGGCTGTCAGCAAAGTGAGTGTGGCCGTAGACCACCGCGTCCGCCTCCGGAAAGCTCTCCCGCAGCCATCGGTAGAGGCCCACCTTCGGCCACCAGTGACCAAGGGTGACGGTGCCCGCGAAGGTGGCCGGTTCCTCGATCAGATGGCTCCGATTGCCATGGACGATGCCGATCCGCCTGCCTCCGACCTCCACCACCCGCCGCTCGGGCAGGTCGAGGCCGTGGTCATGGTCGCCGCGGACGGCGGCAACGGGTGCAATCCTCTCCAGCACCGCGAGCGCCTCGACCGAACCGACATCGCCCGCGTGGAGGATCAGCTCGACCCCGGCCAGCAGGTCGGCGATCCGGTCGGGCAGACGGTCCAGGAACTCCGGGCAGTGAGTGTCGGACACCACGCCGACGCGAACCGTCTTCACGCGCCCATCCTAAGCACCGAACCCGGGTTCACCTTCTGCGCTCTGACGCGGGAAGGGGGTGAACTACTCCGGCTGCGGATCGGTCCCCGGGGATGCCGCGGCGTGCTGGCGCTCCGCTGAGTCGGCGAAGACGTTGCGGAGAACGTCCTCCGGCCGGGGATCGGGCTGGGCCTCGGCCCAGTCGGCGGCGTCGCTCGACTCTCGTTCGTACTCGAGGCGGATGCTCTCGGCCTCCTCCGGGGCCAGCCAGCCGCGGCCGGCGAGCCACGCCTCGAACTTGGCGACGGGATCGTGGTCAAGCGCCTCCGCAATGTCCTCGGGCGTTCGGTAGCGGGCCTGGTTGTCCTCCGAGGTGTGCGGGTTGATGCGGCGGATCAGCGCCTCGATCAGGGTCGGTCCCTCGCCCGCACGCGCTCGCAGGACGGCCTCCCGGGCGGTGGCGTAGACCACCGGCACGTCGGTTCCGTCGATCTGCACGCCCGGCATGCCGTAGCCCTCGGCCCGGCGGTAGAGGTCGGGGTTGCCGGCCTGCCGGGCGAGCGGCACCGAGATCGCGTAGCCGTTGTTCTCGCAGACGAACACGACGGCCAGCTTGTGGATTCCGGCGAAGTTGAGCGCCTCGTGGAAGTCGCCGGTCGAGGTGGCACCGTCGCCGAAGTTGCAGAGGAAGACCGAATCCTTGCCGAGCAGCTTGGCCGCATAGGCCATGCCCGCTGCCTTGGGCAGCCAGCTGGCCACGACCTGGGAGACGGTGACGACGCGGCGTGCGCGGTAGCCGAAGCAGCCGCCGGGGATGTTGCGGCCGCCGGTCAGCGGATCATCCGCCTTGGCAAAGACGGCCAGCATCCACTCCCGCGCCGTCAATCCCATGGCGACCACGTTGCCAAGGCCCCGGTAGTGCGGCACCAGCCAGTCGTCCGGACCGTCGAGGGCGGCTGTGGCTCCGACCTGGATCCCCTCGTGGCCGCGCGCCGACCCGACGAAGGGCGCCCGGCCCTGCTTGACGAGAATGTGCATGCGGTCGTCGAGTGCCTTGGCCTGGGCCATCAGGCGGTGGATCCGGAGATATTCCTCGCGTGTCCCGACGGCCTCCTGCTCGGCGATGCCCACTAGGTGGTCGGGGTGTTCGCGATGGCGGTGGCGATCTCGATCACCTCCGCTTCGCTGACGCCCATTCCCTCCAGGTGACCGTAATAGGCACGGGTGAAGGACTCGAAGTCGGCGTTGGCGGCGCGCTCCTCACGGAGCCGCTTGACCTCCTCCATCACGCGCGCCACCAGCTCCGCGTCATGAGGCACGTGATTGGTCCTCAGAGCGTGCTCGATGACCACCGCGCCGGAGTGCTTGCCGTACACGTAACGGATTTCCCGGCCGAGGTCGGCGGGCGGGAGGAACTGGTAGATCGCCGGGTGGATCAGCATCCCCGCGGTGTGGATGCCCGACTCGTGGCTGAAGACGTTGTGGCCGATCCCCGGGGCCGTGGGCGGGATCGGGATGCCGCTCAGCCGCTCAAGGGTTTGGCCGAGCTCGCGCAGCTTCTGGTACTTGAAGCCGGGGATCTCGATCCCGAAGAGATAGCGGAGCTGGAGCAGCACCTCGTGCATGGGCGCGTTGCCGGTCCGCTCGCCGATGCCGTTGACGGAAGTCGTGAAGACCTCCGCTCCGCTCCCGAGCGCCACCACGGTGTTCCAGGCGCCGACGCCGAGGTCATTGTGGAAATGAACCACCAGGGGCGCGTCGGGCGCCGCCGCCTTGATCGCCGGGATGTACTCGCGGACGGCGAAGGGCGAGTAGCAGCCGACGGTGTCGGGCGTGCTCGGCCGGGTGCCTCCGGCCTTGAGGCCCTCGCGGTGGATCTCGGCGATGTACGCCACGTCGGCGCGGGAGCCGTCCTCGCCGCCGAACTCGATCTCCTTCGCTCCCTGGTCCTTCGCGTAAGCGATCGCCTCGCACATCATCCGCAGGTTGGCCTCGCGGTAGAAGCTGACCGGCAGCTCCAGCCACTCGCTCGCCGGGACCCCCTCCCGGGCGAGCAGCGTGCGGCCCAGCTTGTACTTGACGTGCAGGTCGGATGCGCTCGAGAAGATGAAGTAGGTGACGGAGTCGCGCGGGTACCCGAGCTCATCCATGACGCGGAAGGTCGCGTCGATGTCGGACGGGTTGGACCGCATCATGCAGAGAACCTCGAGGTCCTCCCGAAGCTCGCCCCGCCGCTTGCCCCCGAGGACCAGCTTCAGGGTCTCGCGCTCGCTCCCGCCGACCGCCGGGAAGCCCACGTCCATGATGTGGACGCCGATGTCGCTCAGCGCCCGGGCGAGCTCGTACTTGTCGTGGGGGCTGAAGGCGACGCCGGGCATCTGCTCGCCGTCGCGGAGGGTGTCGTCGTAGACACGAATCCGATCGGTGGGCGGAAAGACGAGGTCGTGGGAGAAGCGACGCGGGTCACGGGCCAGCTCCTCGAGCGGCTCCTGAAGAACGACGGGCCCGTCACTCACCGTGAGCGGGCTGCTTCCTGCTCCGCCAGCCGCTTGCGGACCCAGGGGGCCAGGCCACCCATGTGGATGAGCTCGGTCATGAACTCGGGGAAGGCGTCAGCACGGTACTCGTCGCCCTGGGTCAGGTTCTTGATGATCCCCTCCTCGAGGTCGATCTCGAGCTGGTCGCCCTGCCGGATGGCCTCCGCCGCCTGGGGGCACTGGAGGATCGGGTAGCCGATGTTGATCGCGTTGCGGAAGAAGATCCGGGCGAAGGAGTCGGCGATGACGGCGCTGATGCCGGCCGCCCGGATCGCGACCGGAGCGATCTCCCGCGAGGATCCGCAGCCGAAGTTGGAGCCGGCGACCAGGATGTCTCCCGCCGTCACCTTCTTCGACCAGCCGGCGTTGTCGGGCACATCCTCCATCGCGTGCTCGCCGAGCACCTTCTCGTCCATCGAGAAGATGGCGTAGCGGGCCGGGATGATCTGGTCCGTGTCCACGTTGTCGCCGAATTTCCAGCTGTTGCCTCGGAGGACGAGGCCGCGCTCGGCGGTCATGCCGGCATAACCCTCCAGCGCTTCGACGAGAGATATGGCAATCCAGGCGCGTCGAGCGCAAGGAGCCGACGAGCACGGAAGGGAGCGCACCAATCGGTGCGTGAGCGACGCGCGCAGGAGGGGACGCAGCGATCGGCCCGCATGGGCGCCAGAGATCCGGCGAAGTGTTGGCGGGTCATGCCATTACCGGCTCCCGCTTCATGATCTCCGCCGGGTGGATGATCTCCCCGGCCACCGCGGAGGCCGCCGCCACCACCGGGTTGGAAAGGTAGACGAGGGCTTTGGGGTGGCCCATCCGGCCCGGGAAGTTGCGGTTGGTGGTGCTGAGGCAGGTCTCGCCCTCGCCCAGCACGCCCATGTGGCCGCCGAGGCAGGCCCCGCAGGTAGACACGGTCCAGGAGGCCCCGGCATCGTAGAAGATCCGGATCAGACCCTCGCGCTCCGCCATTCGGGCCGTCTCGGTCGAGCTGGGCGTGATCAGGAGCCGGGTGTGGGGATGCACGTGGCGGCCCTTCAGCACCGCCGCGGCCCGGCGGAGATCGCCGATCCGGCTGTTGGTGCAGGAGCCGATGAAGACCTGGTCGAGCTTGGTCCCGATCACCTCGCTGAGCGGGGCATAGGCGTCGGGCGACATCGGCTTGGCGACCGAGAGCTCGACCTTCGCGGCGTCGAACTCGAACACCTTCTCGTAGGCCGCGTCGGGGTCGGAGGAGACCGGCGTGTAGGGCCGCTTGGCGATGCCCTTGAGGAAGGCCTCGGTGACTTCGTCGTACTCCATGATCCCGTTCTTGGCGCCGGCTTCGATGGCCATGTTGGTCATCGTCAGGCGGCCCTCCATGTCGATGTGCTTGAGCGCCTCACCGGTGTGCTCCATCGCCTTCGAGCGCGCCCCGTCGACGGTGAGGTGGCCGATCACGGCGAGGATCAGATCCTTGGCCTCGACCCACTCCGAGAGGCGGTTGTGGTAGACGAACTTGAGCGTTTCGGGAACCCGGAACCAGAGCTCACCGAGCGACAGCACGCAGGCGAGGTCGGTCGAGCCGATGCCGGTGGCGAAGTTGTTGAGCGCGCCGTAGGTGCAGCTGTGCGAATCGGCTCCGACGATCAGCTCGCCGGGCAGGACCAGGCCCCGCTCGGGCAGGACCGTGTGGCAGATGCCGCCGTCGCCGACCTCGAAGTACCACTTGATGCCCATCGCCCGGGCCCAATCCCGGGTCGTCTTGCCGAGCGCCGCCGAGGCGGTGTCCTTGGCCGGCTGGAAGTGGTCCTGGACCACGGCCAGGCGCTCGGGGTCCCAGACCTTGGTCGCGCCCATCTGCTCGCGCATGATCTTGGAGGCGGGCGGGATGGTCAGGTCGTGGCCCATCGCGAAGTCGACCTTCGCCAGCAGCAGGTCGCCGGGTTTGACCGACTGCCGCCCCGCTCCCCGGGCGAGGATCTTCTCGGTCATGTTCATTCCCATTCGCTAAGTCCCCTTCAGGTGCTTCACGACCGCGTCGCCGGCCACTCCCGTGGACAGGTCGCCGCCGATGTCGCGGGTGCATTCGCGGGCGCGGATGGCGGCGACCACCGCGTTCTCGATCGTCTCGGCCTCGGCCTCGAAGCCGAGCTGCGAGAGCATCATCCCCGCGCTCAGTATCGCCCCAAGCGGGTTGACGATGCCGCGCCCGGCCAGCTTCGGGGCGGAGCCGTGCACGGGCTCGAACAATCCCTTGCCGTTATCGGGGTTGACGTTGGCGCTGGGCGCGATCCCCATCCCGCCGATCAGCTGGGCGGAGAGGTCGCTGAGCAGGTCGCCGAAGAGGTTCCCGGTGACGATCACATCGAACTGGGAGGGGTCGCGGACCAGCTCCATCGAGCAGGCGTCGCAGTAGAGGTGCCGCGTCGCCACCTCCGGGTGGGTGGGCGCCAGCGCCTTCCAGCGGGACTGCCAGAGGCCGCCCGCGTGGCCCATGGCGTTCGACTTGTCGACCATGCAGACCTCCCGCCGGGCCCGGGTGAAGGCGTGCTCGAGAATCCGGTTGACGCCCTTGTAGGTGTTGACGTCCTCCTGGATCGCGACCTCGTCCGGCGTGCCCTTCTTGAAGCGGCCGCCGGCGCCGACGTAGACCCCCTCGGTGTTCTCGCGAACGACCAGCAGGTCGACCTCGCGCAGCTTCTCGTCCCGCAGCGGCGAGAGGCGCGCGTCGTAAAGGCGGGCGGGCCGCAGGTTCGCCCACAGGTCCATCTCGAAGCGCATCCGGAGCAGCACGCTCGCCGCGTAGTGCTCGTCGACCCGGGGATCGCCGACCGCGCCGAAAAGGATCGCGTCAGCCGCCTGGAGCTGCTCGAAGGTGGCGTCATCGAGTGCGACCCCGGTCGCGAGGTAGCGGTCGGCACCGATGTCGAAGTCCTCGAACTCGAGCTCGACGCCGACCGCGCGGAGGACCTTGACGGCCTCGGGAACGACCTCTTTGCCGGCCCCATCGCCCGGGACGACCGCGATCCGGCTAGGCATGCAGCGCCCGCTCTCGCAGCTTGTAGCGCTGGATCTTTCCCGTGATCGTCTTGGGCAGCTCGGTCACGAACTCGATCAGGTGGGGGTACTGGTAGCGCTGGAGACGCGCCTTGCAGTGCTCTTGAAGCTCGCTCGCGAGGCCGGGAGAAGCCTCGCCCCGGGCAATCACGAACGCCTTGATCTTCATGAAGCCTTCAACCTCGACACCGACCACCGCGCTCTCCCCCACGCCGGGGTGCTCGAGCAGGACGCCCTCGATCTCGATCGGCGAGATCCAGAGCCCGCTCACCTTGATCATGTCGTCGGAGCGACCCTCGTACCAGTAGTAGCCGTCTCCGTCACAGCGATAGCGGTCTCCCGAGAAGAACCATTCCCCGAGCACGCTGTGCTTGGTCCTTTCGTGCTGCCGCCAGTAGAGGGCGAGCGCGCTGTCGCCCTTGACGTACATGTCCCCCGCCTCACCCTCGGGCACGGGGTTGCCGTCGAGGTCCAGGATCTTCACCTCGTAGCCGGGGACCGGCTTTCCGCTGGAGCCGGGCCGGAGGTCCTCGGGAGCGTTCGAGCAGTAGATGTGGAGCAGCTCGGTCGAGCCGATGCCATCGATGATCGTGAGCCCGAAGGCATCCTTCCAGCGCCGCCAGACCTCCGCCGGCAGCGCCTCCGCCGCGGCGACGCACAACCGGACCGAGGAGAGGTCGCGTTCCCGCGCTCCGTCGTGGTTGAGGATGGCGTTGTACAGCGTCGGAGCGCTGAAGAAGAGGGTCGGGCGATGAGCGTCGATCGTCTCCAGCACCAGTTGCGGAGTCGGGCGCCCCGAGAGCAGGATGGCGGTCGCGCCGGCCCAGCAGGGAAAGCTGAGGCTGTTGCCGAGGCCATAGGCGTGGAACATCTTGGTCGTGCTGAAGGTGATGTCGGCCTCGGCGATCCCGAGCACCTGGCGGGCGAAGGTCTCGCAGGTGTACTCGATGTCGTGCTGGAGGTGGACGACGCCCTTGGGCAACCCGGTCGACCCGGAGCTGTAAAGCCAGAAGGCGACGTCGTCCCGACTCGTGTCGGCAGGGTCGATCTCGGCCGGTGAGAGGGCCAGGATGCCGGCCGCCTCGAGGACCTGGACGGGTTCCGCCGCGCGTGCGGCCGCCGCGCCCACCTTCTCGGCGGTCATCGCGTCGACGACAACCACGCGGGCCAGCGAATCGGCGAAGTAATGGTCGTAGTCCTCGCTGCGCTGGAGGAGCGGGTTGACCGGCACCGGCACCGCTCCGATCCGGATCGCCCCCCAGAAGGCGGCCATCATCGCCGGCGAATCGTCCAGCGGAAGCAGGATCCGCTCCTCCCGCCGAACGCCCAGGTCCTGGAAGCGGCTTCCCGCGGCGCAGGCGAGGCCATGCAGCTCGCGAAAGGTGACCGAGCCGCCCGCCCAGCGGACGGCCACCTTGTCGGCGCGGCCGGCGGCGAGGTTGCGGTCCAGCAGCTCGCTCGCGTTGTAGCGGTCGGCCATCCAGGAATGCTAGGACGCGATTAGGAGGCTTGCGAAGTTGGTGTGGGAGATCCCCTGGACGAAGGCCCTGGGCTCGATGTCGGGGAGGTCGACCGCCGCCTCGAAGACGAACGCATAGACGTTTTCCAGCGTCCAATCGCCATAGCCGCGGATGATCAGCTGGTGCTTCAGGTCGGCATCCGAGCGGCCCTGCTCGAAGAGGGTCGTCGCCTGCTCGTAGAGCGCCTTCAGGACGCGGATCTGCATCGTCAGCTCAGCGATCTCCTGGGGGTCGCCCTCGGCCTCGACAAGCCGGTCCACCTCCCGCTCGAGGTCGCCGATCTCCTTGCTGTAGTCATCCATCGGACTGAAAGCACCTCCCCCTTGACCGACAGTCTAGGTCGCGCGGCTCAACCCGAGGAAGAGCAACTGGACGAGAGCGGCGACGGCGATCCCTCCCACCGCGGCGACCGCCGCCCGGGGCCGGCGTGACGATTGGAGGAGGACCAGCACGACCAGCACGTAGACCGTGACCGGCAGCAGAAAAACGCCGATCGACGCGAGCGAGAGGAGATTGAACATCGCCATCGTGCCCGCCGCCCAGCCGAAGAGGAGGCTCGAGAGCTGCATCGCCCCGGCCCGACCGCCGGCCAGCCAGGCGAGGGCCGCCGAGACCAGCAGCGCCTGGAAGAAGACCACTCCGGCTCCGCCGCCGGCGGACATCGAGTAGGCGACCCCGACCGCGAGGATGAGCCAGCCGGGCAGCTCGAGGAGGACGAAACGGCGAACCCGCCCCGGACCCGGGGCCGGCTTGGCGCGGCTTGCGGGCATCGCCGCCTGAATCTACTAGTGCAGCAACGAGTGGGCTGCGACGGACGCAGCGATCAGGATCGCGATGATGTTGACGACCTTGATCATCGGGTTGATGGCGGGGCCGGCGGTGTCCTTGTTGGGGTCGCCGACGGTGTCGCCGGTCACCGCCGCCTTGTGGGCCTCGGAGCCCTTGCCGCCGAGGTTTCCCTCCTCGATGTACTTCTTTGCGTTGTCCCAGGCCGCCCCGCCGGAGGTCATCTGGAGGGCCACGAAGAGACCGGTCACGATCGCGCCGACCAGCATTCCGCCGAGCGCCACGGGACCGAGGATGAAGCCGACCAGCAGCGGTGCGGCGACCGGGATGACGCCGGGGATGATCATCTCCTTCTGGGCCGCGGCGGTGACGATGGCGACGGCTCGGCCGTACTCGGGTCGCGAGGTGCCGGCCATGATCCCCGGGTCCTCCCGGAACTGGCGGCGGACCTCCTCGACGACGAGGCCCCCGGCCCGCCCGACGGCGAGCATCGCCAGCGACCCGAAGAGGAAGGGGAGGATGCCGCCGAGGAAGAGCCCGACGATCACTGAAGGGTTGGAGAGGTCGAACTTGTAGATGTGCCCGGTTGCCTTGGTCAGCTCCTGGGTGTAGGAGGCGAAGAGGACCAGGGCGGCGAGGCCCGCCGAGCCGATGGCGTAGCCCTTGGTCACCGCCTTGGTGGTGTTGCCCACCGCGTCCAGCGGATCGGTGATGCCACGCACCTCCTCCGGGAGATCGGCCATCTCGGCGATGCCGCCCGCGTTGTCGGTGATCGGCCCATAGGAGTCGATCGCGACCACGATGCCGGTCATCGAGAGCATGCCCACGGCAGCGATCGCGATGCCGTAGAGGCCGCCGAGGTTGTAGCTGAAGATGATGCCGACGCCGATCGTGAGCACCGGCAGCGCGGTCGCCATCATCCCGATCGCCTGGCCGGCGATGATGTTGGTCGCGTGGCCGGTCTCGGAGGCGCGAGCGATGAGCCGCACCGGCGTGTAGCGGGTCTCCGTGAAGTACTCGGTGATGGCCACGATCAGGATCGTGATGACGACGCCGATGACGCCGCACCAGAACAGGTTGCTCGGGTCGTTGACGCCGCCCTTGACCGCCCCGGCGAACTGGTTGCCACCGACGAAGTTGGCCGTGATCAGGTAGAAGAGCCCGATTGAGATCACCGCCGCCGCGACCAGCCCGACGTAGAGCGAGCCCATGATCCAGCCCTTCCAGTAGACCCTCACCAGGAGGGTCCCGATCACGGAGCCGATGATCGAGGCACCGCCGAGCAGGAGGGGATACACGATCCAGCCCGGCTCGGCCTTGAACAGGAGCGAGCCGAGCAGGATCGCCGCGATCATGGTCACGGCGTAGGTCTCGAAGAGGTCGGCCGCCATCCCGGCGCAATCGCCCACGTTGTCACCGACGTTGTCGGCGATCACCGCCGCGTTGCGGGGGTCGTCCTCGGGAATCCCGGCCTCGAGCTTGCCGACCAGGTCCGCGCCGACGTCGGCGGCCTTGGTGTAGATGCCGCCGCCGAGCCGGGCGAAGACGGAGACCAGGCTGGCGCCGAAGGCGAGGCCGACCAGGTGATCGGGGCTTTTGAAGAGGAGGTAGCCACCGGCGACTCCGAGGAGGCCGAGGCCGACAACCATCATCCCGGTCACGGCGCCGCCGCGGAAGGCGACGCTGAGAGCGGCGTTGAGGCCGCTCCGAGCGGCTTCAGCGGTACGCAGGTTGGACCGCACGGCGACGTTCATGCCGACGTATCCCGCCGCGGCGCTGAGGGCGGCGCCGATCACGTAGAGCACCGCCGTCTCCCAACCGAGGGCGAAAAAGATGACGATCGCGATCGCCGCGCCGATGCCCGCGATGACGATGTACTGCCGGTTGAGGTAGGCGCTGGCGCCCTCCTGGATGGCGCCCGCGATCTCGATCATCCGGGCATTTCCGGGCGGCTTACGCAGTACCAGCACGGTCAGGACGATCGCCCAGAGCACGGCAAGGACACCAGCGCCGAGCGCCAGGAGCACAGTCGAATCCATTCTTCTTCCTCTTCGCTACGCCGCCGTTAGGGGGACGGACTTGGACTCGGGCTCACGCTGCCCGAAGGGGATGGGGACGGCCGGACCGGGGGCTGGTCCAGGATTCCCTGGAACTTCGCCACCGTGGCGGCCGGGATGACGAGCACCCGGCTGTCACCGCTCAAGCGCGCGTAATCGCCGCTGCCGTCGAAGTTCTGGCCGCCGATCGATAGCGTATACGAAGCTCCCCGGGCCAACGTGCAGGAGACGCTGAGGTGAGGGGGGTCGAGGCCGAGGTCAGAGCCGTTCGGGACCGATTTCAAGGTATCGCTCGCCTCCAGCTGGGAAGCGGCCGTGAGAACCCCGTCGACGGTCGCCCCGTCCGCCGGGCCGGGGCTGGGCTGGACCAGCAGCCATTCCTGGCCGGCCGACACGCGCCTTGCCTCGACCACCCTGCGGCCGGGCTCCGCGATCCGGATGTCGACCGTCTGGATGATGTCGCAGGGCAGCAGGGAGGCGGTCCTCGGGGGAGCGGCCGGGTGGGGGCGGCTCCCGAGCGCATAGACGCCGAGGGCGACCAGGACCGCGGCGAGGACGGCGGCGGCTTTCCAGTTGACCAAAGTTGGCGGCGATTCAGGCCAGCCGGCGGCGCCACCAAACGGCCAGGCCGCCACCGATGACGAGAAGGGGCAGGGCGAGCAGCGTGATCCACAGGTTCAGGTTCTGCTGCTCCTGGGTGAGGCTCAGGGCCTGGGTGCTGCTGGGCTTGGGCGGGATCGAGATCAGCGACTCCTGCTCGGTCAGGTAGTTCAGCGATGCGGTCAGCAGCTGGACGTTGACGTCCTGCGCCTGGAGCACCTCGTTCTCGGCGAAGGCCCCCGTGCCGACCAGGACGACGCGGGACTTCTTGCCCCCCGTCGGGGCCCGCTCGGCCGTCTCCATGATCGTGAAAGGGCCCTGCTTGTCGCCTGCCTGTTGCGAGAACGGCGGCTGTCGGGGGACTGTGATCAGGTAGGACTCGGCCGTGGTCCGGGCCACCGGCGTCTGGGTCACGTCGGCGGTCGTCGCGGCCTCGATGGTGGTCGTCTCGGGGAAGAAGGAGACGCTGTTGGAAAGGCCCTTGGTGATCGGCGAGCCACCGTACTGGATCACCGCCACCGCGGTCGGCTCGCCCCGGGCGGCGTGGGCCGCATCGGGCACGGCGAGGCTGCCCGTGAAGCTGAGGCCGTAGGCGGTCAGGGCCAAGTTGTAGCGCGCGGTCACCGCCGCGTCCCGCCAGGGGTCCACCGCCAGCAGCAGCCGGCCTCCCCCGTTGAGGTAGTCGGTCAGGGCCTGGATCGCGGCGTCGGGCAGCTGCTTGGTCGGGCCGACGATGGCGACGATGTCGCAGTCGCCGGGGACGGCGGTGGCCGCCGACAGGATCAGGTCCTTGATCGTGTAGTTGTTCTTGACGATCTGGTCCGAGGCATCCGAGTAACCCTGGATGGAGTCGGTGTTCTTGAGGTCGACCTCGCCGTCGCCACCGACCCAGCAGACCTCTGGCGTGCGGCTCGATTCGAGGCGCAGGAGTGCCGCCGTGACGTCCTGCTCACCCTGCGCGCCGGCGCTCAGGATCTGGCTCTTGCCGTGGTACTGGATGACGATGACGTCGAGCGACGAGACCCCCTGGGCGCGGGCACTGGCGGGGTCGAAGTTGGGATCGGTGACGGCGACCTTGAAGTGCCGGGAGACGGCCTGGTAGCGGGAGAGGAGATTGGTCGCGGTGGTCAGCGACGGGTCGGAGCTGTTATCCCAGAGCGTCACCCGGGCGTCGGAATCGAGGCGACGGGTGACCTGGATCGACTCCGGCGCGAGGGTGTTCACCTTGAAGCGCGTGAGGTCGAGGGACTGGGTGCTACGGGCCGCGAGCACGTTGCCCACCACGCCGATCCCGAGGACGATCGCGGTGACCAGGACGCTGAGGGTGCCGAACCGGGAGCGGCGGCTGGAGACGAGGTCCCGGACGGCGGTCGGGTCGAGGATGGCGTAGCTGATCAGGAGCGCGACGCCGGCGATCAGCGGGTAAGAAGCGCCGGAGTTGAGCCGCTGCTCGACTAGGATGCTGGAGGCGCCGAAGAAGAGCAGGACCACCCCGACGACGAGGGCGGCGACGGCCAGCCGGCGCTCCCAGGCGTTCACCGCCACTTCCTCGACTCGAGGACGCGGGTGGCGAGGAAGAGCGAGCCGGCGGTGAGGCTGAGGAAGTAGACGACGTCCTTCAGCGAGATCTGGCCGTGGCTGAAGCCGGCGTAGCGGTTGGAGGCGCCGACATAGCTGAAGAAGCCGTCGTAGGGCGGCGTCAGGAACTGGGCGGCCAGCCCCGAGTAGTAGACGACGATGAGGGCGCCGAAGGTGAGGAAGGCAGCCACGATCTGGTTCTGGGTGAGGCTCGAGCAGAGCACCCCGACGGCGATGAAGGAGGCCCCGAGGGCGAGGAGGCCCAGATAGCCGGAGAGGAGGAGGCCGAAGTCGAGGTTCCCGACCGTGATCGGAATCCCGAGCGGATGGATCGTCACCTTGGGCAGGTAGACGAGGAAGAGGACGACGTAGACGAGGGTGAAGCTGAACATCGCGCCAAAGAACGCGAGCGAGCCAAGCCACTTGCCGACGATCAGCTCCCAGTCGCGGACGGGCGAGGTCAATAGCATCTCAAGGGTGCCCTGGCGGCGTTCCTCCGCCAGCACCCGCATCGTCGTCAGCGGCACGATCGGCAGGATCAGGAGGAAGGCGATCAGGCTGAAGACGCTGTCCATCGTCGCCTGCTGGCTGCCGAGCACCGGCAGCAGATAGCCGAAGTAGGAGACGACGAGGATCACGATCGGCGTTATCACCCACCCGACCGGCGAGACGAAGAAGCCGCTCAGCTCGCGCCCCGCTATCGCCAGGACCTTGGTCAACCCGGTCGCGAAGAGCGGGTCGTAGAGCCCGCCGGCCCGCGTCTCCAGCGCGAGGGCCGTTGGCTCCGCCGGGGCCGCGGCGGGCTCGACCAACCCGGCCGGCTCCGGTCCGACCGTCTCCGGCGTCTCCGCCGGCTTCCGTCTCACCCGGGCGATGACTGCGGCTCCTCGGTCGTCAGGGAGATGAAGACATCCTCCAGGCTGAGGGTCCGGGAATGGAGCTCGCGGAGGCCGAAGCCGCCCCTCACGATCGCCTTCGCCAGCTCCTCCCGGGGGTCCTCCCCGCGACTGTGGACTTTGACCAGGCACTCGCCACCGGGCAGCTCCTCGACGTCGACGCTGTCCAGGCCGCTGACGCTCTTGAGCTTTTTACGGACCGCGGCGGCGTCACCCCGGACCGCCATCTCGACGTCGATGCCGTGGCCTTCGCTCATCCGGCGGGCGAGGTTCTCCGGCCGGTCGTCGGCCACGAGGCTCCCCCGGTTGATGATCACCACCCGCTCGCAGGTCGCGCTCACCTCGGGCAGGATGTGGCTGGAAAGGATCACCGTGTGGTCCCGGCCGAGGGCGACGATCAGATCCCGCGTCTCCCGGGTCTGGGCGGGGTCGAGACCGGAGGTGGGCTCGTCGAGGATCAGAAGGTCGGGGTCGTGGACCACCGCCTGCGCCAGCCCAACCCTCTGGCGGAGCCCTTTGGAAAGCCGTCCGATGATGTCCCGCCGCCGCTCCTGGAGCCCGCAGGCTTCGAGCGCGTAGTCGACGCGAGCGGACCGGCGCGCCGGCGCCACGCCGCGCAGCCGGCAGCAGAGCCGCAGGTAGTCGGAGACCCGCATCTCGTTGTAGAGCGGGTTGTTCTCGGGCAGGTAGCCGATCCGCCGCCGGACCTCGACCGGGTTGCTGAAGACGTCGAAGCCGGCGATCGAGGCGCTGCCCGAGGTGGCCGACAGGTAGCCGGTGAGGATCCGCATCGTGGTCGACTTGCCGGCACCGTTGGGGCCGAGGAAGCCGAGGATCTCGCCGCGGGGGACGGAGAAGGTGATGCCATCGACCGCCATCCGTGGTCCATAGCTCTTGGTCAGGTCCTGGACTTCGATCAAGGCGAAGGAAAGGCTACTGAAAAGTCACCCGGGCAGCGACCCGGGCCCTAACCTTCTAGCCAGGTGACGGCATCGGTGATCGCAATCGGCGACGAGCTCCTGAGCGGCTACACCCTCGACACCAACTCGAACTGGATCGCCCAGCGGCTCCGGGCACTTGGCCACCAGCTCAAACGGGTGACCCAGGTGCGCGACCGCGAGCAGGAGATCGTCGAACACGTGCGCCGTGACCTCGCCGACCCGGAGCTGAGCGACGTGTTCTGCACCGGCGGCCTCGGTCCGACCCCCGACGACCGGACCTTCGCGGCGCTGGCGGTCGCGCTCGGCCGGCAGCTCGTGATCGAGAAGGCGGTGCGAGAGCGGATCGAGCGCCGGCTGGCACGGATGGTGGACGCCGCCCTGGTCGACAGCGCCGAGCTGAACGAGGGCCACCTCAGGATGGCCCGGATCCCCGCCGGGCCGCTGGCCGTGCTCCGCAACCGGGTCGGTACCGCTCCGGGCCTTGTCTACGAGGTCCTGGGCACCCGGCTCTTCGTGCTGCCGGGAGTCCCGGCCGAGATGAAGGCGATCTTCGCGGAGGAGATCGAATCGACCTACCTCGCCGGTGGAGCGGCGCCCGCAGTGCAGGAGCTGCGCCTCCGGTTCGCGGTCGAGGGCCGTTTCTACCCGGTCCTGAAGGAGCTGGAGGAGACCCACCCGGACGTCGCCGTCGGCTCCTATCCCAACTTCGACTCCAAGGAGCTCGTCCTCCGCTGCTCGGGTGCCGACCCGCGCCGGGTCGAGGAGGCGGCGTCCGTCCTCCGAAAGTTCGCCGAGTCTCTCGGCTACCAGGCGGCCCAGCCATGAGCGAGGCCCCCGCGGGGACCGTCGTCGGGCTCTTCCTCGAGCAGGCGGCGCAGCGGGGCGACGCCCCCTTCCTCCACCGCTGGACCGGCTCCGGATGGGGGGAGCTGAGCTGGGAGGATTGCCGCCGGCGCGTCCTGCGGATTGGTGCGGCACTGGCCGGGGACGGTGTGAAGCGCGGCGAGGCGGTGATCCTGCTCGCCGAGAACCGGGTCGAGTGGATCCTGGCCGACCTCGGCATCCAGGCCGCCGCCGCCGTCACCGTGCCGATCTACGCCACGAGCACGCCGGAGACGATGGCGAAAATCGCCGCCAACAGCGATGCGAAGCTTGCCATCGCGGGCTCGGCGGAGCTCGCCACCCGTCTCCCGGCCGGCCTGAACGTGGTCCAGGTGGAGACCGACCTGGCGCGCTGGATCGAATCCGAGCCGCGGCCCGCCGACCGCGCTGAGCTGGAGCGCCGGCTGGCCGCCCTCGAACCAACCGACGTCGCGTCGATCATCTACTCCTCGGGCACCACGGGCGACCCCAAGGGCGTCGTCCTCCCCCACTCCAACTTCGTGGAGATGGCCCGCGCGACCCTCCGCGACTTCACGGTCGGGGCGGACGACAGCCTGCTCTCCTTCCTGCCCTTCTCCCATGTCTTCGAGCGCCAGTCGGGCATCTTCATCGCGATCATCGCGGGCGCCCAGATCTGGGTCTCGCGCGGCCTCGACAACCTGGCCGAGGACATCGCGGCCGTTAACCCGACCCTGATGCTGGGCGTGCCGCGGATGTTCGAGAAGATCGTCGACCGGATCCGCGCCGAGGCGAGCCGGCAGCCGGCCTGGAAGCGGGCACTGTTCGAGCTGGCCCTCGCGGGCCGGCTCGGTCCCCTCGGCGCGCTCATCCTGGCCCCGATCCGGCGCCGGGTGGGCGGCACCCGGCTGCGGATGTTCGTAAGCGGCGGCTCCCCCCTCTCGCCCGAGGTCGAATCCTTCTTCTGGGCGCTCGGCATCCCCATCTACAACGGCTGGGGCATGACGGAGACGACCTCCGGAGCGACCGCCAACACGCCGACCGAACACCGGCTGGGCACCGTCGGCCGGGCACTCCCGGGCGTGGAGCTGAAGCTGGACGGCGACGGCGAGCTGCTCGTCAGAGGCCCGGGCGTCCTCCGCGAGTACAGCCGCGATCCAGGGGCAACGACGGCATCGTTGGACCACGGCTGGCTGCGAACGGGCGACATCGCCACCATCGACGGTGAGGGCTTCGTCCGGATCACCGACCGCAAGAAGGACCTGCTCAAGACCTCGGGCGGCAAGTTCGTGGCGCCGCAGCCGATCGAGGCGGCCCTGCAGGGGACCCGTTGCATCGAGACCGCCGTCCTGATCGGCGACAACCGGCCCTACGTGACGGCGCTCCTGGTGCCGAAGTGGGACCGGCTCCGCTCCGAGCTGGGGTTGGACGGCGATGCGGCCGCACTCGTCTCCGATGAGCGCGTGCTGGAGGCAGTCCGCGGTTGTGTCGAGCAGGTCAACGCCCGACTGGCGCACTGGGAGACGGTGAAGCACTTCCGACTCCTGGCCCGGGACTTCGAGGAGGCCGAGGACCTGCGAACGCCGTCGCTGAAGATCAAGCGGGCGGCCATCCGCCACCGGTACGCGGACCTGATCGACCAGATGTACGCAGAAACCGCCCGCCGGCAGGACGCACCGCCGCAGGCCTGAGCGCCCCGCCCACCGCCGCTCACGCCACCACCCACCAACGTGACGCCACCACCCACCAACCAAAGAACCTCCCACCCTCGGGGGATCTCCCTGACCTCGTCAGGATCGGTCGGAGAGTTCGCTTCTGCCAAGCAGCGCCGTTAAGGACGCGTCGGTGGGCGATCTCACACATTCGCCGGCGAATGTGCCCCGGGGACCGATTGAATCCGACCCGACCTGATACGCAGATTCGCCGGCGAATGTCCCGCTTTCGGTCGGCCGGAAGACGAGCCTCGAACGACCGCCCCAGCGGACTAGCAGCCGATCTTGAGCGCGCAGGCGATGTTGGAGTACATGTTGGTCATCGTCGCGCCCTGGGTGATGAGGATCACGATCACGACGATCGACACCAGGACGAGGATCAACGCGTACTCCACCATGCTCTGGCCGCGCTCGCGGCTTTGCCGGCGCCTTGCTGGAACGTAATGGCTGGATTGGCTCATCGGCAGTTTCCTGACTGACTACAACGACGGCGCGAAGCATACCGGTCGTTTTGCCAAATACAAGCGGCATTTTCGTGCCGAGGAGTCCCTACATCATGGTGTAGCCACCGGACACCGACAGCGTCTGGCCGGTGATGTATGACGCGGCGTCCGAGGCCAGGAAGAGTACGGCCGGCGCGATGTCCTCCGGCCGTCCGAGTCGGCGCAGCGGGTAGGACTTGGCGATCTTCTCGAGCAGGTCGTCGGGGAACTGGTCCCCCTGCTGGCCGGACCACATCGAACCCTCGCCAAAGTCCCCGCCGGCGTCCCGCTTGCCGGGGATGAAGCCGGGGCAGACGACATTGAAGCGGACACCCTTGGACCCGACCTCCCGCGCCAGCGACTTGGACATGGCGATGATCCCGGCCTTGGTCCCGGAATAGACCGCCTCGCGCCATTCGCCCATCCGGCCGGCCTCGGAGCTGATCGAGACCACCGCGCCCGAGCGCTGCTCGATCATGCCCTCGAGCACCGCGCGGCTGCAATTGATGAAGCCCCAGAAGTTGATCGCGACCTCGCGCTCCCACTCCTCGCGGGGCTTCTCCAGGAAGAGCCGGTCGATCGTCCCCCCGGCACAGTTGACGAGGATGTCCACCCGGCCGAAGAGCTCGACGGCGCGGGCCGCCATGGCCTGGGCCGACTCCCAGCTGGAGACATCGGTGCGCAGCGCCGCAGTCTCGCCACCGGCCTCCTCGACGACCCGCCGGGCTCGCTCCTCATCGACGTCGGCGATCAGCACCCGGGCCCCTTCGGCAGCGAAGCCGAGGGCGATGCCGAGGGCGATGCCGCGGCCGATGTTGTTGGCGCCGCCGGTGACGATCACCGCTTTGCCGGCAAGACCAAGCTCCATCGCCGGCAATTATCCGGCGCCGGTCAGGAGACCCGCGGCGGGCGACGAAGAGTGCCCGTCACCCAGAGCACGGCCAGGGCGATCACGCCCTTGAGCCGGGAACGGCGCCCGCTGGCGGGGATCCGACGCGACGGGCGCCGCTCAGCGGAGGGCGCCGGGGCCGGAGTCGCCCCTGGCTTCGCCGCCTGGGTCGGCGTCACCAGCGACTCCTTGCCCTGCGGCTGCTCGTCCGGAACCGGGTAGAGGAGCGAGTTCACCTCGGCACCGATCATGGTGACGATGCCGAGGAAGTAGAAGTAGATCATCAGGAGGAAGAGCAGGCCGAAAGTCTTGCCATAGGTCGCGCTGGCGCCGGTCAGGCGGAGGTAGAGCGGGAAGAGCAGCGAGATCGCTTCGAAGAGGACGCCCGCAAGCAGCGCCCCGACCCAGACCTTCCCCCAGCTCTGATGGCGGTTGGGCACCACGAAGTAGATGCAGAGGTAGAGCAGGAAGCCGGCCAGCACCCCGACCGCCGCCTGGACGAAAAAGGCCACCGTCCCGTTGGCGAGAAAGGCGGGCAGGTAAGGAAGCTGGTTGAGAAGCCCGAGCAGCGTCGTCGTCACCAGCATCAGGCCTCCGAACACGGTCAGCAGAAAGACCATCCCGACGCTCATCAGCACGCCCTTGACGAGCGGGCGCTGGCGCGTGTGGTAGAGGACGGCGAAGGCCTGCTCCATGCTCCGGAAGAGCCCTGACCCGCTCCAGATCAGGCCGGCGAACCCGACCAGGAAGAGGATTCCGCTCCTCTGGTGGAAGGTGTTGAGCGCGGCGAGAGCCTGCTGCTGGGCGTTGGGGTCGGGGATGATCGAGAGGACGGTGCCGTAAACCTGCTTGGAGCCGACGCCGACGAAGCCGAGGAAGAGCCCGAGCAGCGCCGCCATCACGAGAACGATCGGGAAGAGGGACTGGAGGAAGTTCCAGGCGATGATCACCGCCCAGTTGAAGGCGTTGTCCTCGCCCAGCTTGGCCCAGAGCCGGCCGGGTGGCGATTCCATCAGTCGGGCAGGATTCATTGTGATACCCACCATATCAAGTTGAGCGGTCGCGGAGGCACGGTTCAGAGGTTCTCGATCGGGACCGGCTCGATGTCCTCGGCGAGCGCGAAGTCGAAGACCCGGGAGTAGAAGTAGAGCTCGCCCTCGAGCGAGCGCTTGATGTTCTTCGCCTGCCGGAAGCCGTGCTGCTCGCCCGGAAAGGCGAGGTAGGCGACCGGGAGGCCCTTGCGCCGTGCTGCGTCCACGATCAACTCCGACTGGTTGGGCGGCACGATCTTGTCCTCCAGCCCCTGGAACACGATCAGCGGGCAGTTGAGGTCCTCGACGTGGATCAGCGGAGAGCGTTCGCGGTAGAGCTCGGCCGCCTCCGGCCAGGGGCCGATCAGCGAAAAGAGGTAGCGGGACTCGAACTTGTGGGTCTCCTCGGCGAAGGGGATGAGGTCACTGAGACCGAAGTGATTGGCCCCGGCGCGGAAGAAGTCGCGGGTTGTCAACGCGGCGAGCGTCGTGTAACCCCCGGCGCTGCCGCCGGCGATGGCGACCCGGCGTGGGTCGGCCAGGCCCAGCTCGACGAGGTGGCGGGCGGCGTTGACGCAGTCGTCGACGTCGACGATGCCCCAGTTGCCGTTGAGCCGCCTTCGGTACTCGGTCCCGTAGCCCGTCGAGCCGCCGTAGTTGACATCCACCAGCCCCCAGCCGCGGCTCGTCCAGAACTGCGTCTGGAGGTTCAGAACCGAGCTGGCCGCCCCCGTCGGACCCCCGTGGCTGTGGACCAGGAGCGGCGGCAGCTCGGCTGTGGGGCCCTCGAATTCGGGGTTGAAGGGCGGGTAGTAGAACGCGAAAGCCGTGCGGCCTCCCTCGGTCGGGAACTCGATCGTCTCCGGTACCGAAAACCAGCCGGCGTCGATCGGCAGATCGACGGAGGAACGAAGCACCTCGGGGGCGCCGCCGTCGAGGGGCTGCCGCACGATCGCCGTCAGGGCGGTCGCCGATCCCGCCACGAAGAAGGCGTCGGAGGCGCCCGCGGCGACCCAGCCGAAGCTCGTGAAGCCGTTCTCGATGTTCGTCAGGAGGCCATTCTCGATGACGCCGAATCCGCCGACACCGCGGTCGATCCAGCTACAGGCGATCCGTCCTTCGCCCGCGAAGGCATAGGTCGCCTGGCGGAACACCCATTGCGGTAGCCCGAACTCCGCGTTCATCGGGACCAGCTCCCGGGGCCCGTCCTCCTCCAGCCGATAGAGGTTCCACCACCCGCTGGCGTCGGAGACGTAGTGGAGCACGCTTTCGGGCGACCACTCGGGCTGGAAGATCGACACCTCGCCGCCGCCGGCGACCCGCTTCGAGCGGCCGACCGAACCGTCATCGGCCACCTCGCCCACCCACAGCTCGGTCCCATCCCAGGGAAGATGGGGATGGTTCCAGGCGAGCCAGCAGAGGCGCGAGCCGTCGGGCGAAAGCCGGGGGTTGGAGTAGAAGTCGTTCCCCTCCACCACCACCTTCTCCGCACCTCCCGAGAGGCCGAGGGCGACGATGGTGTTGACAGCCTCCCGGCCGGCGGCGGTGTGGTCCTCCCGGACTGCGTAGAGGAGGTCCCGGCCGCGGTCGACGGCGGCGTCCGCGTAGCGCCGATCGACCGGCTCGCTGATGGGCTGCGGCTCCCCGCCACGGTCTTGCCGGTAGAGCCTCTGGTCGGCGAAGTTGCTGAACCAGACGGTGCCACCGTCGGCGGCGAAAGCGCCCCCGCCGTACTCGTGGACACGGGTGCGGACGTTGAAGCCGGGCGGGGTGAGGTCGGCGATCCCGCCGTCGGGCGAGCGACGGACGAGCACCACCCGTCCCTCCTCGGCGGGCCTCAGCTCGCACCAGTAAAGGTCCTCGCCATCGGCCAGGACGCCGGACAGGACCACGGTGCCCTGGACGATCAGGTCGCCGGTGATCGGCGACTTCCAGGAGGCGTGGGGAGCGACTGCCAGTTAGTTGAGCCTCTCGAAAATCATCGCCATGCCTTGTCCGCCGCCGACGCACATCGTCTCCAGGCCGATGCTGGCGTCCCTCTCCTGGAGGCCGTTCAGGATCGTGCAGAGGATCCTGGCTCCGGTCATCCCGAAGGGGTGGCCGAGCGCGATCGCTCCGCCGTGGGGGTTCAGCTTGTCGCTGAAAGGGTCCACCCCGAGCGCGCGGGCAGAGGGGATGACCTGGGCGGCGAAGGCCTCGTTGATCTCCAGGATGTCGACGTCGTCGATCGTCATCCCGGCCCGCTTGAGCGCGGC
>DAIRGV010000023.1:0-31656 GCA_036794405.1 Candidatus Dormiibacterota bacterium
CCTCGTGGCCGGCTTGCTTGAATGCGTCGTAGGGCAGCTTGAACTCCGAATCTTCAAACATCGGACCGAGTACGCAGGCGATCTTCATCAAGCACCTCCTCGAGTGTGGGAAACGATCAGCACGTACCCACGTTACGCCCCTGCGGCGGACGGGAGTCGAATAGGAGCGCCCACTCCGCTCCCCAGGTCCTTCGATCAGGAGGCCGGCGCCGACGGCCGCTGCAAGGGCCCTGGTGGTCGCCTCCCGGCTGACTGCGAAGTTGACGGCCCAGGGTCGATCACCAGGATGCCGAAGCCGTTCTCCGCGACCGCCTGCTCCAGCCGAGGATCGAGCACACCCTCGAACCACTCCTCGACTCGCTGGCCTCCCTCGGAAGGCTGGTGGCTGCGGACCCGGCGCACCTGAAGCCGCCAGGGCTCGAAGGATTCGGCGGTCCCGCTTGGAGCGTCGTCAGAACCGCAGAGCATCGACCACCTGCGCGCTGCAGCCCACGGCAGCAACTCGCCCTGAGCGATCAGCACTGGGACCCTGGCTCGCACGGCAAGGACGCCGAACATGAAGCCCTCGCCCCTGGCCGCGAGGACCGCGAGGTTCATGCCGGCCCGGGACTACGAAGCCCGATGACCTCTGGCTGCTCGGGAAGCACCGCCTGCTCTGTGGGGGCTCGCGGTCGGTAGTGGATCTAGACAGGCTGGTTACGTCGCCTGTGCGCATGGTCTGGACGGATCCGCCCTACGGCGTTAGCTACTTCCCCCGGAAAAAGTCCTGAGGCTGCCTCAGGCGCCTGATGTGATCCGAGCCTGCTCCGGCCCTTCCGCCAGCACTGGGAGCGCATCGACGCCGAACAGCGGCGGGCGGTCAGCCGGCACGGGCGGCCGACGATCCCGATGACCAGCTACCTGCGCCTGATGCTGGTCAAGTACCGGACCGGCTGGGGCTATGAGACGCTGGCTGATCCGCGAGGTGGCGGACTCCCTGCACCTGCGCCTCTTCTGCCTGATCGCACTCCAGGCCGCGATGCCGGACAAATCGACGGTACGCAAGCTCACCCGCCAGCTGGGCGCCGAGGTGGTCGACGAACTTGCTCGGACGCTGCGACGGACCGTGGCAAACCCAACACAAGGTTGACCCGCCCCGCACCCGCGCCCTAAACTACACAAAGCGTTGCGCAATCGTTTTCACGCACACCACACCGCCCGGCTAACCGAGACGCTAAGGAGAACACCGTGGAGCTGAACCTGAAGGGCTCGATCCCCGCCAACATCCTCCCCTTCACCAAGGACCTGGCCATCGACGAGCCGAACTACCGCCGCCACCTGGACTGGCTCGCATCCCAAAAAGGCGTCGGTGGCATCACCTGCAATGGCCACGCTGGCGAGGTCTCGACGCTCACCCGAGAAGAGCGCCGCCGCGTCGTCGCCATCGCCGCCGAAACCGTCGCAGATCGCATCCCCCTCATCGCCGGCATCTACGCCGAGAACGCCCCCCAGGCCATCGACTTCGCCAAGGACGCCCAGGCCGAGGGCGCCGACGTCCTCTTGGTCTTCCCCCTCAACGCCCTCCTCTTCGGCGGCACCCCCGAGATGGCCCTCTGCCACTTCGCCGCCCTCGCCGACGCCGTCCCCCTCCCACTCGTCCTCTTCATGTATCCGCAGTGGACGCACATGCAGTACGCCGAGGACACCCTCCTCACCATCTGCTCCAAGGTCCCGAGCGTAGTCGCCGTGAAGGAATGGAGCCTCGACATCCGCGTCTACGAGCGCAACCTCCGCGCCATCCGCTCCCTCGACCACCACGTCTCCATGCTCACCAGCTTCAGCACCAACCTCCTGCCCTCCCTCGAGCTGGGCGCCGACGGCATCCTCTCCGGCCACGGCAGCGTGATCGCCGACCTCCAGGCCGACCTCCTCGATGCCGTCTGGCGCCACGACGCCCCCGCTGCGCATACCCTTTACGAGCGCATCCAGAAGCTGACAAAGGTGATCTACAAGGACCCGATGGTCGACATGTACACGCGGATGAAGGAGCAGCTCGTCATGCTCGGCCGCCAGGACCAGGCGGTGGTCCGCCCCCCGCTCCTCCCGCTGACCGACGAGGAGCGCGCCCAGCTCCGCCAGGCTCTCGACGCCACCGAGCTCCTCTCGCCCGCCGGCGTCGGCTGATACGAAGTTGGAGGCGACTGACGGCGGCCGGCCCGCCGCGCCCTCGCGCGCGCCCGAGACCGCGACCGTGCGGACGGTCGCGGCGCGCGCCGGCGTCTCCATCACCACCGTCTCCAGGGTCCTGAACGGCAAGGCCGACGCCATCAGCGAGGAGACCCGCCAGCGCGTCCTGGAGGCGTCCCGCGAGCTCAACTACCGCCCGAACTCGCTGGCCGTCGGCCTCCGTAAGGGCACTACTAGGACCGTCGGCCTCATCATCCCCGACATCTCCGACTCCTACTTCCACCTTGTCGCGCGGGGCGTCGAGGACACCGCCCAGGCCGAGGGCTACACGGTCGTCTTCTGCAACGCTGATCGGATCGCCGAGAAGGAGCGCGCCTACGTCGAGATGCTGCGCGAGAAGCAGGTCGACGCCATCATCTTCGCCGGCGCGGGGATCGATGGCGACCGCCACCTGCAGGACGCCGTCTGGCCCGGCGCCAAGGTGGTGCTGATCGGCCCCCACCACCTCCCCTATCCGGCCCTCGGCGTCGACAACCGCGCCGCCATCGCCGCCGCGGTGGAGCACCTAGCCGAGCACGGCTGCCGCCGCATCGCCTGCGTTACCGGCCGCCCCGACTGGCTGATCACCCAGATCCGCAGCGAGGGCTACCGCCAGGGCCTCCATGAGGCCGGCCTCGAAGAGGACCACCGCCTCGTCTGGGAGAGCGACTTCACGGTCGCCGCTGGCGAGCAGGCCGCCGCCCGCGCGCTCCAATCAGGCATCGCCTTCGACGGCGTCGTCGCCTTCAACGACTATTCGGCGGTGGGCGTGATGCGGGCCCTCCGCAACGCCGGGCGCGAGATCCCGAACGACGTCGCCGTCGTCGGCTGCGACGACATCCCACTTGCCGCCCTGGTCGAGCCTCAACTCACGAGCCTCGCCTTCCCCCTCTACGAGTTCGGTGCGACGGCGATGCGGATGGTGCTCGAGATGGCCGCCGGCGGCCCGCCCCCAGAGAGCGTGGTCTTCCCCTTCCACCTGAAGGTCCGCGCCAGCTCACTGAGGAGGCCCCTGTGACCGCCAACGCCTTCAGCCTCACGGGGCGCCGCGCCCTCGTCACCGGCGGCGGGGGCGCCATCGGCCGCGCCCTCACGCTCGGCCTGGCCCGTGCCGGCGCCGCCGTGGTCGCCGCCGACCGCTCCGCGGAGGCGCTCAGCAAAGCCGTGGTCGCCGCCGAGGCGGAGAACCTCAGCATCTGCGCCCTCGAGGCCGACGTCAGCCGCCTCGACTCCATCGAGCGCATGGTCGACGAAGCGGTGAGCGCCCTGGGCGGCCTCGACCTCCTCTGCAACGCGGCCGGCGTCCAGGTCAGGAAGCCCGCGCTGGAGGTGACGGAGCAGGACTGGGACCGGGTCCTGGACACCAACCTCCGCGGCACCTTCTTCGCCTGCCAGAAGGCCGCCCCGCATCTCCGCAAAACGAGCGGCGCGATTGTCAACATCGCCTCCATCACCAGCCAGTACGCAATCGCCAACCTCAGTGCCTACGGCGCCTCCAAGAGCGGGGTGGCGCAGCTCACCCGCTCCCTGGCCCTCGAATGGGCCCCCGACATCCGCGTCAACGCCGTCGCCCCCGGCTACATCGAGACCGCCATGACCGCCGACGTGATCTCCGACTCCATCCGCGGCCCCTGGATCCGCGAGCGCATCCCGATGGGCCGCGTCGGCAGGCCCGAGGACGTGGTGGGCCCGGTGGTCTTCCTGGCCTCCGAGGCCGCTGCCTACGTCACCGGCCAGATCCTCTTCGCCGACGGCGGCTGGGTCGCCTGCTGACCAAAGGAGCAACCAAATGACCGACACCGACACCAAAACCGCCTTCACGAAGGAGGAGATCGAGGGCCCGCTGGCCATCGGCCGCACCTACACCTTCAGCAAGACCGTGGGCGAGTCTGATGTCTACCTCTTCGCCGGCATCACCGGCGACCTCTCCCCCAATCACGTCAACGACGAGTACATGGCGAAGACTCGCTACGGCAAGCGGATCGCCCACGGCGTCCTCTCGATCGGCTTCATGTCCACCTGCTCGACAATGGTGATCGACGCCATCGGCCAGCGCCCCGCCGTCTCCTACGGCTACGACCGCGTTCGCTTCGTGAACCCGATCTACATCGGCGACACGATCACCGTCGAGTACCGGATCGCCGAGCGCGAGGAGGCGAGGGGCATGACCCGAGCCGAGGTGACGGTCAAGAACCAGCGCGGCGAGCTCTGCAGCGTTGCCACCCACATCCTGAAGCTGGTCTAGATGCGCTTCGACCTCAGCGAGGAGCAGCGCCTCGTCCGCGCCACCGCCCGCCATTTCGCGGAGGAGCGCGTCCGCCCCAGGGCCCGCCAGATCGACCGCGAGGACGCCTTCCCCTGGGACCTCTATAAGGGCATGGCAGAGCTCGGCTTCCTGGGCATGACGCTGCCCGCCGAGTACGGGGGCGCCAGCGCCGACAACGTCTCTTTGAGCCTCGTGATCGAGGAGGTGGGCAAGGTTCTGGGCTCGGTCGCCAACGCGCTCCTGCTGGCCAAGCTGCAGTCCGAGTTCATCCTCCGCTTTGGGTCCGAGGAGCAGCAAAAGCGCTGGTGCCCGGCCATCGCCGCCGGCGGCTGCATCTGCCTCATCGCCGCCACCGAGCCCGGCGCCGGCTCCGACGTCGCCGGCATCCAGACCACCGCCGCCCGCGTCGGCGAGGAGTGGGTTCTGAGCGGCACCAAAGCCTTCATGACCGCTGGCGAGGTCGGCCACCTGGCGGTGGTGCTGGCCAAGACCGACCCCGCCGCGGGCCACCGCGGCATCAGCGCCTTCCTGGTCGAGAAGAGCCCCGACGGCGACCCGCGGAAGGGCTTCATCGTCGACCACAAGGACGAGCTGCTGGGCATGCGCGGCCTGGCTACCGCCGGAATCGCGCTGATCGGCACCCGGGTCCCCGCCGAGAACCTGATTGGGGAGGCCGGCCAGGGCTTCAAGTACGCGATGAAGTCCTTCGACACCGGCCGCATCGTGATCGCCTCCCTGGCCCTCGGGCTCGCCGCCGGCGCCCTCGAGGAGGCGCTGCGTTACGCCCGCGAGCGGCACGCCTTCGGCCGCCCGATCTCCGACTTCCAGGCCGTCCAACTGATGCTGGCCGACATGTCGGTCGAGGTCGACGCCGCCCGCCTCCTGATCCACCGGGCCGCCTGGCTCAAGGACGAGGGCCTCCCCTTCAGCAGAGAGGCCGCCCAGGCCAAGCTCTTCGCCTCCGACGTCGCCGTGCGCGCCGCCAGCGACGCCGTGCAGATTCTGGGCGGCTATGGCTACACCAAGGAATCGCCGGCCGAGCGCATCTACCGCGACGCCAAGCTGACCCAGATCTACGAGGGCACCAACCAGATCCAGCGCGTGATCATCGCCCGCCACCTCCTGCGCCCGGATTGAGCGTCGAGGACGCCTGGCGGAGGTGGCTGGAGGCGGCCGAGCGCGAGCGTGAGCGGGCCGAACCGCGCGACCCTAACCTCTACCCGCACTACAGCGAGAACGGCCGCTGGGTCCTGCTGCCCGCCGACCGGCTGAGCTCCTGGAAGGACGGCGTCTACGAGCACGGCAACTGGACCGCCGGCTTCTGGTTCGGCGTGATGTGGCTGGCGGCTTCGGCGGGCAATGACCGGGCCGCCGAGCTCGCAAGAACCCGCCTGCCCGTCCTTGCCTCCAGGGCTGCGGACACCACCACCCACGACCTGGGCTTCCTGTTCTACCCGGCCCACGTCCTCCCGCTGGGCGCCGGCCTGCTCCAGGAGAAGGAGGCCGCCCCGGCCCGCGAGGCCGCCCTCACCACCACACGACGGTTCAACCCGAGAGGCGACTACCTCCAGGCCTTCGGCCCCATCGGCGACGGCCGCTCGGTCGGCACCAGCACGATCGACACGATGATGAACCTGCCCCTCCTCTGGTGGGCCGCCGAAAAGGGCGACCCCTGGTTGAAGGAGGCCGCCCGCCGCCACACCCGCACCTCGGCCCGGCTCTTCTTCCGGCCCGATGGCTCAACCTACCACCTGCTCCGCTTCGACCCCACCTCCGGCGCCGTCCTGGAGCGCGGCACCTTCCAGGGCGCCGCTCAGGACTCCTGCTGGTCCCGCGGCCAGGCCTGGGCTGCCACCGGCTTCGCCTGGGCCTATCTCGCGACCGGCGAGCGAGAGCTGAAGGAGGCGGCCGAGCGCGCCCTCGCCTACTTCCTCGACCGCCTCCCGCCGGACGGGGTCCCGCCCTGGGACTTCTCCGACACCACCCGCAATGCCACGAAAGACTCCAGCGCCGCCGCCGTCGCGGCCCTGGGCGCCCAGCTCCTGGGCAAAAAGCGCGTCGCCGCCGACCTCCTCGAAAGGCTCGCCGAGCGCTGCCTCAACCGGGAGCCCGACCAGGACGGCATCCTGCTCCACTCCTGCTACTCCAAGCCCCACGGCCTCGGCGTCGACGGCGCCACCGGTTGGGGCGACTTCTTCTTCGGGCTCGCCCTCGCCCTCGCCGCCGGCGCGCTGGAGCCCGCCGCGGCCTTCGCTTCCCCCTCTGGAGGTTCCCGATGACCCAGCCCCTGCGCCTGCTAGAAGGCGTCCGCATCGCCAGCTTCACCCAGTTCCTGCTCGGCCCCGCCGGCGTCCAGTACCTCGCCGACATGGGCGCCGAGGTGGTCAAGGTCGAGAACCCGAGGGGCAACTGGGAGCGCGTCTGGTCGGGGGGCGACGCCTTCCCCGGCGGCGTCTCCGCCTTCTACCTGCTCTCCCACCGCAACACGAGAAACCTCACCCTGAACCTGAAGGACCCGAAGGCCCAGGAGGTCGCGAAGCGCCTCGTCAGGGACGTCGACGTGGTCGTCGAGAACTTCCGCCCCGGCGTGATGGAGCGCTTCGGCCTCGGCTACGAGCAGGTCTGCGAGCTGAACCCCTCCGTCATCTACGCCTCCGCCTCCGGCTTCGGCCAGGACAGCCCCTACCGCGACCTCCCCGGCCAGGACCTGGTGATCCAGGCGATCAGCGGGCTGGCCTCGATCAGCGGCCGCAAGGGCCAGCCGCCGGTGCCAACGGGTTCGGCGATCGTCGACCAGCACGGCGCCGCCCTCCTGGCGATGTCGGTGCTGGCGGCCCTCTTCAACCGCCAGCGCACCGGCGAGGGCCAGCGGATCGACATCTCCATGCTCCAGGCCGCCTTGGACCTCCAGCTGGAGCCGGTCACCTACTGGCTGAACGGGGGCCAGGTCGAGCTGCCCGTGGAGCCGCTCGCCTCCACCTTCCACCAGGCGCCCTACGGCGTCTACCAGGCCTCCGACGGCTACCTGGTGCTCTCGATCCAGCCCATCAAGCTGATCCGGGAGGCTCTGGACGGGGCGCCCGAGCTGGAGCCGTACGAGGACCCGGCCGCCGCCCTCTCCAGCAAGAACGAGATCCACCGCGCGCTGGCCGGCATCATCTGCCGCCGGACGGTGGCTGACTGGGTGGAGCAGCTCCGGGCCCGCGGCATCTGGTGCTCGCCCGTCAACGACTACGAGCACGTCTTCGAGGACCCGATCGTGGTCAGTACGCAGCCCCTGCTCGAGCTCGACCACCCTCGGGCCGGGCACATCCGGCTGCTCCGCTTCCCGGTCCGCTTCAACTCCGGCGAGGCCGCCGTCCGCAGGCTGCCGCCCAGCCTCGGCGAGCACACCGCCGAGGTGCTGGCCGAGCTTGGCTACGGCGCCGAGGAGATCAGGGAGATGCGGGCAGCGGGGGCCGTGTAGGGGTAAGTCTTAGGCGGCGCGCCAGCCAGGGCGTGGTGGTGCCCTGCACCAGCACGGTGACCAGGATCGCCAGCCCGGTCACCGCCGCCACCACCCGGGCCCCGGGCACGCCCTCGCTCAGCAGCACGACCGACAGCGCGCCCGGCACCACTCCGGTCTCCCGGGCCCAACCGAAGAGCGCCAGCTCGCGCCAGGTCCAGCGCGCGCCGCGGTCCGGAAGGGTGCTCGCCAGCACGGCCAGCGGCCGCGCCACCAGCACCAGCACCGCCACCACCAGCAGCCCGGGACCGGCCACCCTGGCGAGTCCGGCCAGATCGAGGTTGGCCCCGAGCCCGATGAAGATCAAGGCCCGCACCACCACCGAGGTGCCCCGCGCGTACTCTCGCGACATCTCCCGAGTCAGCTCCGAGACCGCCACCGGCAGCACCGCGTGGTTGCGCACCACCACCCCGGCGGTGAAGGCGGCCATCAGGCCGCTCCCGCCCAGCAGCGTGGCGCCGGCGTAGGCGAGCACTGCCACCGGCAGGGCCAGCACGCCGCCGTGGCGTCGGAGGAAGCCGGTGCCGTCGGCGACCAGCAGAACGTTGACCACGCCGGCGATCAGGCCGGCTACGATGCCGATCCCCACCAGCCGGAAGAAGGCCAGCCCGGCGGCCGGCGCCGAGGGGGCCTGGCCCATCACCACCGCCGCCATCACCGAGGCGCAGATGGCGCCGGTGGCGTCGTTGAGCGCCGACTCGCTCATGACCACCTGGGCCACCCTCGGCGACACCCGCAGCCCCTGGTAGATCGGGATCAGCACGGCCGGGTCCGTGGCCGCCAGCACCGCGCCGACCAGCAGCCCGAGCGTGGTGGGCGCCGCCAGCAGCCAGGCGGCGGCGGCGCCCACCACGGCCATCGTGACCAGCACCCCGAGGGTGGCCAGCAGCACCACCGAGAGCCAGACGGGCCGCAGCGCGTCGAGGTCCAGCGACTCGCCGCCCTGGTGGAGGATGTAGGCGGCAGCCAGCACCGTCACCGCCTGGCCCAGTTGGTCGGTGCTGGCGAACGGCCGCCATCCCGCCAGGTTGGCCGCCACCCCCGCCAGCAGGAAGACGACCACGTCAGGCACCCCCACCCGCTCCGAGCCGCGGCCGAGCAGCAGCCCGGCCAGCGCGACCACTGCCAGGACGGCCAGCTCGCGCTCGCCGGCGCTCAGGCTCAACTGAAGGGCGGCCGCCTGCCGAGCCCCACCGGCTCGGGCCGGAAGAGGGCGGCCTCCATCTCCCGCAGCGGCTCGGCGATCGCCGGCCGGTACTCCATGCGCGCGAGTACGTCGCGTTCGAGGTCGGCTCCGGGAGCGATCTCGATCAGGGTCAGGCCCTCCGGCCGCAGCTCGAAGACCGCCCGCTCGGTGACGTACAGCACCTTCTGGCCCTCCCGGAGACCGGCCGGCCCCGAGAAGGTCACCTGCTCCAGCCGGTTCAGGAACTTGAGGCGGCTCCCCTCCCGCACCACCCGGACCCTCCCTGCCTCGATCGCCACCTCGAGGCCGCCGCTGGTGAAGGTGCCGCAGAAGACGAGCCGAGGTGTCGCGTGGACGATGTCCATGAACCCGCCCAGGTTGATACGGCCGCCCAGGTGGCTGACGTTGACGCTGCCGTCGGCCGCCACCTCGGCGATGCCGAGGCAGGTCATGTCCAGGCGCCCGGCGTCGTAGAAGTCGAAGATCGAGGGCGAGTCCATGATCGCCATCGGGTTCACGCCGGCGCCGAAGGCGAACTTGTCGTTGGGCACCCCGCCGATGCCGCCGTGCTCGGTGTTGAAGAAGACCCTCTCGGCCAGCCCCTCCTCGGCCGCCACCCGGGGCACCGAGGCCCCGATCCCGAAGCCGAAGTTGACGAGCTCGCCAGGGCGCAGCTCCGTCGCCGCCCGGCGCTGGATCACCTTGCGGTGGTCGAAGGGCACAGGGGGCAGCGAGTCCAGGGGCACGCGCTCGTCGCCGGTCCAGCTGGGCTGGTAGGGCATCCCCTCCATCTGGTCCGGCGCAAGCACCACGGCTTCGACGAAGACGCCCGGCACCGTCACGCGCTTGGGGTGCAGCGAGCCGCGCGGCACCACCCGCTCAACCTGGGCGATCACCGTCCCGCCCCGGTTACGGGCCGCCATCGCCTGGTTGAGCAGGCCGAGCGTGCTGGGATCCTTCTCCGTCGAGAGGTTGCCGTCCTCGTCGGCGCTGGTGGCGCGGATCAGGGCCACCTCGATGGGCAGGGCACGATAGAAGAGGTACTCGCGGCCGTCCACCTCCATCACCTCGGCGGGGTCGTGCTTGGTGACGGAGTTGAGCCGGGCGCCGCCCTGGCGGGGGTCGACGAAGGTGCCCACGCCGACGGCGGTGAGGAAGCCGGGCTGCGCCGCCGCCGCGCAGCGGACGGAGTTGTAGAGGGCGCCGAAAGGCATCAAGCAGGCCTCCACCTCGCCGGCGATCACCAGGTCGTTGAGCTTGCCTACGGCCAGGGTGTAGTAGGTGCCGGCGTAGACGCGGCGCAAGAGGCCGGCGTGGGCGAGGTGGTCGGTCCCGGTCCCGGACCGCTGGGAGCCGGGGATCACGTTGTAGACGAGGTCCAGCCCGCGCGGCTCGCCGGTGGTCAAAAAACGCTCCTCCAGCGCAGTCAGCAGCAGCTCCGGGTTCAGCGTCTCGCCGTTGCCCGAGACGATCACCGTCTGCCCCGGCCTGATCAGCGCCACCGCCTCGGCGGCGGAGAGGACCCTCACCTCTAGGCGCCCGGCGGGCAGATGAATCCGGGCCCGTTGGGGTTCGGGAAGCAGCCGACCGACTGCGGCAGCAGCCAGCGCGGCAGCCAGAGGGCGAGATCCGGGAAGAGGATCAGGAGCGCGATCACGACGAAGAAGACGACGTAGATCGGCAGCGAGCGCACCAGCGCGGTCGAGAAGTTCACCTTGGCCAGGGTGGCCGAGAGCAGCAGCGAGAGGCCGTAGGGCGGGGTGATCAGCCCGAAAGCGAGGGTGACGATGACGACCACCCCGGTGTGGACCGGGTTCATGTGGCCGACCTTCACCATGGCGGCGATGATCGGCATGAAGATGATGATCGCGGGGATCGCGTCCAGGAAGTCGCCGACGATGACGAAGACGGCAGCCAGCAGGAAGAGGATGAAGCGGGGGTCGGGGTGGCCGCCCGCGAGCGACTGCAGCCAGCCGGAGACCACGTCCGGCCCCCGCAGGTAGGCGAGCATCCAGCCGAACATGGAGGCGCCCGCCACCGCCATCATGGGCAGCGTGTAGAGCACCGCCGAGTACATGAAGTCCTTATGCAGCTTCCTGAAGTGGCCGCGGTTGAGGAGCGGGATCAGGACCAGGATCACGTAGACGGCCGCCACCATGCCGGCCTCGGTGGGGGTGACCTGGCCGGTCAGGATGCCGCCCACGATGATGAAGGGGATCAAGAGCGGCAGCGCGGCCATCTTGGCGGAGCGCGCGATCTCGACGAAGGTCGAGCGCTGCTTGCGGACGCCGGGCGGGCCGAAGAAGTAGCTGTAGATCATGAGCCCGATCCCGACCATCACCCCCGGGGTGGCGCCGCCCAGGAAGAGGCCGCCGATGGAGACGTTGCCGACGGCCCCGTAGATGATGGCCATGATGCTGGGCGGGATCATGTTGGCCATGGTCGAGGCGGCGGCGACCAGGGCGGCCGAGAAGGCGGGGTCGTAGCCCTCCTTCTCCATCGCCGGCAGCACCACCGTGCCGATGGCGACCACGTCGGCGGTCGAGGAGCCCGAGGTGCCGGCGAAGATCATGCTCGAGATCGCCACCACGTGGGCGAGGCCGCTGCGCAGGTGGCCGACCAGGGTCTGGGCGAAGTCGACGATCCGCAGTGTGATGTCCGCCGAGCCCATCAGCTCGCCGACGAGCAGGAAGAAGGGCACCGCCAGCAGATCCAGCACGTCGATGCCGTTGAAGAGCTGGTCGGTCATCGAGGCCAGGGTCACGTTGGTGAAGGCCGCGGTCACAACCAGCACCCCGGCCATCAGGGAGAAGGCGACCGGCACCCCCGCGTAGCCGAAGAACAGGAAGAGCCCGCACATCACGAGGATGGCGAGGCCGTTGTTATCCAAGGAGCCTCAGGCGCCGGGGTCCAGGAGCTTGGCGACGTCATTCTCCTCGGCCGGGCCGGCGAAGCCGTGCCGCCAGCCGTTGACCAGCTGCTCGACGGCGAAGAGCGTGATCAGAACGCCGCAGACGGGGATGGCGGCGTCGAACACGGCGACCGGCGTCTCCGAGGGCTGCAGGAAGCTTCCGAATCCGTTCAGGTAGTTGAGATAGCCGAAGTAGGTGAGCGAGAGGCCGACCGCGATGACAACCAGGTGGTCGAAGGTCTCGATCGCCACCCGCCAGCGGCCGTGTGCCGACTCGGCGATTGCCGAGAGCTTGAAGTGCTGGCGCCGCCGCACGGCGACGGCGCCACCCAGGAAGACGCCCCAGGTGAAGAAGCCGATCGAGAACTCCTGGGCATCCAGCCAGGGGTGACCGAGCTGGCGGAGGACGACGTCGCCGACCTCTGAAAGCGTGAAGCCGAGCAGGAGCAGGCCGGAGAGGACCACGAGCAGGTACTCCAGCCAGTCCAGGGCGCGCCACTTGAGGTGGCGCGCCCTGGGACTGACGACCGGCTCGTCGATGTCGGTCAGCATCGAGACGACAGTCTTGCTCTAGAGCGCGCGGACCTGGGCCAGGAGCTGCACGGCGGAGCTGCCGAGGTCCTTCGCGACCGAGTCCTGCAGCGGCTTGCCCGCCGTCTGGAAGCCCGACTTGTCGACCTTAGCGACCCACTTCACGCCGAGGCCCTGCAAGGTCTTGACGGCCTCGTCCGAGTACTCTAAGGCCTTGTTGGTCGCGAGCGGCGGGGTGTAGTCGACCACCTGCTGCACCCACTTCTGCTCCTGGGCGCTGAGGCTGTCCCAGGTCTTCTGGGAGACCCAGAGGTGGTAGTTGTTGGCCTCGTGCTCGGTCACGCTCAGCACCGGCGCCACCTCGTAGTGCTTGTTCTTGAGGTAGATGTCGTTGCCGTTCTCGGCGAGCTGGACGAGGCCGGTCTGTAGGGCGGTGTAGACCTCACCGAAGGGCATGTGCACGGGAACGCAGCCGTAGGACCCGAAAAAGGCATCCTCGGTCTTGGTCGCCTGCACCCGGGCCTTCTTGCCCTTCACGTCGGCGATGCTGTTGATCGGGAACTTGGCGTACATGTTCCGGAAGCCGAGCGTAGCGAGGCCGAGCGAGAAGGCACCGGTCGTCCCCGCCTTGATCATGTCCTTGAAGGTCTGGTTGATCTTCGGGTCGTTCACGCACTTCTTCAGGTGGTTCGTGTCCCGGAAGATGTAGTGCATCGAGAAGACGCCGGCCTGAGGCACCACCGAGGCGGTGTTGGCGGTCGAGTTGATCACGAAGTCGATGTCGCCGGTCCGCACCTTCTGCGCCATCACGGGCTCCTGGCCGAGCTGCGCGCCGGGGAACTGGTGGATCTTCATGGTCCCGCCCGAGAGCTCCTGCAGCTTCTTGTCGAAAGTGTCGCCGTAGAAACCGTAGCCCGTGTCGTGCGGCTGGTCGTAGCCGAAGGTGAAGGTGCGGCTCTGCTTGGGGCCGCCGGCGCTGTTGGTCGGGCCGCCGGCGGCGCAGGCCTCCAGAAAGGCCGGTACGGCTGCGCCGGCCAGGCCGAGCATCGCGGCCCGGCTCAGGAACTGGCGTCTCGAAAGCTCGTCCATCATTTCCTCCTTGGACTGTTGAAGTCGGGTTGGCGCTTTTCGAGAAAGGCGGCGACGCCCTCCCCCGCCTCCGGGGTTGAGAAGACGTGGCGGCTCAGCTCCAGCGAGCGCTGGAGCGCGCGCTCGCGCGCGACCCAGGCCGTCTCGCGCACGCCCGCCTTGATGGCGCGCAGCGCTGGCTGGGGGCGCTCGGCGAGCTGTTCAGCCAGCCGCTCGGCGCGGCCCAGGACCTCGCCGTCGGGAACCACCTCGTCGGCGAGGCCGATTCGCTCCGCCTCGGCGGCGCCGACGAAGTCGCCTGTGAACATCAGCCGCTTGGCCCTCGACTCTCCCACCGCCCGGGGTAAGCGGTAGAGCCCGCCGCTGCCGGGGAAGACGCCCAGCTTCACCTCGGGCACACCGAGGCGGGCGGTGTCGCCGACCAGCCGGAAGTCGCAGCAGAGAGCCAGCTCCAGCCCGCCCCCCAGCGCGAGGCCGCGGATGGCGGCGATGGTGGGCTGAGGCAGGTCCTCGAGCTGGTCGTAGACGCGGTTCTCGCGGTCGAGCTTGTCCTCGATCACCCGGTTCCTCGCGCGCAGGCTCGGGAACTCTTTGATGTCGGAGCCGGCGCAGAAGGCCTTCTCACCGACGCCGGTCACCACCAGGACGCGGATCTCCTCATCGGACGCGATCTCTTCAAGGACCTGTTCCAGGGCACGGGTCAGGTCGAGGGTGACGAGGTTGAGGGGCGGGTTGGAGAGCACCAGCAGCCCGACGCCGGGCGCCACCCGCTCCAGCCGGACCAGGTTCGAGCCGGCCACGGCCGCTAGATCATCAGGGAGCCGCCCGTCACGTGGACGCACTCCCCCGTGATGTAGGCTGCATCGTCGGAGGCGAGAAAAGCGACGGCGCTCGCCACCTCGTCGGCCGTGCCCGCCCGGCCGAGCGGCACCTCCTTGATGCGCAGAGCCTTCGGCTCCCCGGGCCGCATCCCGCGCAGCTCGGCCCACTCGGCGTCCATTCCCGCCCAGAGCTCGGTGTCGATGATCCCGGGCCCCACCGAGTTCACCCGCACGCCGTGCGGCGCCAGCGTGAGGGCGAAAGACTTGGTAAGGCTGATCACCGCGGCCTTGGAGGCCGCGTAGGAGGCGTAGAGCAGGTGCCCCCGCCGCCCGGCCATCGAGGCCATGTTCACAATCGACCCGCGCCCGCGCTCGCGCATGACCGCGCCGGCAACCTGCATCCCGAAGAGCACGCCGCGGGCGTTCACAGCCAGCATTCGGTCCCAGGCCTTCGCCGTGATGTCGAAGGCCTCCTGAAGCTTCTGGATCCCGGCGTTGTTGACCATCACGTCGACGGGCCCGCCCAGCTCCCGCTCGCAGGCGGCGGGAATCGTCTGCACCTCGGACAGCTCGGTCACATCGACGCGTAGGGCGGCAGCACGGCCGCCCCGCCCCGTGATCTCCTCGGCGCACTCCCGAGCAACCTCGAGGTCGGCGTCGGTGACGAGAACGGCGGCGCCATCGGCGGCAAGGCGAAATGCAACAGCCCGCCCGATACCACGCCCACCCCCGGTGACGGCGGCGACGCGACCGTCAAGGCGACCTACCAAGGAAGACAACAGTTCGAGGGTAAACGATTGCGCAAACCATTGCATAGGCTATAGCGAGCCTCTTGCGAAGTCAACAACGCCCATTCCCTCATCCAAAATCTGACCGAAGCCCGATCGTTCCCTCACCAAAGAATCTGACCAAGGCCACCAACGGTGGGGAGGCCGAGGTGGAGGAGCGGATGAGGATCAAGGAGAGATACGAGCTGGCGCTGGAACTGAGAGTTAGGTATTGGGCGGCAAGGCGCGAAGAACGGGGTCAGATCCTGGACGGGTACTGCCTGGCGACGGGCTACAACCGCAAGTACGCCATCGAGATGCTTCGCGACCGCCGGCGCAAGCCGCGGCTGACAAATCGGCCGCGGCGCCGACGCTACGGTCAGGAGTTTCAGCGCGCGCTCAAGGTGCTGTGGGAGACCTCGGACTACATCTGCTCGGAGCGGTTGCAACCGTTCCTTCCCGACCTGGCGAAGTTGCTTGAGCGCCACGGCCAAATCGAAATGAGCCCGGAGACCGCCGCCTTACTTGAGGATGTCAGCATCGCCACGGTCGAGCGCAATCTGCGTCCGCTGCGCCGGGGAATGATCACCCGCAGGATGTCGCAGACCAAGCCGGGGACCCTGCTCCGTAAGGAGGTCCCGGTCGTGGTCGGCAAGTGGAGGGATCTGGACCAGCCTGGATACCTGGAGGTTGACGGCGTCTCTCACAGTGGCGAGATCGCGGCCGGCGAGTGGATCTGGACGATCTCGGCTACCGATCTTTCCACCGGCTGGACCGAACGGGTGCCGTTGATGGGGCGCGGCCAGGCGCGCGGGCCTCGAGATCCCTGATCCTGGTCCATCATTTCCGGCGGGCGGACCCGTCGTCTGCCTCGTCTCGGCGGGGTTATCAACGACTACGCTCGCCTCGCGGCCCAGCCCCTGGCGCGCCAGCAGTTGGCGTGGCATGGATCCGAAAACAGATGCAATGCCGCGACGAGAGGCACACCTGCCGATCTCGTTCCATCGTGCGAATCGGTCCATGGATGGTCTGATTGCCCTAGCGACCGCGGAGGATGACACCAACCCTGGTGCGTCAGTACGTGTCTCAGACCGATTCCATCCCCTCACGACCTGGAAGGCCGCGCGGCTGTCATTTTGAAACTGTGAGAAGCAGGCGGGGAGGCTGCGGGTCACGTCAGATCTGACCAATAGGCTCGGCTCGACCTCAAGCTAACGTGTCACCCAGCCCCGGACGTATTCGGAGGTCCGCTCCACCATCCCCTCGAAGACAGCTTTTCCCTCCTCTGCCGTCCCCTGGGTGGCCCGGCCCCACACCCCTGCCGGGGCGAAGTGGCGCATCGGAAGGTTGGTGAGATCGCCCCTAAGCACGTTCCCCGGAACGTGGTCTACGGCCCGGCCCAAGTCCACCAGGTCGGGGCGGAGGTGGAGCATCACCGAGGTCTCGAAGCGGCCGGCGTGGAGGTCGGTCTCATCCATCACCGTCCCGAAGACAGTGCTCTCCGGGATCAGGACCACCTGGTGACCAGGCCGGTGGATCGAGTTCAGCTCGCGGACCACGGGGTTCAGGATGAAGTTTCCGCCATGGCCGCTGAGGACGAAGACCGGGTTCACCTCGTGGCGCCGGCAGGCCGTCACCACGTCGATGACGACCGCCGCCAGGGTGGCCCAGCCAAGGGGCACGGTGCCGGTGAAATCGGCATGCTCGGCCGAGGTGCCATAGGGAAGCGCTGGAAGGGCGGTCCCTCCCAGCCGCACCGCGACCGCCTCCGCGAGGGCGGTGGCGACGATGGTGTCGGTGCTTAGGGGCAGGTGCTTGCCGTGCTGCTCGTGAGCGCCGACGGGCAGGATCGCCCAGCCCATCAGAGCCCGAGCTCGGAGGTGATAACGGTCGCGGCGTTGTGGCCGCAGAGGCCGGTCACGTTGCCGTAGGGGTGGGTTGCAGCGCCGCACAGGTACAGGCCGGGCACAGGGGTACGGTAGCCGCCGGAGCCTGGGGACTGGCGGGAGTCCCACTCCTGATCTGGCGCCAGGTGGCCCACGTTGAGATCCCCGCCGACCATGTTCGGCAGCCGGCGCTCGGTGTCGAGCGGGGTGTTGGTGAAGGAGTTGACGATGTTCTCCGGCTCGAGGCCGTCCGCGTACTCACGCCAGCGGGCAAGGACCGCCTGCCCCTGAGCCGCCCCCATCCCGTCCCATCTGCGGGGGTCGCCGGCGACGGCGTAGGGGACCTTCTGCCAGACGAAGGCGGCGTGCTCGCCATCCCCTCCCCGAAGGCTGGGGTCGAGGACGGTCGGCACGGCACCGTTGAGGGCGATCGGGCTTGGGATCCGGCCCGCCTCGCACTCCGGGTAGAGGTGTGTGTAGGCCTCAGGGCCGTCCGCCCCGAAGATGTGCATGAACCTCCGGGCGACGGCCGGCTCGAACTTCTCTGAGCGGTAGCGAGGTGGCTGCCGCAGGGCCAGGTGAAGGCCGAAGAGGGGCCCAACGGCGCTGTAGCGGTAGCCTTCCGCGGCCGCCCTCAACGGGGACGGACAGTGGGCCCCGAGAAGCTCGAGGAAGGTCTGCTGGGGGTTGATTCCGGAGACCACGCAGCGACCGGCTCGGACTGAGCGGCCATCCTCGAGCGCTCTCCCTCTGTCAACAAGGTCTGTGGGAACTACAACTAGCCGCCGAGGGAGGACACCGGTCCAGAGCCGGCCGCCGGCCGCGTGGAGGCTGGCGGCCAGGCCCTCGGCCAATCGCTTCGAACCGCCTATGTAGAGCTGCGCACGCCGCCGGCCCGCCGCCAGAGCCACCACCTGGAACCCCTGCCCGGGGACGATGATGTCCACCTCGCGGAGGACCATGATCGCGCACAGCAGAGCCCGCACCGCCGGGTGGCGGAAGTACCTGGTTACGACGTCGATCGGTCTCCTTGCCGCCAGTTCGAGGAACGTTCGGCCGGCATCACTGTCGGAGAGGCGGCCGGCGCGCGCGGCGGCCGGCTCGGGGGGCGACTCCAGCAGCGGGCCGATCACCTCGCCCAGGACCGGAAGCCACTCCCTGGCCATAACCTCCCAGGTGCGGGCGTCATCGGCGTCGAACCGAGCGATGCTCTGGACCGTGAGCTCCTGGGTGGTGTGCATGACGAGGGCGCGGCCGTCGGAGAGATGGAGGGCTACATTCGCCTCCGGCTCCAGGTAGCGGACGCCGTGGCGCTCCAGGTCCAGCTCCTGGAACCACGGCATCGCGGTGATCCCGCGATGGAAAACCGAGTGCACCTGGTGCTGGAGCCCAGGCACCCGGTTGTCCTCGACCCGCGAGCAACCGCCGCCGACCTCGGCTGCCCTCTCCAGCACCAGGACCTCCAGCCCACGGCGGGCCAGGCGGCCGGCGCAGACCAGGCTGTTGTGGCCGGCCCCGATCACGATGACGTCGACCGCGAAGTCAGACACCGAAGTCAGAGATCTCCTCAGCGCTGTAGCCGAGCTCGGCCAGCACCGCCGCGCTGTGCTGCCCGACCGCCGGCGGCAGGTGGCGCAGCTCGGGCTCGCCGGCGCCATACCGCACGGGGTGCTTCAGCAGCCGAACCTTGCCTGCTTCCGGATGCACCATCTCGAGGATCGGGTCCAGGTGGCGAACGGCGGGGTCGGCCAGCATCGCTTCGATGTCGTTGATCGGGGCGCACCAGATCCCATGGCTCCGAAAGGTTTCCACCAGCTCCTCGGTGGCTCACGCCTCAATCAGCGGGCCGAGGACCGCGCGGATCTCGTCCCTCTGCGCGAAAGCGATCGCCGGGTCCTGGTACGGCTCCGCTCGGCAGGCGCGCCCAGGGCCCTGGCGATAGCCGCGATCGGGGACATCGAGAGCGCGAGGTGCCCGTCGCGGGTGCGGTAGACGCCGTAGGGCGCGGAGTGAAAGCTGGAGGCGATCGGTTCTCGCGGGCGCTGGGTGGTCGCCCCGTTCAGGTGGTAGACGACGGGCTCGGTGGCGAGGTCGAGGGCGGCCTGCATCATGACGACCTCGAGTCTCTGGCCCTCGTCCGTGCGCTGCCGGTGCAGGAGGGCTGCGAGCACACCCCTCGCCAGTAGAGCGGCACCGTGCTGGTCGACGGCGGCGAATCCGACCGGGATCGGATCCTCGCCTCGGCGCCCGTTCAGCGAGGCCAGACCGCTGACCGCCTGGATCAGCAGGTCCTGGCCGGGGAGGTCGCGGTAGGGGCCGTCAGCGCCGTAGCCGGAGGCGGAGGCGGAGATGACATCGGGCCTCAACTGCTTTGCGTCCTCGTACCCGAGGCCAAGCCTCTGCATCACACCGGGCCTGAAATTCTCGATCACGATGTCCGAGGCGGCGATCAGGCGGCGCGCGGCCTCCCTGCCGCGCTCGCCCTTCAGATCGAGAGCGACCGAGCGCAGGTTGCGGTTGGCCAGCATGAAGAAGGTGGAAACGCCGCCCGGGAAGGACTCGGCGCGGGCCCAGTGGCGCTCCCAGGCACCGGACTCGGGGGCCTCCACCTTGACCACATCGGCGCCGAGGTCGGCGAGCAGCTGGACGCCGGCGGGGCCGAGCAGGAACTGAGTGAAGGCGGCTATCCGCACGCCCTCCAGGGTCCGGAGCGGCTGCACCGCGCTAGACCAGCTGCATCAGGTGCGTCGCCACCGCGACGAGATCCCCGCCCTGGTTGCGGACCTCGGTCGTGCCCACCGTCCGCTCCTTCTCACGGTCGATCGACGTGATCTCGTAGTCGACCGTCACCGTGTCGCCGAAGTAAGCCGGCTTCAGAAACCGGATGCGGTCGTAGCCGACCGAGACCATCGGCCGCTCGAAGTCGTGGAGGATGGCGGTGGAGGCAGCTGACATGTAGCCGACGATCAGCGCGCCGTGGGCGATCCGGTGCCCGAAGGAGGTGGTTTTGCAGAACTCCTCGTTGACGTGGCTGTCATCGACAGTCGCCGGTTATGCCGGCGAAGAGGTAGACGTCCGACTCGCTGACCGTCTTCGCGGTCCGCGTCCTAAGTCCCAGCGGGATGTCGTCGATGCTCCTGCCATTGATGGCGGACCGCCCATCATCCCCTGTCACCACCAGGCACTCCCGGCGCTGACGCCGCCGTCGATGACGATCGTCTGGCCGCTGACGTAACGAGCCCCCTCAGAAGCGAGAAAGGCGACCACGTCGGCCACGTCCTCGGGCTCGCCGAGCCTCCCCAGCGGCACGTTCGCGATGTAGGCCCGGGCCCTGTCGGGGTTGGCCTCCAGGTAGCCGGCAACCAGCGGGCTGTTGATCACCCCGGGTCCCACCGCGTTGACGGTGGTGCCGTGGGGTCCCCACTCCACGGCCAGCGCCCGCACCATCGCGGAGACCGCCCCCTTGGTGGCGCTGTAGACGACGCGCAGGTCCATCCCGTGGCTCGCGGTGAGCGAGCTGGTCACCACCACCCGGCTTCCCGGCCTCCGGTTGAGCAGAGGTCCGAAGACCTGGCAGGTTAGGAGGACGCCGTAGAAGTTGGTGTCCAGCATCTCCCGCATCGGAGCGTCGTCCAGTTCCAGGAACTTGGTCCTGGTGGCGCCACCGGCGTTCGGTATCAGTATGTCCAGCTCCCCGCCGAGCTGGTCCCGCAGGCTCTCCAGCGCCGCCCGGTCACGGACATCGGCGAACGCCGCCGCTGCCAGCTCGTCGCCGGCGAACTCCTTTCGGAAGGCCTCGATCTGGTCCTCCGCGTTGGAGACGGCAAGCACCCTGGCGCCGTCCCGGCGGAGGGCCCGGGAGACAGCGAGGCCGATCCCTCGGGTGCCACCGGTAACGAGCGCGGATCTACCCTGCAGGCTCACCGGGCGGCGGCGGGCACGACGGCCTTGAAAGGCTCCAGCAGGTGCTTTGCGAAGAGCTCCAGCTGACCCAGGTCGGCGGTCATGGTGTGCAGGAACATGTGCTCCACGCCGACGTCGATCCGCTCCTGGATGCGGCGCTGGATCTGGTCTATGGAGCCGGTCAGGTAGACGGCGTCGATGTAGTCCCAGGGCCGTTCGTCGGAGACGACGCCGAGCATGTAGCGCTGCTGCTCGGCTGTTACCTCCTCGGCGTTGGCCTTCTCGGTCAGCCAGCAGAAGTTCTCGTGGGCGACCACAAAGCCCTTCTGGGCGCGGCTGCTGCCACGCCGCTCCAGCTCCTGGTCGATCTCCTGGAGGTCGAGCGTGATCTGGTCGGGCGGCGATGTCGGCCGGGCGATCCAGCCATCCCAGCGCACGATCCGGTCCAGCACCCTCGGGTCCATGGTCGGCTGGTCCGGCGAGGCCTCGTGCGCGTACTGGCGGCCGCCCGCGACCCACACTGGTGGAATCTGGCTGAGCGGCTCGACCGTGATGTCCTTGAACTGGTAGTGGCGCCCCTCGAAGCTCTGGGCGGGCGCCTTCAGCAGCTGCATCGAGGCCTCCAGGACCTCGTCGGTCCGGCGCCCACGCTGCTGGCGGGTGCCACCGGTGGATTCGAACTCGGGAGGGTACCAGCCGGTCCCGACGCCGTAGATGTAGCGGCCGCCGGAGAGGTGCTGGAGGGTGGCGATCTCCTTGGCCAGCACGACCGGGTTGTGGGTGGGCAGCACCAGCACCGAGGTGCCCAGCTGGATCCGGCTGGTCACCGCGGCGGCATGGCAGAGGGTCATCAGCGGCTCCGTCCAGCTGACCCTGTAGAAACGCCGCGCGGTCAGGAGGTGGTCGGTAATGAACAGTGATTCGAAGCCCAGCTCCTCGGCCCGGGAGGCGAAGCGGCGGATCTGTTCGCCGTGGTTCGCCTCCTGGCCGGGCAGGAGGTAGGAGGGCAGGAAGACGCCCAGTTTCAACCTAATGGCTCCTTCTGGAAAACGCGGCTCAGCAACCGCTGAGGTACTGGTTGGTGAAGGACTTGGAGGGATCGGGCAGGGTCGCGGTGTTGCCGGACTGCTTCACCACGTCGGTGGTCGCCTGCCAGACCTTGGTGTCGATGCAGAGCATCGGCTTGCCCTTGGTGAGGTTCGGGTAGAGCGGGTACGTCTCCTTGTACTGCTCCACGTTGACGTCAAGGTTGTGCTGGTCCTGACAGAGCGCCTGGTTGGTCTTGCAGAGCGCCTTCACGCCCTCCTCGGGATGGTCGGTGGTGTACTGCAGCGCCCGCTGGGTGACCCTGAGGAAGTCCTTCACATGCTGCGGGTGGGCCTTCAGGAAGTCGTTGTTGCCGATGTAGGTGAGGCCGTAGGCCTTCTGCCCGAAGTCCTCGCCCTTCACGATCTTGACCGGCACCCCCATGCCGTCGAGGACGGCCTTGGCGGTGAAGAAGTTGGCCAGGAAGTCGACCTTGCCGGTCGCCATCTCAGCGTAGCCGGGGGCGGAGACCGTGACCTGCTTGATCTTCGAGGTGTCCAGGTTCTGCTGCTTCGCGAAGGCCTGCCAGAGGATGTACGGCGAGCCGGCGGGGACGGCGCCGAAGGTCTTCCCGTAGAGGACCTGGGGGTCGAGCTTGTCCTGCTTCTTCTGGTCGGCGGTCAGCGCGGCCTCACGCACTACGAGGCCGAAGGCGTTGTGCTGAAAGACGGTGCCGATCGCGGTCACGGGGAGGCCCTGGCCCTGGCCGGGGATGATCGAGATCGCGTCCGCGACCCCGAGGTCGGCGCTGCCGTTGCCCACCAGCTGGACGGCGGTGTTGGAGCCGTTCCCGGCCTGGAACTGCGGGTCGAGGCAGGCCTCCTTGTACCAGCCCTTGTCGATCGCGGTGTAGTAGGGCACCTGCTCGGTGTCCAGGACCCAGTTCAGGCGGAACTTGAACTGGAACGGTGTGCTGCAGCTGGACGAGCTGGAGTTGGCGGGCGCAGGCGTGGACGCACTGCCTCCGCACGCCCCCACCGAAACGACCGCAAGGGCGGCCAACGCGAGTTTTCTGAGCATGTCTCCTCCTCCGTTTGGGTTGTGGCTCATCAGAGCCCGGGGTCCTGGATACGGACCTTCTGCCAGGGCGTGACGAGGCGCCCGATCACGTCCATGACAACGAAGAGCACCACCCCCATTACGACCAGCACGGTGATCGCAGCAAAGCTGAGGGTGGTGTCGAGCTGGCTGCCGGCGAAGATGATCAGGTAGCCGAGGCCCTTGTCGGCCCCGACGTACTCACCCACCACCGCGCCGACCACGGCGAGGGTGATGCCGATCTTGAGCCCCGCGATGACCTGGGGCAGGGCGTGGGGCAGGCGCACCTTGCTGAAGACCTGCCAGGGGTTGGCGCTCACCGAGCGCAGCAGGTCGATCAGGTTCCGGTCGACGCTCATCAAGCCCTCGGCGCTGGTCACCGCGACCGGGAAGAATACGAGCAGGATCGTCACCACCACCTTGGGCCAGATCCCGAACCCGAACCAGAGGATGAACAGCGGCGCGATCGCCAGCTTGGGAACCGCCTGCGAGGCGACTATCAGGGGATACAGCATCTCCTCGATCAGCTTCGAGTAGGAGATCAAGAGGGCCAGCCCGAACCCGATCAGGGCGCCCAGGAGAAAGCCGAGCAGCGTCTCCTCGAGGGTGGCGACCGTGTCCGGGCCGATGATCGACCAGGAGTGGACGAGCCGCGTGATGATCGCGCTCGGCGAGGGCAGGATGTAGACCTTCACGTGCATGGCCACCACCCAGACCTGCCAGAAGACGACGCACGCGACCAGGAAGAGGACGGGCAGCGCTCGCCTGGCCAACCCACGCGTGAAACTCATCGGTGTTCCTCCTCGCCGGCCGCCCGCTGGGCCTCGTCGATCAGGCGCCGGAGATGCCGGGTGACTTCGAAGAACTCGCGCGACTCCTTCAGGTCGTGGGTGCGCGGTCTGGGCAGATCGATTGCCACCTCCTCCAGGACCCGGCCTGGACGGGCGGTCATGACGATCACCCGGTCGGATAGGAAGGCCGCCTCCTCGATCGAGTGGGTGACGAAGACGACCGGCTTGCGGCCGCCCCAGACGTCCAGCAGGACCTCGCCCAGCCGGTCCCGGGTGAGCGCGTCCAGGGCCGCGAAGGGCTCGTCCATCAGCAGCAGCTGAGGATCGAAGGCCAGCGCCCTCACGATCGCGGCCCGCTGCTTCATCCCGCCCGAGAGCTCGGAGGGATAGCTGCCATCGAACCCCTTCAGGCCGACCGCCTCGGTCAGCTCGTCGATCCGGCACTGATCAACCGCCCCACCCCCGATGATCTCGGCCAGGAGGCGGGTGTTCGAGCCCAGCCGTCGCCACGGCAAGAGCGTGGCGTCCTGGAACACGAAGCCGAAGGCTCGGTTGCGGCGGGCCTCCTCGACCGTGCCGCCGTTGATGAGGACGCGTCCGGCGCTCGGCCGGTAGAGGCCGCCGATCACCTTCAGGAGCGTCGTCTTGCCGCAGCCGGACGGTCCCAGCAGGCTCACGAACTCGTGGCTGCCGACCGTGAGAGTGGTCTCGTCGAGTGCCACCAGCTTGCCGTAGGCCACCTTCAGGCCCTCGATCTGGATGGCAGGTTGTGAGCTCACGGCCTCTGCCTGGCGCTGCTGCTCATCTGCCAGCACGGGCACTCTCCAGGGGCTCCAGGACCAGCCGCTGGATCAGCTCGATCTGGGCCGGATCGTCGGTGGTCGGGCCGAGGATGACGTACTCGCAGCCGAGGTCACGCATCTCGCGCAGGCGGTCCTGCTGCTGCTCGGGGGTGCCGAGGAGGTAGCTGCGCCGCATCGACTCGAAGGGCCGGTGGTCGCCCATGACCTCCATGAAGCTCGGCTTCTGTGCGGCCAGGGCCTCGCTCTCGTCGTTGGTGTCGACGGCGTGGATGAAGTTGCAATGGGCGAACGTGAAGTTGAGCAGGCCCTCCTCCCCGCGGCGGCGGACGACCTCGGCCCGGATCTGGGCCCAGTCCCGCCCGATCGCCTCCGCGTCGCTGGCGCTCCGGCTGATCCAGCCGTCTGAGCCGGCGATCCGGTCCAGGACCTTCGGGGCCATGACCTGCACGTCGGGCGAGTCGGGGTCGGCGACCCTGGCTCCGCCTGAGATCCAGATCGGCGGGACCTTCTCGGGGCGCGGCTCGAGGGTCACGTCATCGAACCTGTAGTGGTGGCCCTCGTAGGTTGCGTTGGCCTGGCTCAGCAGCAACCGCGTGGCATCCAGCAGCTCGTCAGTCCGGCTGCCGCGCTCCTTGATGGTGGAGCCGGTGGCCTCGTACTCGGGTGCGTACCAGCCGGTGCCAACGCCGAGGATGAAGCGGCCACCGGAGAGGTAGTCGATGCTGGCGATCTCCTTTGCGAGCAGGACCGGGTTGCGGAGGGGCGCGACCAGGATCCCCGTCCCCAGCCGTGCCCGCCTAGTGATGCCCGCAGCGTAGGTGAGCACCGAGAGCGGCTCCAGCCAGGAGAGCCCGTAGAGGGCGGGAGCGGTGAGCAGGTGATCGATGACCCAGAGGTCGAAGCCGGCCTGGTCCGCCTCGACGATCACATCGTGCAGCCGGCGCATGTGCTCCCGCTCCCCCGAGCGATAGGCAAAGGAGGGCAGCCAGAGGCCGAATCTCACCTGAGAGCGACACCCTCGAGCTCGCCGGCGAAGATCATCGCCTTCCGGACGCGCTCCCGGTCGGCCTCGGAGACGGGCAGCAGCGGCTCCCGAACCGTCGCCCGCTCGAGGATCCCCTGCATCACCAGCGCCTCCTTCGCCCGGGCGCGGTAGTCGCGCATCGGCGCGGCGAAGATCGCCTCCTCCAGAGGCTGCATCCGGTCCATCAACTCCCTGGCGGCCGGATGGTTGCCGCGCAGGGCGAGCTCGATTATCTCCGCCAGCTGCCGGGTCGGCACTGCGCCGAAACCGAGCAGGGCCCCCTCGGCCCCCAGCACGAAGGATTCGTAGATGAAGTTGTCGTTGCCGGTCAGCACCTTCACCTGCGGCCGGGCGGCCTTCACCGCCGCCCGCGTCCTGATGAATGCCACGGGGTCGAAGGAGGCATCCTTGATGGCCTCGACCGGGGCCACCGAGCAGAGCCGGTCGATCACCTCCGGCGTGAGGGTCGCACCGCCGAGCTCGGGGGTGAGGTGGAACAGGATCTGGGGAAGACCGGTGGCGTCGGCGATGGCGCAGTGGTACCGGTGCGGCAGCTCGGCGTCGAGGGGCAGGCCGGCGTAGGCGCCGATCGGAAAGACCAGGAAGGCACTGGCGCCGGCGGCCTGGTACTCCCTCGCGTAGCGGACCGCCTGCTCGGTGAAGGCGGCCCCGAGTCCGGCGACGATCGGCACCCGGTCGCCGATCTCGTCCGCCACGATCTGGATGACCCTGACCCTCTCCTCCTGCCAGAGGTGCGGCCCCTCGCCGGTGTCGACGTTGATCGCGACCGCCCGGATGCCCTGCCCGGCGATGTGGGCCATGTAGCGGCGGAGGCCTCCCTCGTCGATCTTCGCGTCCGCTGTCATCGGCAGCACCGTGGCCGGGATCAGGCCTCCGAAATCGATCTTCATCTGGTCCGCCTCAGTGTCAGGACACTAGGCGAGTGCGGCGACCGGCCGCTGCAGCTGCTGGGTGGACTCGCGGGTCACCAGCGACACTTGATGAACGTGGACCCGGGGCGCCGTATCGCGGCCAGCCACCTGGTCCAGGGCTCGGCGGACGCCGGCGGCTCCGATCCCGGCGAGGTCCACCCTGATTGTGGTGAGGGCGGGGTTGGCGAACTCCCAGGTCAGGATGTCGCCGAAGCCGCCCACCGAGAGGTCCTGCGGAACTCTGACGCCCTGCCGGTGCAGCTCGGCCAGAGCCCCTATCGCCATCGTGTCGCTGGACACGAAGAGGGCGGTGAAGCTGCGATCGCGCTTCAGGAGGCGGGCGGTCGCCCGGCCGCCGCCGGCGGGCGAGAAATCGCCCCGCTCGACCAGCGGTTTCAGGCCCGCTGCCTTCATTGCGAGCTGGTATCCGGCTTCGCGCTCCGCGCTGGTGGCGACGTTCTCCGGGCCCGTTATGAAGGCGATCTGACGGTGGCCGAGACCGATCAGGTGATCGGTCATCAGCCTGGCTCCGCCTGGGTTGTCGGCGACCTCCGTCGGCCAGCGCTCGACCCGAGGCGCCAGCGAGACGACCGCACCGCCGTAGGCGCGGATCGCCTCGACCTGCTCTTTCATCGCGCGCTGGTAGCCGGCGTCGATCAGGCCTCCGGCCGCGAAGATGACCGCCGAAACGCGGGAGAGGCGGAGCATCTCGACGTAGCGGAGCTCGGCGGCGGGGTCCCTGTGGCTGGAGCAGACGAAGGTGAGGAAGCCGTGCCGGTAGGCCTCGTCCTCGGCGCCCCGGACCATCTCCGCGAAGTAGGCGTCGGTCACGTCGTGGACCACGACGGCGATGGTGGGCAGGCGCCGGCTGCGAAGGCCGCGCGCCATCAGGTTGGGCTGGTACTGGAGGCTCTGCGCAGCCTCGACCACGCGCTCCCGGGTGGCGGGGTTGACCGGGTGCGTCGCCTCCGGGCTGAGGGCGCGCGAGGCAGTGCTCAGCGAGACTCCGGCGATTCGCGCCACGTCCTGCAGCCCCGCCGCCGGCAAACGTTTTCCGGAAATGGTTTTCCCTCCGATTCGACCGATGCTATGGTGTGGTCTGCGGGATGTCAATCGAGACCACGCTGGTGGGCAGCTATCCGATTCCGGACTGGCTGCGCGCCCACCCCACCACGCAGGGGCTGGCGGACGCGACGGTCGTCGTCCTACGCCTGCAGGAGCAGGCGGGGATTGACCTTCTGACAGACGGCGAGATCTACCGCTTCGACATCAACCACCCCGAGACGAACGGGATGATCGAGTACTTCGTAAAGCCGCTGGCCGGGGTCAGGAGCGGTATCACCCGATCCGACCTGCGGCTCTTTCACTCCCTGCCCCAGTTCGGCTTCCGGGTCCAGCCGGCAGCGGTGGTCGAGTCCGAGATCGGTGAGGGGACCCTGGACCTGGTGGCCGCCTACCGCAGGGTGAGAGCACTGACCAGCGGGCCCTTGAAGTTCACCCTCACCAGCCCCTACATGCTCTCCCGGATGCTCCTCGACACCCACCACGAGGACCTCTCCCAGCTCTGCCTTGCGATCGCAGGGGTTCTGGCGGAGCAGGTCCGCGAGATTGACGCCGAGGTGGTGCAGGTCGACGAGGCGAACCTACCCGGTAGGCCCGAGGACTGCGAGCTGGCGGCGGAGGCGGTGAACCTGGTCCTCGATGCGGTGCCGGGCAAGCCGGCGGTCCATCTCTGCTTCGGCAACTACGGCGGTCAGAAGATCCAGCGCGGCGACATGGCCGCCCTCCGTCCCTTCTTCGAACGGCTGCGTGCAGACCACTTGGTGCTGGAGACGGCGCGGCCGGGGATGGCTCAGCTGGAGCCGCTGAAAGAGCTCACCAACGCCCGCTTTGGAATCGGCGTGATCGACATCAAGGACACGGTCGCAGAGTCGCCTGAGGAGATCGCACGCCGCATCGAATCGGCGGCGCGGGTGCTGGGCGGCCCCGAGCGGATCGCCTACGTCCACCCCGATTGCGGCTTCTGGATGCTGGCGCGAAGCATCGCCGACGCCAAGATCAGGAACCTGGTCAAAGGGCGGGACCTCTACGAGGGGCGGAACGGATGAACGCGGAGGCCGCGCTGGCGGCCGCGGCGGAGGAGCTGACCCCGATCGCCGTCGTCGACGAGCTGCAGATGGAGCGAAACCTCGCCGCGATGGCGGCGAACGCGGCCGCAGCCAGGCTGAGGCTGCGCCCCCACGCCAAGACCCACAAGTCGGTGTTCATCGCCCGCCGCCAGCTGGCCCATGGCGCAGCCGGCATGACCGTCGACGCCCTGCAGGAGGCCGACTTCGCGCAAGCCGGCGTCGAGGACATCCTGGTCGCCCATCCTCCGGTGGGGCCGGAGAAGCTGCGCCGCCTCACCGAGCTGGCGGAGCGGGTCCCCCGCCTTGCCACTGCGATCGACAGCGTTGAGGTGGCGATTCCGGTGCCGCAATCGGTCGAGATCCTCTGGGAGGTGGACAGCGGCCTCCACCGGATGGGAACGGCTCCCGGCCCTGAGACGGTGGAGGCGGTGCTCGGCCTGGTCGCCAAGATTGGGGGCGACCGGATCAGAGGCCTGATGACGCACGGTGGCCACGCCTACCGGGCCACCGACGAGGACGCTTGCCAGCGGGCGGCCGACGAGGAGGCCGGCGCGCTGATCGAATCGGCGGCGCAGCTGGCGCGTCAAGGGCTTTGACTGCAAGGTGCTCAGCGTCGGCTCCACGCCCACCGCGGATGGCGCCTCCCGCCAGGCCGGGGTCAGCGAGATGCGGCCCGGTACCTATGTCTACAACGACGCCAACCAGGTCGCCCTCGGCAGCGCTCGGCTGGCGGACTGCGCGCTCGCCGTGATCGCGACGCGGGTCTCCGTCCGTCCCGATCGAGCCGTCGTCGACGCCGGTTCCAAGGCCCTCTCCAGCGACCTCCGCGTCACTGCGATGGACGGCCTCGGGCATCCTCGGCCATCCCGCGCTGCGCCTGGACAGGATGAGCGAGGAGCACGGTGTGGTGGTCGGCGAGGGTGTCGCTGATTTGAGGGTGGGCGAGCGGCTGGCGATCATTCCCACCCACGCCTGCACCTGCGTGAACCTGCACCCGGAACTGCTCTTCTTCGCCGGGGAGGAGACGCACTGGGAATTGGTGGACGCACGCGGCTGGCGTCCGGCGAGAGGAGGGATCCATGCCTGAGAGCCTGAAGCTGCCGACGGCCGAGCGCGGCTGGGCCGACTACACGGTGGAGGGTCGATTCCTCTACGCGGATCGGGGTGGCAAACCAACCAGCCGCATCCCCTACGCCGCCGTCCACACGGTCGCCGACCCGCTCGCCGACACCTCCCCGGTCTCCCCGGCCGCGGTCGACTGGGAGACGACGCTTCGCTTCCGGCACCACATCTGGAGCTACGGCCTCGGGGTGGCGGAGGCGATGGACACCGCCCAGCGCGGGATGGGCCTCGACTGGGGGGCCTGCAAGGAGTTGATCCGGCGCTCGGTCGCGGAGGCCAGAGCGGTCGGCGGCCGGATCGTCTGCGGCGCCCAGACCGACCATCTCGCGCCTGGCTCGGCACGCACCCTCGACGACGTCATCGCCGCCTACGAAGAGCAGTGTGGGTTCGTCGAGGGGGAGGGGGGCGGCGTGGTCCTGATGGCCTCGCGCGAGCTGGCCAGGATTGCGAAGGGGCCGGACGACTACGTGAAGGTCTACGACCGCGTGCTCTCCCAGCTTCGGCAGCCGGCCCTCATCCATTGGCTCGGCGAGGTGTTCGACCCGCAGCTCGCAGGCTACTGGGGCTCGCAGGATCTCGATCAGGCGATGAAGGTCTGCCTGGACGTCGTGCGGCGCCACGCCGGCCGGGTGGACGGCATCAAGCTCTCCCTGCTCGACCAATGCCGCGAGCTGACCATGCGCTCGGCGCTGCCGGAGGGCGTCCGCATGTACACCGGCGATGACTTCGACTATCCGACCACCATCCGCGGCGACGGAGAGCGCCACTCCGACGCCCTCCTGGGGGCCTTCGACGTCATCGCACCCGCCGCCTCGGCAGCCTTTGCCGCCCTCGACCAGGGCGACCCCGACCAGTTCGAGCGAATCCTCGAACCGACGGTGCTACTCTCCCGCCACATCTTCGGAGCGCCGACCTTCTACTACAAGACGGGAGTCGTCTTCGTCGCCTACCTGAATGGTCACCAAAACCACTTCCGGATGGTCGGCGGCCTGGAGAGCGGGCGGTCCGCCGTGCACTTGGCGCAGACGTTCGTGCTGGCGGACAAGGCGGGGCTGCTGAGAGATCCGGACCTGGCGGTGGATCGGATGAGGGCGGTACTGAAGCTGGCGGGGGCTGACTAGGTGAGGTTCCCAGATACATATGAGACGGACTTCGTGCGTTCGTTCACCACGTCCCACTCGCACGGTGTCCAGGTCTCGTCGGCTCCGGCGCGGGGCACGCCGAATACGAGTTGGACGGCCGCTGAGTTCAGTGAGCTGGCGGAAGCAGGATCCGTAGGATCCGGCCAGCACGGTTGGCGGTGGCTTATGCCCTTTTTCTCAAATGTGTGAATCGCACTGGGTTTTGTGGAGACTCTGGGCCGCCCTCGGTTCCGTAGAGCCAGATTGCTGGACTCATGCTGCTTCTTCTCAGGCTGTCGGGCACGCAAATTCGTCATGACGATCAAGTGGTCATTCCCGAGATCGGGACAGCCGATAGCTTTGGACGTTGGGTCGGTTCCGATACCAGTCGAGAACCGTTGGCAGCCATGGGTGCGAGTCGGGTCACGCAGCGGCCGGCATCGGCGCGCGTGAATATTCGCGCAGGAGCCGGTCGCGTCCCCCAGGTGAGGCTGTTGCCGAAGGGCTAACTGGAAGTTGCGAAGCCCATCCATGCGCCGT
>DAIRGV010000024.1:0-31527 GCA_036794405.1 Candidatus Dormiibacterota bacterium
CTATCCCGGCAAGCGCTACTACGGCGGCTGCGAGGTGATGGACGAGATCGAGACGCTGGCCATCGAGCGAGCCAAGCTGCTCTTCGGCGCCGAGCATGTCAACGTCCAGCCCCACGCCGGCAGCCAGGCCAACCTGGCCGTCTACTTCGCCGTCTGCCAGCCCGGCGACCGCGTGATGGGCATGGACCTGGACCAGGGTGGCCACCTCACGCATGGCAGCCCGGCCAACTTCAGCGGCAAGCTCTACGAGATCCACTCCTACGGCGTCGACCGGGAGACCGAGTTGATCGATTACGACGTCGTCCAGAAGCGGGCGGAAGAGGTCCGCCCCAAGATGCTGATGGTCGGCTACAGCGCCTACCCCCGGGTCATCGACTTCAAGCGGATGCGTGAGATCGCCGACAGCGTCGGCGCGACCATGGTCACCGACATGGCTCATTTCGCCGGCCTCGCCGCCGGTGGCGCCTACCCGAGCCCGGTGCCGCACAGCGCGATCGTCACCACGACCACCCAGAAGACGCTCCGCGGCGCCTGGGGCGGGATGATCCTCTGCCGGGAGGAGCACGCCAAGGCGGTCGACAGCGCGGTCTTCCCGGGCACCCAGGGCGGTCCCCTGATGCACGCCATCGCGGCCAAGGCGGTCTGCTTCGGCGAGGCGCTCAAGCCTTCCTTCCGGGACTACGCGGCACAGGTCGTCGCCAACGCCAGGGTGCTCGCGGCGCGGCTCCAGGAACGAGGTCTCCGGCTCGTCAGCGGCGGGACCGATAACCACCTGATGCTGATCGACCTGCGGCCGAAGGGCCTCAAGGGCCGCCAGGTCCAGGACATCGCCGACACCGTCGGCATCACCGTCAACCGCAACTCGATCCCCTTCGACGAGGCGTCCAAGTTCAATCCCAGCGGAGTCCGGCTCGGCACTCCCAGCGTCACCACCCGGGGAATGGGCCCCGCTGAGATGCGTGAGATCGGTGACTGCGTGGCCGACCTCATCGAGGGCCTGGAGGACCGGGCCAACCTCGACCGGATCCGGGAGCGAACCCTCGAGCTCGCGCGTCGGTTCCCGCTCCCCTACTCCCTGAGCTGATGAGCCCCGGCTCGCTCTTTCTCGAGGCCTTCTTCACCCGCGCCTTCACTCAGCACCTGCTGTTCAGCCTGGTTCCGGCCTTCGGCCCCTTCCTCCTCGCCGCGGCCGCCGCCACCGCGCTGACCCCGCTCGCCATGCTGCTCGCCCGCCGGCTCGGTGTCGTCGCACTCCCCGGCGGCCGCCACATCCATCTCCGGCCCACCCCGATGCTGGGGGGCTGGGCTCTCTACCTCGCCTTCGCCGGCGCCGTCGCCTGGTACCTCGGCGTCAGCGACTGGAAGATCGTCGGCCTTCTCAGCCTCTGCGGCGTCGCAACCCTGCTCTTCACCTACGACGACCGCTTCAAGATGCCGGCACCGGGCAAGCTCGCGGTCGAGATCGGCCTCGGGCTCGTCGCCGTCTTCGTCTTCGGCTTCAACATCAGCTTTTTCACGCTCCCCGGCGGCCACGTTATCCAGCTTGGCCTGATCGCCTACCCGTTGACGGTTCTCTGGCTGCTCGGCATGCAGAACACGATCAACCTGCTCGACGGGGTGGACGGCCTCGCCGCCGGCGTGGTGGCGATCGTCGCCGCGGTGCTCGCGGTGGCCGCGATCAGCAAGGGGGACCAGCAGGGCGTCGTGATGCTCTCGGCCGCACTTGCCGGCTGCTGCCTCGGCTTCCTGATCTTCAATTTCCACCCCGCCCGGATCTTCATGGGTGACTCGGGCAGCCAGTTCCTAGGCCTCGCGCTGGCCCTGCTCTCGATCATCGGCGTGGCTAAGGTAGCGGTCGGGTTCGCCCTGGCGGTGCCTCTGCTGGCTCTGGCCGTCCCGATCGCCGACACCGGCTGGGCGATCGTCCGGCGGCGGCGGGCAGGGCTCTCCATCACCCACGCCGACACCCGGCACGTCCATCACCGGCTGCTCGACTTCGGCCTCTCGCAACCCCAGATCTGCTTCGTCTTCTACGGGGCCACCGCGCTGCTCGGCGCCGTGGGCCTGATGCTCTTCGGGCACCAGCGGATCCTCACCGTGACGGTGATCGCGATCGTCGTCGGCCTCTCAACGTTGCTCGGGGAGAAGCTCCAGGACATCTCCCGAGTCATCCCGGTGCCCGGCTTTCGCCGCCTCCTGCCGGAGGTCGCGCGCGATGAGTGAGGGGCCCACGGGGCGGGAGCTCGCCGGTCTCGGCGGGGTCCTGGCGGGCGCCTTCATCGTCCCCATGCTGATCGGTCTGGGCATCGATTCCGTGGCCCACACGGGGCCGCTATTCTTTCTCATCGGCCTCGCTGTGGGCGTCCTGGGGACGATCGTCACCGGCTACACGAGGTTCAAGCGCCTATGAACTCCCGTAACCCGGTCCTGACGACTGCGATCGCCTGCGCGGCGATGGCCATCGCGGCCTCCGCGATCGGCGTCGCCCTTGGCCGCCCCCGGGCCGGCGTCGCGCTCGCGGCGGGACTTCTGGTCGGGTCCGCCAACGGCTACCTCGCCGAGCGCGCGGTCGGCCTCGGCGTCGCCTTCCTCGCGACCAGCTTGGGGCGGCTGGCCGCCCTCAGCGCCGCCGGCCTCGGCGCCGGGGTCCTGCTCGGCCTCGACGTGGCGTGGCTGTCGCTCGTCGGCCTGGCGGTCGCCCAGTTCGTCCTCGTGGCGGCCGCGATTCGGAAAGTCGCCCGCACATGAGAGGCCTCTTCCTGATCGAGGCGCCGCCGGTCAGCCACGTCACCCAGTCGATCCCCTTCTGCGGCAGCGCCTGGTTCTGCCAGGTCAGCGGCGACAGCCTCATCTCCAGCGCCATCGCGATCGCCCTGACGGTGGCCGTGGTCCTCTACATCGCAAGCCGTGTCTCGAGCGGCGTGCCGGGCTGGCTCCAGCTCGGGCTGGAGACGCTCTACGGCTTCGTTCGGGGCCAGCAGATGACGATCGACGAGGACGCGGCGATCATCGTGCCGCTCGGGATGACGATCTTTCTGTACATCCTGATCGCCAACTGGATCGACTTCCTGCCCCTGCCGGCGCCGATCCACCCCGCCAACAGCGATCTCAACCAGACCCTGGCGATGGGGGTGCTGGTGTTCGTGGTCACCCAGTGGTACAGCTTCAAGGTGCTCGGCGTGGGAGGCTACGTGCGGCGGATGACCCGGCCCTTCGACCTGCCCTGGTTCGCCCGCGCGATCTTCGTGCCGCTGAACATCATCGAGGATCTCGCCAAGCCGCTGACCCTCTCGCTGCGGCTTTTCGGGAACATCTTCGGAGGCCTGCTGATGGTCTGGGTGCTGACCTCGCTGCTGACCCAGGTGACGGTCCCGGGCGCCGGTCAGGTGCCGGCCCAGATCGTCTCAGTTGTCCTGACGGTCGTCTGGAAGCTGTTCGACGTGGGGCTGATCGGTGCCATCCAGGCCCTGATCTTCATGCTCCTCACGATCATCTATTTCGAGCAGGCCCGCGAGGGCGCCGACCATGGCCACGGGGGCCACGGCGGAGCGCAGCAGACCCACTCGCCCAGCCCTGGCGCGCAACCGCGCGTCGCAGTCGAAGGAGGAAACGCTCGATGAATCACGCGATCGCTATCGCTGGGGCGCTGATCGCCGCCGGCATCTGCCTCGGTGGCGGCGCCATCGGAGCCGCCATCGGAGACGGCCTCGCCGGCAACGCCGTCATCCAGGGGACGGCTCGGCAGCCGGAGGCCCAGGCCCGGCTGACGGGCATCATGTTCATCATCATCGGCCTGGTCGAGGGGATGTACTTCATCAACCTGGCCCTCGGCTTCGTCTTCATCTTCGTCATCGCGCAGGGCGTCAAGTAGGCGATGTACCTGGCAGGCGAGGCGAACATCATCGCGGTGAACGGCACCTTCGTGATCGAGCTGGTCGCCTTCATCGCCATGATCGCGCTGCTCTGGCGCTACGCCTACCCGCAGATCGCGAAGGTCGCCGAGGGACGGCAGAAGTTGATCGCCGACCAGCTGGCGCAGGCCGAGCAGCGGAGCCGGGAGGCGGAGGAGCGGCTCAAGGACGCGGAGGCCAAGCTCAACGACGCCCGGGCCCAGGCCCAGGAGGTGATCGCCGGCGCCGCCAAGTCGGGCGAGCAGCTTCGCGCCGAGCTCAAGGCGAAGGGCGAGGAGGAGGCTTCGCGGCAGGTCGAGAAGGCCAAGAAGGAGATCGAGGCGGCGCGCCAGCAGGCGGTCGAGTCGGTCCGCTCGCAGGTCGCCGAGATCGTGATCGCGGTGACGGAGAGGGTTGTTGGCGAGGCGCTCGACGTCAAGTCGCACAAGCGGCTGATCGACCGGGCCATCGAGGAGATCGGTGTGGGTGGCCGGAAATGACCCTTGGGAGGACGGCCCGGGGTCCCCGCGAAATCGTAGATTTCGTGGGGTGGGAGGAAATCGGGGTTGGCGGGAAGCGCTAGCCGCTACGCCCGCGCGATCTTCGAGCTCGCCCAGGAGGAGGGCAGGGTCGAGCAGTGGTCGCGGGAGCTGGAGGTGATCCGCCAGGTCCTCGAGGCCCCGGCCGCGAGCGCGATCCTCGACAACCCGAGCCTGGCGCGGGAGACCCGCCAGCGGGCGGTCGGTGAGCTCGGCCTGCCGGGCATCGGGCCTCGTGGCCTGAACCTGATCCGGCTGCTTGTCGGCGGCGGGCGGACGGGGTTGATCGGCGAGATCGTCGAGCAGTTCGCCACTCTCGCCGATGCATCGGCGGGCCGGGTCCGGGCCACGGTGACGACGGCGATCCCGCTCTCCGAGGCCGATCGTGAGTCCCTCGGCCGGGACCTCTCCCGCCAGCTCGGCAAGGACGTCCGGCTGGAGGCGCGGGTCGACCCGTCGATCCTCGGCGGGCTCGTCCTCCAGGTGGGGGACCGGCTCACCGACGCCAGCGTCGCGGCGCGGCTCGAGCAGCTGCGGCGGCAGGTCCTAGTCAAGTGATTGCAGAAGGGGAAGTGACGAGTTGAGCATCGGTTCGCAGGACATCACCGACGTAATCAAGTCCCGCCTCAAGGACTTCAAGGCCGAGCTGGTCACGGCCGAGGTCGGCCGGGTGATCAGCGTCGGTGACGGCATCGCCCAGATCTACGGCCTCCGCGGCGCGATGGCGGGCGAGCTGCTGCAATTTCCTGGCGACGTCTACGGGATGGCACTCAACCTCGAGGTCGACCAGGTTCGGGCCGTGGTAATGGGCCCCTACGAACACCTCAAGGAGGGCGACGTGGTCAAGACCACGGGCCGGATCGTCGAGGTGCCGGTCGGCCCCGAGCTGCTCGGCCGCGTCGTCAGCCCGCTCGGTGAGCCGCTCGATGGAAAGGGCCCGATCAAGACCACCAAGACCGCCCCGATCGAGCGGGTCGCCGCCGGCGTCATCACCCGGCAGCCCGTCGACACCCCGGTCCAGACCGGCATCAAGGCGATCGACGCCATGATCCCGATCGGCCGCGGCCAGCGCGAGCTGATCATCGGCGACCGCCAGACGGGCAAGACCGCGATCCTCCTCGACACGATCATCAACCAGAAGGGCCAGAACCTCTTCTGCGTTTACGTCGCGATCGGCCAGAACGCGGCGTCGATCGCCCGGGTCGCCGCCACCCTGGAGGAGCACGGGGCCCTCGAGTTCACCATCATCGTCGCCGCCACCGCGTCGGAGCCCGCGACCCTCAACTACATCGCCCCCTATGCCGGCTGCGCCATGGGCGAGTACTTCATGGACCAGGGCCAGGAGGCGCTGGTCTGCTATGACGACCTCACCAAGCACGCCTGGGCCTACCGCGAGATGTCGCTCAACCTCCGCCGGCCGCCCGGCCGGGAGGCCTACCCGGGTGACGTCTTCTACCTCCACTCCCGGCTGCTCGAGCGCGCCGCCAAGATGAACAAGGCCAACGGTGGCGGCTCCCTGACGGCGCTGCCGGTGATCGAGACCCAGGCCAACGACGTCTCCGCCTACATTCCGACCAACGTCATCTCGATCACCGACGGGCAGCTCTATCTGCAGTCCGACCTCTTCAACTCCGGGATCCGCCCCGCGATCTCGGTCGGGACCTCGGTCTCCCGGGTCGGCGGTGCCGCCCAGACCAAGGCGATGCGGCAGGTCGCCGGCCGGATGAAGCTGGAGCTCGCGCAGTACCGCGAGCTCGCCGCCTTCTCCCAGTTCGCCTCCGACCTCGACAAGGCGACCCGCGACCAGCTCGAGCGGGGCGGCCGCCTGACCGAGCTGCTGAAGCAGGCGCAGTACTCTCCGATGCCCCTGGGGATCCAGGTCGCCGAGATCTGGGCGGGCACCAACGGCCAGCTCGACAAGGTCCCGGTGGCGCGCGTGAAGGAATGGGAGGAGGGCTTCGCCCGCTACCTGCGCGCCGACCAGAAGCAGCTGATCGAGTCGATCGAGTCGAAGAAGGCGCTCGACGACGACCTTCTGAAGCAGCTGGAGAAGGCGGTCAAGACGTTCAACCGGCAGTTCGGCGTCGAGGGTGCCGAGGCCGCTGAGGACAAGAAGGCTGAGTCCAGGTCCGAGACCAAGGGCGAGAGCAAGGACGAGAAAGAGGACAAGAAGCGGGACGAGCCGAGGGTCGGGACGGCCGCCAAAGCCGGCAAAGAGGCCGACCCGGAGAAGGCCCGCAAGGCGGAAGAGGAGCGGCGCCAGAACGAGGAGCGCCGCCAGGCGCAGCGCCGAAGCGGCACGACCACGGCCGGCGGCCAGGAGCGCGAGCGGAGGGCGGCCGAGCGCCGGAGCCAGCCGCGCCGGGCGTCCGACCCCAAGCCGGCCAAGCCCGCCGAGGGCCGCCCCGCGAGCCGAAGGAAGAAGTAGTCCTTGCCATCACTTCGTGACATTCGGGGCCGGATCCGGTCGATCCAGAACACGAAAAAGATCACCAAGGCGTACCAGGTGGTCTCGGCCACCAAGCTCCGCCGCGCGCAGCAGGCGGTCCAGACCGCGCGGCCCTATGCCGACAAGATGCTCGAGGTGCTCGAGACCACCTCCGAGCGGGCGACCGAGTACCGCCACCCCTTCCTCCAGCGCCGGGACGGCGATCGGGCGGTGGTCATCCTGGTGACGACCGACAAGGGTCTCTGCGGGGCGCTCAACGTCAATGCCGTCCGGGCGGCGACCCGATTCCTGACCCAGAACCACCTGAAGGGGCGGTGGGTCACGATCGGCAAGAAGGGCCGCGACTTCCTCGCCCGCTTCGGTCGCGACATCATCGCGGACGCCAGCGAGCTGGGTGACAGCCCCGCCTTCGCGGCCATCCTGCCGGCCATCACCGTTGCGCTGCAGGAGTACGAGAAGGGCGAGGCTGACACCGTCCTGCTGGTCTACGAGAAGTGGATCTCCACCCTTCGCCAGGAACCCACCGTCCGCACGCTGCTGCCGATCGAGATCCCCCGGCAGGAGGAGGCGGGCGAGGGCCAGGTGCAGCCGACGACGACCGCCGACTACATCTACGAGCCGGGCCCGGAGGAGGTGCTCGACGCCCTCCTCCCGCGCTACGTCGAGAGCCAGGTCTACCAGGCCGTGCTGGAGAACAAGGCGAGCGAGCATTCCGCCCGGATGATCGCGATGCAGAACGCCACCGACGCGGCGGGCGACCTCATCGACTCTCTGACCCTGTACATGAACAAGGTGAGGCAGTCGATGATCACAACCGAGCTGATGGAGATCGTCGGCGGGGCCGAGGCGCTCCGTTCGTCGGCGATGTAAGGAGAAGGAATGGCAAAGGTCAAGGACAAGCCCGGGACCCGGACCGGGGCCGAGGGCGCCGTGAGCCAGGTGATCGGCGCGGTCGTGGATGTCGAGTTCCCGCCCGGCAGGCTCCCCAGCATCCTGCATGCGGTCGTCGTCCATCCCCGTGATGGCCGGACGGTCGTGATGGAGGTCGCGCAGGAGATCGGCGACAACTCTGTCCGCTGCATCGCGATGGACACCACCGACGGCTTCCGGCGCGGGGACCGGGTGACCGCGACCGGCTCGCCCATCATGGTCCCGGTCGGCGTCGAAACCCTGGGCCGGATGTTCAACGTCGTCGGAGAGGCGATCGACGACGAGCCGACGCCGACTGGCGGCGAGCGGCAGCCGATCCACCGCGCCGCGCCGGCGGTCGAGGACCAGCAGACGACCGTCGACATCCTGGAGACCGGGATCAAGGTCATCGACCTCATCTGCACCTTCGTCAAGGGCTCCAAGATCGGGCTCTTCGGAGGTGCCGGCACCGGCAAGACCGTCATCGTCCAGGAGCTGATCCGGAACATCGCCCAGGAGCACAAGGGGCGATCGGTCTTCGCCGGGGTGGGGGAGCGGACGCGCGAGGGCAACGACATGTACCGGGAGATGCAGGACTCGGGAGTCCTCCCGCAAACGTCGCTTGTCTTCGGTCAGATGAACGAGCCGCCCGGCGCGCGCGCCCGGGTCGCCCTGTCCGGCCTGACCATGGCCGAGTACTTCCGCGACACCGAGGGTGCCGACGTCCTTCTCTTCGTCGACAACATCTTTCGCTACATGCTGGCCGGCGCTGAGGTCTCGGCGCTGCTCGGCCGGATGCCCTCCGCCGTCGGCTACCAGCCGACGCTGGCGACCGAGATGGGCATGCTGCAGGAGCGGATCACCTCGACCAAGAAGGGCTCGATAACCTCGGTCCAGGCGATCTACGTGCCGGCCGACGATATGACCGACCCCGCCATCCAGACCACCTTCGCTCACCTCGGGGCGACCGTGACCCTGAACCGCGCACTCACCGACATCGGGATCTACCCCGCCGTCGATCCGCTCGACTCGACCAGCCGCTACATCGACCCCAACTACGTCGGCCAGGAGCACTACGACACTGCCCAGGGGGTCAAGCGGACGATGCAGCGCTACAAGGAGCTGCAGGACATCATCGCCATCCTCGGCATGGAGGAGCTCTCAGAGGACGACAAGCTTGCGGTCCAGCGGGCGCGCAAGATCCAGCGCTTCCTCTCCCAGCCCTTCTTCGTGGCCGAGAAGTTCACCGGCAAGGAGGGCCGCTACGTCCCCGTCCAGGAGACCGTCCGTGGCTTCAAGGAGATCCTCGAGGGCAAGCACGACGACCTCCCCGAGCAGGCCTTCTACCTCGTCGGCACGATCGACGAGGCGCGCGAGGTCGGCGAAGCGATGAAAAAGAAGGGGTAGGGGGTTGCCGATCCCGGTCCGAGTGGTCAGTGTCGAGCGCTCCCTCTTCGAGGGAGACGCCGACTTCGTCAAGGTTCGCAGCCTGGAGGGCGAGCTCGGCATCCTGCCGCGCCACTCGCCGCTGCTGGCGGCCCTTGCGCCGGGGGAGTTGCGGATCGACAAGACCGGGGGTGGAAGTGAGCACATCTTCATTGGGGGCGGCTTCATGGAGGTGCTGCCGGAGCGGGTCACCATCCTCGCCGACGTGGCCGAGCACGCCGACGAGATCAACCTCGACCGAGCCGAAGCTTCGCGGCGGGCGATCCACGAGCGGCTGGCCGGGCAGGTCCGGGACGACGCCGAGCGACGCTCGCTGGAGCAGGAGCTGGTGATGGCCGAGGAGCGGCTGCGGCTGGCGCGGGTCAGACGCGGGGGCGGGTAGACCGATAAGACTGGCAGCCCGCACGAGGGAGGGCGTGCTGCGCGTGCGGGGTGGCCGAGAGCTGTCCGGCCGGATCTGCATCGGCGGTTCCAAGAATGCCACCCTGCCGATCCTGGCGGCCTGCCTGCTGACCTCCGAACCAGTGACGATCCACAACGCCGCCGAGGTCACCGACACGGCGGTGATGCTCGACATCCTGGCCGCGCTCGGCTGCGCCATCGAGGGCGAGACCGTGACGGCCGGCCAGGTCGATGCCAACGTCCCGGAGGAGCTCGCCCGCCGGATGCGGGCGTCGATCGTCCTGCTCGGCCCGCTCCTGGCGCGGACCGGGCAGGTGCGCCTGCCCAAGCCGGGCGGTGACGACATCGGCGACCGGCGAGTCGAGCAACACATCGCCGGCCTGCGCCGGATGGGCGCCGAGATCGAAGAGACGCCGACCGAGATCATTGGGCACTCGGCCGGGCTGCACGGAGCCCGGATCGCCCTCGACATGCCGACCGTCACCGGGACCGAGAACCTGATGATGGCCGCGACCCTGGCGGAGGGCAGGACCGAGATCATCAACGCGGCCCGGGAGCCCCATGTCCAGGATCTCGCCCGGATGCTCAACGGGCTGGGGGCGAACATCGTCGGGGCCGGCACCCATGAGGTCGTCGTGGAGGGCGTGCGGCGGCTTCACGGCGGTGAGCACGCGGTGATCACCGATTACCTCGAGGCCGGCACCTACGCGATGGCGGTCGCCGCGGTGGGCGGTGACGTTCACCTCGAATGCTCGCCGGTCGAGGACCTCCCGATGCTCCTCCTTAAGCTGGAGGAGGCTGGGGTCGAGATCGAGGTCGAGGGCGACGTCCTCCACGTCGTCCGCCACGCCGGCCGGGAGCTGCGAGCGGTCGACCTCACGACCTGGGTGCACCCCGGGTTTCCGACCGACCTCCAGGCGCAGTACACCGCGCTGATGACCCAGGCGCGGGGCACCAGCGTGATCTCCGAATTCCTCTTTGAAAATCGCTTCCAGCACGTGCCCGACCTGGTCAAGATGGGCGCCCGGATCGACCTCCGGGCCCGTACCGCCCTCGTCACCGGGCCTACTCCGCTCCACGGTGCCGAGGTGGCCGTTCCCGACATCCGCTCCGGCGCGGCCCTGGTGATCGCCGCCCTCTGCGCGGAGGGCGACACGATCCTCCAGAACGCCTGGCACGTTGACCGCGGCTACCCCGATCTGGTGGCGCGGCTGACCGAGCTGGGGGCCGACATCCAGCGAGAGGACAAGTGAGCAGCCACCTGCAATTCACGCCGCCACCGCCGGCCGCAAGGCCGGCCCACCGGCGAGTGCCGGCGTCTCTTGGGGGGAGCGGCATGCGTCATGCCGCCCATGGGGGTCAAGACCGCCGCCAGGCGGCGCCGCGCCAGCGACGCGAAGTCTTGACCCCCGTGGATCCGGGGGGGCCGCGCCCCCCAGACATCCAGCCGCAGGCACTCCGGCCCGGGGCCACCATTACGGCCCCCGCCGGCCTCCCCGCGCCCCACCCTGGTGGGGAATGGTCGGCTCCTCGGGACCCCACCCGGGTGGGGGAGCGCCGGTCTGGCAGCCCGGCTTGTCTGGGGGGCTGCGCCCCCCCGGGCGATGGCGTCAAGGGTGAAGGCGCTCCTGTCGGAGCGCCCGCCTGCGGCGCCCTTGACGTCATCGGAAGGCATGCGGCGCATGCCTTCCCCCCCGACGGCGGCCCCACTCGCGGCCGGGCCGGCCTTGCGGCGGGCGGAGCCTTGCCGGTTTGCTAGGGAAAAAGATCGGGATCGACCTCGGGACGTCCACCGTGCTGGTTTACGTCAAGGGGGAGGGGATCGTCATCAACGAGCCGTCGCTGGTCGCACTCAACCGGGACGGCACCAAGATCCTGGCCGTCGGGCGGCAGGCGGCCGAGATGGTGGGGCGGACGCCGGAGACGATCAGCATCGTGCGGCCGATGCGGGAAGGCGTGATCGCCGACTTCGTGGTGACCGAGGGCATGCTCCACTACTTCATCGCCAAGGTCCAGGGTCGGCAGCGGATCTTCAAGCCGGAAATCATGATCTGTGTCCCCTCTGGTGTCACCAGCGTCGAGCGGCGCGCCGTGACCGAAGCGGCGATCTCGGCCGGCGCCAAGCAGGCCTGGCTGATCGACGAGCCCCTGGCGGCGGCAATCGGTGCCGACCTGCCGATCAGCCAGCCAAGCGGGCACGCGATCTGCGACGTCGGTGGGGGGACCACCGAGGTCGCGGTCATCTCGCTCTCCGGCATGGTCGTCGCCCACTCGATCCGGGTCGGAGGGAACCGGATCGACGATGCGATCGCCGCCTTCGTCAAGCGCAAGCACAACCTCCTGATCGGCGAGCGGACCGCGGAGGACGTCAAGATCGGCATCGGCAGCGCGCTGGCGCCGAAGGAGCTCCTGACGATGGAGGTCCGGGGCCGGGACATCGTGTCCGGTCTTCCCAAGAACATCACCCTCAATTCGCGCGAGGTGGCGGAGGCGATCCAGGACCCCCTCGCCCAGATTGTCGGCGCGGTCCGGGGCGTGCTCGAGGAGACGCCGCCCGAGCTCGCGGCGGACATCTACGACAAGGGCATCGTGCTCACCGGCGGCGGCGCACTTCTCCGCAACCTCGATCGCTACCTGGTGATGCACACCGGTGTGCCGGCGATCGTCGCCGACGACCCGCAGACCTGCGTGGCCCGCGGTACCGGCCTCGCCCTCGAGCACTTCGAGGTGCTCAAGCGCAACCAGCTCTATCTCCGGTAGTGCGCTGAGCGAGTTGCACGTCGTCGTCGACGGCTCGGCGCTCGCCATGCCCCGGGCCGGCATCGGAACCTATACCCGGGAGATCCTGGCCGCCCTCGCGGGACGGGCGCGGTTCACCGTCTACGGCCCGGGGTACCGGGAGATTCCCGGACCACGCTTTGCGGGCCGCCACCTGCTCTGGCCGCGGCGGATCCGGCGCCTCCAGCCCGACCTCTTCTTCGGGCCCATGGGCCAGCTGCCGCTGGGCTCGGTCGGCTGCCCCTCGGTGCTCACGATCCACGACCTCGCGATGTACATCGAGCCCCGGTGGTTCCCCTCCGGGCAGCCGCTCAGCACGAGGCTCGTGGTGCCGCGCTCGATCGAGCGGGCAAGCCACCTGGTCGCCGACTCCGCGTGCACCGCCCGCGACCTCGCCGAGCTCTTCGACCGGCGGCCGGACGAGATCTCGGTCGTCCACCTCGGCGTCTCGCCGGACTTCCACCCCCTGCCCGGGAACCAGCTGGCCGACATCCGCAGGCGCCTCCAGTTGCCCGATCGCTTCCTTCTCTTCGTCGGCTCGATCGAGCCCCGCAAGAACCTGCCTACCCTGCTCGAAGCCTGGGCGGCACTGCCCGACCACCCCGACCTCGTGATCGCGGGGAGCTGGGGCTGGAAGTACGAGGAGGTCCAGCGCCAGATCGAGCGGCTCGGCGAGGGCGTGCGCCTGCTCGGCCCGGTTGAGCCGGCGGACCTGCCGGGGCTCTACAACGTGGCGACAGCGCTCGCCCATCCAGCGCATTACGAGGGGTTCGGGCTGACGATCCTCGAGGCGATGGCCTGCGGCACACCCGTGGTCAGCTCCAGCGCCGCCTCGCTGCCGGAGGTGGCGGGCGACGCCGCGCTGCTGGTCGACCCAGCCGACGTCGAGGGGTGGACGGCCGCCCTCGACCGCGTTCTCCACGACCCGGGGCTGGCCAGCGACCTGCGGCGCCGAGGCGTTCTCCGCGCGGCCGAGTTCACCTGGGAGAAGGCGGGCTCGAAGACCTGGCGGGTTCTGGAAGCGACAGCCGGGCTCTGACCGCGGCGGCGACTCCGGCCGCGCAGCGGTCCCACGTGAAGTGGGCGGCCTGCCTCCGACCGGCCGCGACCAGCCGGCGGCGCAGTGCGGGCTGGTCCCGAAGACGCTGCAGCGCTGCCGCCATGGCTTGGCTGTCCCGGGCGTCGAGGACGTAGATCGCCGCCTCGCCGCCGATCTCGGGCAGAGATGAGGTGCGGGTCGCGACCACCGGCACTCCCTGCCGCATCGCCTCCACCAGGGGGAGCCCGAACCCCTCGTAGAGGCTCGGGAAGAGGAGCGCGTCGGCCCGCCGGTAGAGCAGGTCGCGCTCGGCATCGGTGACCCGTCCGAGCAGGCGGCATCTGGGGGAGGCGTCGAGGCGGGCGGCCATCGCCTCGTCGTGGATCGCCCCCGCGCAGACCAGCTGCACGCCGGGGAGACGCTCGACCGCGGCCAGGGCGGTCAGCTGGTTCTTGCGGGGCTCCACCCGCCCGACGGTGAGGACGTACGGTTCCCGGATCCCGAAACCACGGAGCCGCGTGGCGTCCTCGGCCGGGTCGCCGGGGTCGGGAGCCCCCTCGCCGCCCCCCTCGTGGACGACCGTCACCCGGTCGGGCGCGACGTCGTAGAGCGAGGCCAGGTCCTGGCGGGTCGCCTCCGAGACGGCGATCATGGTCCGGCAGAGGCGGGCGGCCCGCCTCGTGGCCCAACGGAGGTAAGCGAGGTCGGCCGGACGGTAGGCGCCCGGGAAGCGCTCGAAGGCGAGGTCGTGGAAGACCTTCATCGGCGGTGCCGGGCACCAGGCCGGGACGACGTGGGCGAGGTCCAGGAAGAGGTCGGGGCGCAGCCGGGCGAGCTCGACCGGCAGCCGCGCCTGCGACCAGAGCCGCGGGAAGGGCAGGATCGTCAGGTCGACTCCCAGGCCGGGGGCCGGCCGGGCGGCGTAGAGGCGCCAATCGAGATCCGGAGCGACGCTCGGCAGCCGCCGGACGACCTCCCGCGTGTAGAGCTCGGTGCCGGTCACCGCAGCCTTCGTCGCGGGGTTGGCGTCGACCGCTATGACGGGCCGCCGTCCGGTGTCCATTTTCCTCCTATCCGCGCGATGTCGGTGGTTTCCGGCAGACTGCTTGCGGTGAATGGACCGCGCATCCCGGGGCGGGTGGGAGAGCTGGCGATGGTCGCTCTGGCCACGTTGACGGCGCTGGCCCTGCTCCAGGGATCATCGATCAAGACGGCCTTCGGGCGCCCGCTCGAGACCGAGCTCCGGGGCGGGCCGGTGCCCGCGACCCCGGGCCGGCCGGGTCCGCTCTCGGTCGCCGACTGGGAGGCGCTGCCGCCCGGCGCCGCCACCGCGGTGATCGCGCCCGGCCGGATGACGGTCCAGGTGCCGATCCTGATGTACCACTACATCCGAGTCCCGCCCGACCCCGCGACCGACCACCTCGGCTGGGGTCTCTCCACCTCGCCCGACGACTTCCGCCACCAGATGGACTATCTCGACGACCACGGGTATCACCCGGTGACCCTAACCGACCTCCGCGCCTATCTTGGCGGGACCCAGTCGTTGCCCGACCGCCCGGTCGTGCTGACCTTCGACGACGGCTACACCGACGTCTACTCGGCGGCCTACCCGGTGCTCAAGGAGCACCATTTCAAGGCCGTCGCGTACATCGTCAGCGGCTTCGTCGGCCGGGAGGGCGAGAACGTGATGCCGGACCAGGTCCGGGAGATGGACACCAACGGGATCGAGATCGGCGCGCACACCATGAACCATGTCGACCTGACCAAGGTCCATGGGTCGGATCTGTGGAGTGAGGTGAAGGGGTCGAAGGATGCGCTGGAGACGCTCGTCGGCCACCCCGTGCTCGACTTCTGCTACCCCTCCGGCCGCTACGACGCGGAGGTCGTCCAGGCGGTGCAGGCGGCCGGCTACCAGAGCGCCACGACCACCCAGGGCGGCGCCGTCCACTCGCTCGAGGACCGCTTCAGCTGGTCCCGGGTCCGCGTCAGCGGCAGCGAATCGCTGGGCGACTTCGCCCGCGGTCTCGAGCCGCACGAGACCGGCATCAAGCCATCAACGTTCGAGATGATCCGGATCCCCCGCGCGTATCCGCTGGTCTTCAACGGCGGCCTGGCCGGCCTCGAGTAGCGCCAGCACGCGGCGGGCCGCCCGGTCGGCGCTGAGCCCGGCGGCGAGCTCGCGGCCCCGGGCCGCGAGCTCGGCTCGGAGAGCGCTGCTCCGGTAGAGGGCGGAGATCGCCTCCGACCAGTCCTCCAGCCGGCCCGCCCGGACCGTGAGGCCGCCGTCACGGACGACCTCGGAAAAGGCTCCGTCGTCGGGGACGACCGGGGGAGCTCCGCAGGCCATCGCCTGCAGCGCGCGGATCGGGCAGCCGTTGAGCGATTCGCAGAGGAGGACCCCGATCGCCCCGCTGAGCAGGGCGGGCAGCTGGTCGCGGTCCGCGGCGAGCGCCTCCGCCGGCACCAGGCCGGCTCCGGCGGGAGTGACGGCGCCGGCCCAGGCGCGGCGGGCCAGCCGGGCGTCTCCATAGGCGAGCAGGTAGCGCTGGGGAAGCCCGAACCGCGCCCGCGCCGCCTCGGCCTCCTTCCGCGAGGTGCGGGCGAAGCCGGGCTCGATGCCCGGTTGGACCAGGACGACGCGCTCTGCCGGCACGCGCAGATAGCGCACCAGGGCGTCCGCCACCGCCTCCGAGGGCGCGATCACGACCGCCGACCGACTGGCCGCGAAGGCGACCCCGAAGCGGCGGCCGAAGCCGAGCAGCCCGGAGCGGAGCGCAGCCAGCTCGTGCACCGCCGTGAGGCACCGGTAGCCGGGAATCGGCCTGCCACCGGCCGGGAGGAGAAGCGTCTCACCGGCCGGGAGAGGGCCCTTGTATCCCGGCTCGAGGACGGTCAGGTCGGCATGAACCGCCAGCCTGACGAGAGCGGCGGTCAGCTGGAGGGCGTATTCGCCCGCCGCGTCAGGCCGGGCGGGGTCGACCGGGCGGAGGTCGATCAACACCATGCGACCGGCAATGATAATCAGGCTCGTGAACTCGATCCGTGTGCTCGGCGTCAGAGTGGATGCGGTGAGCACCGAGGAGACGCTGCAGCGGATCGAGGAGCTGCTCCGTTCCGGCGGCCACCACCTGGTCGCGACGGTCAACCCGGAGTTCGTGATGCGTGCCCGCCGAGACCCCGAGTTCCAGCGGGTCCTGGAAACCGCCGGACTCTGCCTGCCCGACGGCTGGGGCGTCACCTGGGCTGCGCGCCGGCAGGGGCGGCCGCTCCCGGCGCGCGTCACCGGCGTCGACCTCATTCCCGAGCTGGCCGGTCGGGCCGCCGAACGGGGCTGGCGCCTCTTCTTCCTGGGTGCCGGCCCGGGTGTGGCCGAGGCCGCGGCGGGACAGTTGCGGACGCGCTACCCGACCCTCATCGTGGCCGGCTGCCACTCCGGCGAAGCCGGTCCCCTGGGCGACGAGGTAAGCCTTCGCAAGATCGCCGAGGCTCGCCCGGACATCGTGCTGGTCGCCTACGGCGCCCCGCTCCAGGAGCTCTGGATCGCCCGCAACCTGGAGCGGCTCCACGCCGGGGTGGGGATTGGTGTCGGGGGTGCCTTCGACTACCTCTCGGGGAAGGTCCCGCGAGCGCCGGCGTGGATGAGACGGCTCGGACTGGAGTGGCTCTATCGGCTTGGCCGGCAGCCCTGGCGGGCCCGGCGGATGGCCGTGCTGCCCGTCTTCGCGCTCGAGGTCCTCCGCTCGCGGGCCTGAAAGACGGCCGATATGCTTTCGAGCCGTGGCCGAACCGCCCCAGCTCAGCGTCGTGGTGCCGGCCTATAACGAGGGCGGCCGGTTGGCCGCCACCCTCTCGGTGATCAAGCCCTACCTCAACTCGACGGGGGAGAGCTGGGAGCTGATCATCGCGAGCGACGGCAGCACCGACTCGACCCTGGACCTTGTCCGCACCGAGCAGCGGCTCGATCCCGACCACGTGTTCGGCATCGACCTTCAGCCCAACCGGGGCAAGGGTCGGGCGGTCGCCGCGGGCGTCGCCGCCAGCCGGGGGGCGCTGGTCCTGATCTCTGACGCCGATTTCTCGACCCCGATCGACGAGCTCGCCAAGCTCCGGGCGGCGATCGAGAAGGGCTATGACGTCGCGATCGGGTCCCGTGCCATCCGCGGCGCCCGGGTCGAGGTCTCGCAGCCCTTCCACCGGGTGCTGATGGGAAAGATCTTCAACCTCATGGTCCAGCTCCTGGTCCTCCCCGGCTTCTGGGATACGCAATGCGGCTTCAAGCTCTGGAAGGGACCGCTGGCGAGAGAGGTCTTCGCCACCATGAAGCTCGACGGCAACGTCGCCTTCGACGTCGAGGTCCTCTACCGCGCCCGTCGCGGGGGCCACCGGATCGCCGAGGTGCCGGTCCGCTGGTACGACTCCATCCCAAGCCGGATCTCGCCCCTGAAGCATTCGGCCGAGGCCCTGCTGGACATCGCCAAGATCCGGTTCCTCTGATGAGCGACCGCACCCTGGTGATCCTGCCGACCTACGACGAGAGGGACAACCTGGAACGCGTCGCGGGGGAGGTGCGCCACCTCGGTTACGACGTCCTCATCGTCGACGACAACTCGCCCGACGGCACGGGCGAGATCGCCGACCGCCTGGCGCGACAGGATCCGCATCTCAGCGTCCTCCACCGGGCGGGCAAGCTCGGCCTCGGCAGCGCCTACGTCGAGGCCTTCCGGCTCGGCCTCGAGCGAGGCTACGAGCTCTTCGTGGAGATGGACGCGGACGGCTCCCACCGGGTGGAGCACCTGCCGGCGATCATCGCGGCGGCCCGCGCCGGCGGCGGGCTCGGCCTCGGTTCCCGCTACACCGCCGGCGGCGGGGTCGCCGGCTGGCCCTGGCACCGGCGCTTCCTCAGCTGGGGCGCCAACGTCTACTGCCGAGCCCTGCTCGGCCTCTCGGTCCACGATTGCACCTCCGGCTACCGCTGTTACACCCGCCGCGTGCTGGAGGGCGTCGGCCTGGAGAGGGTGATCTCCGACGGCTATTCGTTCCAGATCGAGATGGTCTATCTGGCGACCCGCCACGGATTCAAGGTGGTCGAGGTGCCGATCCTCTTCGAGGACCGGGTCGCCGGCGCGTCGAAGGTGACCCGGGGCGAGATCGTCACCGATTTTCTGAGCGTGATCCGGCTCCGGGTCCGTCATGGCGGTTAGGTCCGCGCCGCTGGGCGAGGCCGCGGCCGCCGCCCGGAGGCCGCCGCTCTGGCTCGTCCTCGGCCTGCTCGTGGCCGGGATCACCCTGCTGCCCTACCTCTACGGGCACCTCTTCGAGCCTCCGGGCCGGACCTTCATGGGCTTCTTCTTCCTCGGCGACGACGCCAACACCTACCTGGCCAAGATGCGAGAGGGGGTGGACGGCAGCTGGGCGTGGACCAATCGCTACACGACCGAGCCCAGCTCCGCTGTCTACTTCTTCGTCTACTGGATCGTGCTCGGGCATCTCGCGGCACTGCTCCACCTGAACCTGCTGCTCACCTTTCATCTCGCCCGGATCGGGGGCGCGGTTTTCCTTCTCTACGCCGCCTGGCTGTTCATCGAGCACTTCGTCGTCGACGCGGGGGCGCGCCGCTGGGCACTCTGCTTCCTCGCCCTCGGGCTCGGCATGGGCTACGTGGTCCAGGCGATCGGTAAGCCGGTCTTCTTCGGCCAGCAGACCGACACCCTCGACTGGCGGATGCCGGAGCTGACGGCCTTCTACTCCATCCTCGCGCTGCCGCATTTCGCCTGGGCCGCCGCCTTCCAGGCGGTGGGTGCCGTGCTGACGCTTCGCGCGGCGGAGCGGGGGAGCCTGAAGCTCGGCTTCGGGGCCGGCCTGGCCTGGCTGGGCGAGGCGTCGATCCACGCCCAGATGCCGATCCTGGTCGGCGGCGCGGTCGTGGTGGCCGTCCTCTACCGCCGGGTCAGCCCGCGCGGCTACGCCGCCGTCGCCCTCGCGCTCGGGATGGTGGCGCCCTATGTCCTCTATTCCTATATCGAGCTCCACAACCCCGAGGTGTCGCGCTGGAGCGGCCAGTGGCGGAACAACTTCGCGCCGGACCTGCTGAGCCTCTTCTTCGCGCTCGCGCCGCAGGTCGTGCTGGCGGCGCTGGCGCTGCCCCGGATGCTCCGCCGGCGCTCCCGCGGCGACGTGTTCCTGCTCGCCTGGCTGGTCCTGCTGGCGCTGATCCTGTGGGCGCCGACGCCGGCCGACAACCTTCGCCGCCGCTTCTTCGACGGGATCTACCTGCCCCTCGTCGTGATGGCGGCCGATGGGCTCTACGCGGTCGTCCTGCCCCGCCTCGGCGAGCACGCCCGGCGCCTGGTGCCCTTTGCCTATGTCTCCTTCGCCGCGGTCGGCAGCTGCTTTCTCCTCATCGGACCGTTGCTGGTGGTGTCGAACCCGTCCTACTCGGTTCCGAATGGGGAGTACCAGGCGCTGCAGTGGCTGTCACCCCGACCGGCCGGCGTGGTGCTCTCCTCGACGCGCCTCGGCCTGTTGGTGCCCGCCTACACCTCTGACCCCGTCTACGTCGGCCAGTACAGCGAGACCTTCAACTGGTCGGCCAAGGCGCGGGAGGCAAACGACTTGCTGAACGGCCGGGGTGACCTCGCGGCCTTCCTCATCGCCCACCGGGTGCGCTACGTGCTCTGGACCGCGGCCGACACGCCCTTACCGGCGCCCCAGTCCCTTGGCATCCCGACCTTCACCGCCCCCGGGATCGAGGTCTTCCAGCTCTACTGACCGGTCGGGGCTACTTCCGAGGCTACTTCCGGCGGGCGCAGATCTCCGCCATCGAGTCCCGGTAGACCGTGCAGTCCCACTTGTCGGGGAGGACTTCGAGGACGTTGGTGAGGGCCTCGTGGCGGTTGTAGACGACGTAGTCGACCCCGTAGTCGTCGAGGACCCGCTGCCAGTCCGTCCGCAGCGTCTGCACGTCCTGGTACTTCTGGAGGAAGGGATCACCCATCACCGAGGCCTCGCCGAAGATGAACACCCTCCGGTTCGGGTCCGGATAGAAGCGGTTCGCCAGGTACCCTCCCCAGCCGTACTGGTTGTACATCCGGGTCCCGATCTCCGGGTGCGCGGCCAGGAAGTCGGCGGCCCTGACCGGGTAGTTGGAGGCCGTGTCGGCGTCCTGGTGCGCGAGCACGGTGCCGATCCGGAAGAGGACCGTCCCCGCGATCACGAGCAGGGCGACGACGGTGACGCCCCGGAGCAGCGCCGAGGGTGGGGAGGAGGAGAGCTTCCAGCCCCGGGAGGTGCTGAAGTCCTCCCAGGCCCCGGACCAGGTCTCGATCAGGATCGGCGTCGTCGCGGCCACGAAGATGGCGATGTTGCGCGCGGATTCGAGCGACAGCGCCAGCGTCGCCAGGCTCAGAAGCAGCTGGTAGGTGGTCGGGCGCCGGTAGGCGAAACCGCCGAAGAGGAGGAGGATCATCGCCAGGAAGGGCGCCATCACCAGCAGGTGGAAGTCGGGTGAGAACCACTCGATGATCAGCCGACGTTGTGCCGGGCTGGTCAGCGTCTCGATCGGGTTGGTGTAGACGGAAAGACCGTGGGGGGTCGCCAGCACGGCGACGAGGCAGATCCCGAGCACCTGGCCAAGCGTCCGCACCCGCCGGCGATGGCCCATCCGGAGGGTCGCCTCTCGCTCCAGGGCCCATTCCACACATTCGGCGAAGATCGCGATCCCGAGAAGCACGAAGGAGATCACGAAACCGCCGTGGAGATTCGCCCAGAGGGCCACCACCAGGGGCAGGTAGTTGATCGAGCGGCTCCGCCCGGAGAGGTACGCGGCGATCCAGTACAGCTCCAGGCAGGTGAGGGTGAAGGTGATCATCTGGGCGCGGGGTCCCCAGATCGGCGCGCCGGCGAGACCGGCGAGGGCAAGACCGAGGCCGGCGATCACGTAGGGCCTCCGGGCCACGACGGCGGTGCGGTAGATGAAGAAGAAACCGAGCCAGGTCAGGACCCCGAAGGCGACGCTGATCAGCGCCAGGCCTCCCCAGCTGTTGAGGTAGGCCATCAGGATCTCTGCCAGGTACTCGTGGTCCGTCCAGGAGTGGCTCAGGACCGTGTAGGTGTAGAGGTCGTGGCTGGGCAGCCGGCCGTTCTGCAGCATCCAGTAGCCGGTGCGCAGGTGCCACCAGAAGTCGGGGTCCTCCACCGCGCTCGTGAAAGCCGCGGCGAGGGCGATCATGACCCCGCCCAGGAAGAGCGTGCGGGGGCCGAGCCGGGAGGGTCTCAGCGCCGGACCGGCCAGAACGGGATCAGCACCGGCACCCGCTCCCGGTAGTGCCGGTAGGAGTCGCCGAACGCCTTCTCCAGGATCCGCTGCTCCCAGCGGATCCGAAGCACCTGGGACCCGATGAAGACCACCAGGAGCGCCGCCTGCCAGGGGCCGAAGACGGGGAGCATGACGCCGATGCTGGCGATGCCCTCGCCGAAGTAGAGCGGGTTGCGGGAGAGGGCATAGGGTCCACCGGTCACCAGCTCGCGGGCCTCGGGGACGATCGAAAACGACCGCCGCAGGTACGCCAGGCCCCAGACCGCCCAGGCCATCCCGAACGTGATCAGGAGGTCTGAGAGGAGCACGGCGCCGGTGCCGCGGGGGGTGGCCGGCAGGTAGCTGGTGGCGAGGATGCAGAAGGTGCCGAGGAGAGACACCACCATGATCAGCGGCCGGCGGTCGGTCTCCCTGGCGGGCGCTCGGATGACGTACATGACGATGAGCATGGTGAAGAACGCGAGCTTGAGGGAGCGGTTGGCGAAGGCTATGTATTCCGACGCCGGTTGACCGCCCTGGAGGAGGCGGGCGAGCACGATCGTGACGATCGTGTACTGATAGACGAGGAAGAGGGCGAAGAACAGGGCCGGCAGGGTTCGGCCGAAGAACAGGTCGAACCAGTAGCCGGCCCGCCCGGCGCCCGCCGGCGGAGCGGCGGCGACTTGGGGAACGCTCTCCATCTGGCCCGCCGTAATCTAACATCGCCTCCCGGCGCCCGCCGCTGCGGACTCGTCCGGACGACCACCGCCATGAGCTTGACCGAGAACCAGCTGCCGCCCGCCACCGCCGATCAGCCCTCGGCCCTCCTGGCCTGGGTTGACGGCGAGATCGAGCGGCTCAAGGCCCTCATCCCGGAGCTCGAGCAGGGCTCCCTGACGGCGGCCGAGGACCTCGCCGAGGCGGATGTGATCCGCCGCCACGTGATCCTCCACCCGGAGCGCTTCTCGCCCCATGAGCGGGACTCGGTCGTCGAGCGCGCGCAGACCGTCGCGGTGGCGCGGCAGCGGGGCGAGATCGCCGCCGAGTCAGTCCGTGAGCGGCTCCAATTCTGCGAGGTGGTGGCCCTGACCCTGCGCGCGGCGCTGGCCGAGCCGGCAGCCGGCGGGATGCCGAGCCCGGGTGGGGTCCTGGCCATCTTCCAGGCTGTTGAGGCGGAGCGGCTCCGCATCGCGCGAGACCTCCATGACGGCCCCGCCCAGGTACTGGCCGACCTCGTCCTCAAGGCGGAGATCCTGGACCGGATCGCGACCCGGACGCCGGAGGCGCTCCCGGCCGAGCTGGAGGAGTTCCGCAGCCTCGTCCGCAACGCCGTCGGCGACATGCGGCGGTTCATGTTCGACCTCCGGCCAGACTCGCTCGACGACCTCGGCCTGGTGGCGACCATGAAACGCTTCTCGAGCGAGTACCAGGACCGCACCGGGATCGTCTGCCGCTTCAACGTCAACGGCGAGGACCGCCGCATCGGCGCCGAACTCGAGGAGGCCGTCTTCCGGATCATCCAGGAAGCCCTCAACAACGTTCAGAAGCACGCCGGTGCGAAGACCGCCGAGGTCACGCTGACGATCCAGCCGACACGGGTGGTCGCCAAGATTCGCGACGACGGCGCGGGCTTTGACGCCGCTTCGCCACCCGCCGGCGGCCGCCGCCGCCTTGGCCTGCTCGGGATGCGGGAGCGTGCCGAGGCCCTTGGCGGGCGGTTCGAGATCCACAGTCAGCCCGGGAAGGGCACCGAGATCGAGGTCGAGTTCGTAGCCGGGTCGTAGCCGGAGCGTTGCTGCGTAAGGCGGGCAAACGCGGTTGCCAGGCAACCATTTGATGGTTACGATGGCGCCAACGAAGGCAAAAAACGCCTCGCCGGCCAAAAATCGCAAGAAACGCGTTGCTCTAGCGATTAAAGGTCAAAGTTCGACAGAAAGGAGGTGAAAATCAAAGTGTCAAATCTCATCTGGAAGCTGCGCGGTCTCCTGCACAAGGAGGAGGGCCAGGGTATGGTCGAGTACGCCCTGATCCTGGTGCTCGTTTCGATCGTGGTCATCGTCATTCTTCTTACCATGGGCGGTCAGATCAAGAACGTCTTCTCCAACGTCGTAGCTGCCCTGAACGCGTAAGCGTTCGTAAGATCAACCCGTAAGCGAATACCTTCCAGAGGGCCCCGGAAACGGGGCTCTCTGTTTTTCGGGAGTCGAGGCATGGTCCTTCGCTTCCGCAACCGACTACAGTTCGCGCGCATCAACCAAGGTTTTGTGAAGTGTTGCCAACAAGGGCCCTGTTTTCTGCAGTCGGCCATATAATGGCGCCGCTTTTTCCAGGCGACATTCCCCGGAGGTGAGTTTCCAGTGGCAGTAGCTCAGGCACCCGCCCGTCCGCGAGCGGGCGGCGGCCGTCTTTTCATCATCATCGGCGTCGTGTTGGCCCTGGCAGGGTTCGGGCTGGCCGTCGTCCTGGGCTCCCTCGGCGGTGGTGCTCGGTCCGGTTCGGCCGCCTGCCCCTGCGACCTGGTCGTCTACGCCAACAAGGACATCAGCCTTCGCACGCAGATCACGACTCTGGATCAGGTCCAGGTCAAGTCCATCCCCGACTCCTACAAGCCGGCGGGAGCGGTCGTGATCGACTCCGGCGCCGCCAACAAGTCGACCGCCGACCAGAACAAGGCCGGGCTGGCCGCAGTCCAGAACTTCATCGCCGAGGTGAACATCGCGCAGAACCAGCCGCTCCTGACCAGCATGCTCGCCAAGCCCGGTGACACCGTCAGCGGCGCCCAGGCGGCCTTCCTGCCGATTCCTCAGGGCTACGTCGCTCTCACCCTGCCGACTGGCGAGCTGATCGGCGTCGCGGGCTACATCCAGGCCGGCGACTACATCTCCTTGATCGCCGCCGCGGGCTCGGGCAAGACCGGCGCGACCGCCACCGTCTTCACCCAGCTTCACGTGCTTCGGGTCGGCGCCGCCAACCTCAGTGTGACCTCCGCCTCATCCACCTCCAACAACGCCTCCTCCTCTGGCTCGACAGCGGCCGCGACCAGCCTCACGGTGGTCGTCACCCCCTGCCAGGCCGAGCTGATCCGCTGGCTCTCCACCAACACCCAGCTGACCTACGAGCTCGAGTCGTACAAGGACTACGCGCCGGCCGCGACCGGTCCTTCCCCCGACTGCAACGGCCTCGGCGCGACCAAGGGCGTGCAGACATCGGACGTGATAGCCAAGTTCCCGACCTTCTCGAAAGCCCTCGGCGGGGCTTAAGCAAAGAAGCAGACGGGAGACCGAAGACGGCCGAGAACAAGCCGATCCGGGTCGTAATCATCGACGACGTGCCATCGACCGTCGACAACCTCAAGAAGCTTCTGAGCTTCGAGGGTGACATGGAGGTCGTTGGGACAGCGCTGAACGCGGAGGCGGCCATCGAAGAGGTGCGCCGCCTCACGCCGGACGTGGTGCTGATGGACGTCAACATGCCCGGCCAGGACGGAATCAAGGCGACCCAGGTGATGTCGACCGAACCGCCCTACGCCCCGGTCATCCTGATGTCGGTCCAGGAGGATCGCGAATACCTCCGGCGCGCGATGCAGGCCGGCGCGCGGGAATTCCTCGTCAAGCCGTTCAGCGGCGAGGAGCTGGCGGCCGCCCTGCGCCGCGTCAACCAGCTCGAGAAGCTGAAGCGGGTGCACATCGCGCCGGCCAAGGCGATCGAGCCGCCGCCTCCCGCGCCGATCGAGAGGCGCCGGGTGGCGGGCCAGGTCGTCCTCGTCTTCAGCGGCAAGGGCGGCATCGGCAAATCGTTGCTGGCGGTCAACATCGCCGCCGCCCTGGCCCGGGACGTCGAAGGCCGCACCGCGCTGGTCGACCTGGACCTCCAGTTCGGCGATCTCGGTGTGATGCTCGGCCTCGAGTCGGGCCGCAACATCTACCAGGTCGTCGAGGCGTTTCCCAACGTTGACGCCGACTTCATCGAGGCCCTCATGCCGGAGGCTCCCGGCGGTTTCCGCGTCATGCTCGGACCCCAGAGCCCGGAGTTCGCCGACCTCGTCACGGCCGAGCATGCCCGAGTGATCCTCGACATCCTCCAGAGCATCTATGACAACGTCGTCATCGACACCAGCTCTCACCTCGGCGAGGTGACGCTGGAGGCACTCGAGCGTGCCGGCCAGGTCGTCGTCGTGGTGGACCTGAGCCTGCCCGCCGTGAAGGAGGCCAAACTGGCACTCCGCGTCTTCCAGCGGTTGGGCATCGCGTCCGATCGCATCAAGGTGGTCCTGAACCGCTCGGACACCAACTCCGGCATCACTGTCACCCAGGTCGAGACCAGCCTCGAGACCAAGATCTCCGCCAGCATCCCGACGGACCTCAAGACGGTCCTCCGGTCGGTTCAGCGGGCCGAGCCTTTCGTCTCCCTGCTGCCCAATGCCGAGATCAGCCACCGGGTGAGGGAACTCGCTCTGTCTCTGGTAACGTTGCATCCGGCCGAGGGATCTCGCGCCGGCCAGGGCGGACGCCGGGCGGGCTTCTGGTCGCGGACCCCGGCGGGTTAGGCACTGTAGAAATGGGTCTCCTCGATCGCGTCAACCAGGCGAACCAGCAACGAGCGACCGTTGCCGCGCCCGTCGCGGCCCCCGTTGCGCCGCCTGCCGCGGCCTCGCCCGGCAATGGTGCTCCGTCCGTCGCCACGCAACCCGTCTCCACCCCCGTGGTTGCCCCCGGCCCGCCGGCCGCCGCGTCCAGTCCACCCGCGGCGTCCGGCGGCGGCCTCTCCGAGCGAGCCGGCGTCACCGGCGTCACCCCGGCCTTCGCGGCGGCCAAGACCGCCGTCCACGCGAAGTTGCTCGAGCAATACGCCAACAAGATCGACGTGACCGACCGCGAATTCGTGAAGGAGAAGATCGTCGAGCTCTCCGAAGATTACATCCGGAGCTCCGGGATGACCATGACGCGGCTGGACAAGGAACGGCTGATCGAGTCGCTGATGGACGATATCCTCGGCCTCGGGCCGCTCGAGATCCTCCTCAACGACCGGGAGATCACCGAGATCATGATCAACCACCCGAAGCAGATCTACGTCGAGCGCAAGGGCCAGCCGATGCTCTCCGACGTGACCTTCGAGAGCGACAAGCAGCTGATGCGGGTGATCGACCGCGTGGTCAGCTCGGTCGGCCGTCGCGTCGACGAGTCGACACCGATGGCCGACGCTCGGCTGAAGGACGGGTCCCGCGTCAACGTGATCATCCCGCCCCTCGCCCTCAAGGGTCCCTGCATGACGATCCGAAAGTTCTCCAAGGAGAAGCTCGGGCCCAACGACCTGATCAAGTTCAAGTCCGCGTCGCCGCACATGATCACCTTCATGCGCGCGGCCGTCCGCAGCCGTCTCAACTGCCTAGTCTCGGGCGGCACCGGCTCGGGCAAGACGACCCTCCTCAACATCCTTTCGACCTTCATTCCGCCGGAGGAGCGGATCATCACCTGTGAGGACGCCGCCGAGCTCCAGCTCCAGCAGGATCACGTGATCACGCTGGAATCACGGCCCGCGAACGTTGAGGGCAAAGGTGCTGTCCCCATCCGCGACCTGGTCAGGAACTGCCTCCGGATGCGCCCGGACCGGATCATCGTCGGCGAGTGCCGAGGTGGCGAGGCCCTCGACATGCTGCAGGCGATGAACACCGGCCATGACGGGTCGATGTCGACCCTCCACGCCAACAACCCTCACGAGTGCCTGGGCCGACTCGAGACGCTGGTCCTGATGGCCGGCGCCGATCTCCCCTCGCGCGCCATCCGTGAGCAGGTCGCGGCGGCGGTCCACATCATCATCCAGCAGCAGCGGCTGCGCGGCGGCCCGCGCAAGGTCGTCTCGATCGCCGAGATCACCGGTATCGAGCAGGGCGACATCCAGTACCAGGAGATCTTCGTCTACAAGCAGATCGGCCTTCGCGACGGCAAGGCGGTCGGCTACCACACCGCGACCGGCATCAAGCCGATGCGCCTCGATCACATCAAGGCCGGCGGCGAAGAGCTGGCGGACGAACTGTTCGTACCCACCCCCGAGCCTCCTTTCGAGGAGCTCTACTGAAAACCCCGCATGAATCAAAAAGGAAAGGGAGCTGAGCTGAGATGACCATCTACCTCATCGCGATCGTCGCCGGGCTCGGCGTGATGGCGATCTTCTACGGCATCGCGCAGACCAGGACCGCGACCGCCGACCTCCAGGCCCGGCTCGCCGAGTACGGCGTCGTCAACCCGGCGGCGGCGGCGGCGGCCGAAGCGCCGCCGGCCAACTTCCGCGAGCGGATGGCCCGCATCTTCCAGCCGGCCGCCGACCGCTTCGGCCGGGGGGACGTCAAAAAGGGCAAGCCCTCACTCCAGGACGAGCTCGCGAAGGCGGATCTCAAGCTTCGGACCTCGGAGTACATCGGGATCCAGATCGGCCTCACGATCCTTCTCTTCATGATCGGCTTCATCCGCTTCGGCGGCGTCTCCGGGATCATCCAGGCGCTCGTTATGGGGGTGGCCGGCTACCTCATCCCAGGCTTCTACGTGAAGTTCCGCCAGCGTCAGCGCCTCAAGGCGTTCAACAATCAGCTCGGCGACACGCTGCTGCTCCTCTCCAACGCGCTCAAGGCCGGCTACTCGTTCGCGCAGGCGATCGACACCGTCTCCAAGAACGCCAGCCCGCCGATCGCGGAGGAGTTCGCCCGCTGCGTCCGGGAGATGAACCTCGGCGGCACGGTCGAGGAGTCCCTCGGCCACATGGTCAAGCGAATCGAATCGGACGACCTCGACCTGATGGTCACCGCGGTGGCGATCCATCGCACGGTCGGCGGTAACCTGGCCGAGATCCTCGACAACATCGCCTTCACGATCCGCGAAAGAGTCCGCATCAAGGGCCAGATCTCGACCCTGACCGCTTCGGCGAGGTCCTCGGGCCAGCTGATCACCAGCCTCCCGATCGTCCTCGCGGTCTTCATGTACTTCGCGACTCCCACCTACTTCAAGCCGATGACGGAGAGCCCGGTGGGCTGGATCATCATCGCGCTCGCCATTTTCATGATCTTCCTTGGCAACCTGGTGATGAGCCGCGTCACCGCGATCGAGGTCTGACACTCAGATGAGCCCCACAACCCTCCTCCTCGCCCTGCTCGCGGCCGCCGGCATCTTCCTCGTCTTCTGGGGGATGTACACGACCCGCGGCCAGGCCGTCTCCGGCGACATGGTCCAGGACCGCCTCGCCGCCTTCAGCGGGCAGAAGCCACTGACCCTCGACGAGGTCGAGCTCCAAAAGCCGTTCGAGGAGCGCTTCATCCGGCCCGTGATCGACCGCCTCGGCAGGTACCTCGCCGAGCGGACGCCGGAAAAGCAACGCCAGGACATGCAGAACCGGCTGAACCTAGCCGGAAGGCCAGGCAACCTCTCCCCCTCGGACTTCCAGGCCCTCCGCTATGGCGCCGCGGTGGTCCTTTTCGTGGTCGGGCTGCTGGTCGGCCTGCTGTTCCACAGCCCGGTGGCGGTGGCGCTCGCGGCGCTGATGGGAGCGGTGATCGGCTTTTTCGCCCCCGGTTACTACATCAGCACCAAGGTCAGCGCGCGCCGGAAGGAGATCCAGCTCAGCCTCCCCGACGTGATGGACCTGCTGACGATTGCCGTGGAGGCGGGCCTCGGCTTTGACGCCGCCATCCAGCGTGTCACCGACAAGTTCGACAACGCCCTCGCCGACGAGTTCAAAACCGTGCTCCAGGAGGTGAGGCTCGGCCGCCCGCGCCTGGAGGCGCTCGACGAGATGGGCCGCCGGTGCGGGGTGGAGGACCTCCATAACTTCACCCAGGCCGTCATCCAATCGGAGCAGATGGGCGTCGGCCTGGCCAAGATCCTCCGCCTGCAATCGGAGGAGATGCGGCGAAAGCGCCGCCAACGCGCCGAAGAGCTCGCCGCGCAGGCCTCGCTCAAGATGATGCTGCCGATGGTCGGCTGCATCTTCCCGACCCTCTGGCTGATTCTCCTCGGCCCGGCGGTCCTGATCATCATGAAAGTGAGGAACGGCGGCTGACGATCTAGGTATCAGGCCCATGGGTAACCTCTTCCACCTCGCCGTCCCGTGGTGGGAGCTCGTCATCCGTTCGATCGGAATCTACCTCGTGCTGCTCGTCGGCCTGCGCGTCTTCGGCAAGCGCGAGGTCGGCCAGTTCACGCTTTTCGACCTGGTCTTCGTGCTGCTGGTGGCGAACGCGGTTCAGCCCGCCATGACGGGCCCCGACGCATCCGTCCTGGGCGGCGTGATCATCGTCTTCTCGCTGCTGGCGGCGAACTGGATCGTCGGCCGCCTCGACGACATCCCGGCCGTCCACCGGGTCCTCACCTCGGCGCCGACGGTGCTGCTGACGGACGGGGTCTTCGATCGCAAGGCGATGGCGAAGGAGGGCATCCTCGAGGACGAGATCGAGATGGCGGTTCGCGAGCATGGCCTGGTCGATCTCAAGGAGATCAAGCTCGCGGTACTCGAGTCCGACGGCTCGATCAGCATCGTCGGCAAGGGCGACAAGACGCCCCGCCGCCGCCGGCGCGTGCGCTTCATCCGTCACTGACTCAGGCCTGGTCGAGGAACTCCAGCGCGCGCTCCTTGATCGCCCGCGCCGGCACCGCCGTGGCGTGGTCGCGGCCCGGCACCTCGAAGTACTCGGCGCCGGGGATCAGCTCGGCCAGCCGACGCGCATCCCGGGCGACCGGGTCCGCGCCGCCGACCGCGACCAGGACCGGGGTCCGGATCGCGCCCAGCTGCTCCTCGCCGAGCGGCGTGCTGCGTGAGGTGATGCAGCAGGCGAGTGCCTCCAGGTCGTTGCCCGGGACCGAGACCGCGAAGTTGTAGAAGAGGGTCGCGGCCGGGCCCTGCTCAGCCTCGTCGCCACGCAGCCGGCGGGCGATCGACTCGGCAGCGCGAAAGGGCGTTGTCACGTTCATCCCGATCCCGCCCAGCACGGCTCGGTGGATATGAGCGGGGCGGGCGGCCAGGAACCGGAGGCCGATCTGGCTGCCCATCGAATAGCCGACGTAGTCGACCCGCTCCAGGCCGAGGTGCTCAACTAGGTTGGTGACGTCCTCGACCATGCGCTGCCCGTAGCCGTCGGGATCGTGCGGCTTCTCACTCCGGCCGTGGCCGCGGTTGTCGAGGCCGATGACCCGACGCCCGGCGCGGGTCAGCGTCTCGACCCAGCGGGATCCGACCCAGTTGACCTGGAAGTTGCTGCAGAAGCCGTGGACGAGAAGGGTCGGCGCGCCGTCGGGCGGCCCCTCGAGGTAATAGTTGATGCGGACGCCGTTGCTCTTGAAATCTGCCATCGCCTGCACGAGGGTACGATTTCGCCTCGCATGGCGAAGCTCGACCTACAGCTGGTGCACGTCGCCTCTGGCCGGCTGCTGGCGGAAAGGCTGGAGAAGCCGCGCACGTTCGTCGGTCGCGGCATCGGCCTGATGTTCCGGCGGGCTCTCCCCGCCGGCCACGGGATGCTGATCGACCCCTGCAACGGGATCCACATGCTCTTCATGCGGTTCCCGATCGATGCCGTCTTCCTCGACCGGCTGGACCGCGTCAAGCGCGTCTACCGGCGAGTGCCGCCCTGGTACGGGGTCGTCTGGATCGTCTGGGGAGCACAGAAGGTGGTCGAGCTGCCGGCGGGGTCTCTCGAGGGCCTCGAGCTCCCGGCGGGCGAGCAACTGGAGTTCGCCCGCCCCCTGTCTTAACCCCGTTTTCCGCACTTGCGGAGGCGAGGGTCTAGGCTGCCGACGGCT
>DAIRGV010000025.1:0-31340 GCA_036794405.1 Candidatus Dormiibacterota bacterium
GCGGGGTTTGCCTGGCCGGCCGGTCACCCGGCCGCCGGTGAGCTCTTACCTCACCTTTTCACCCTTACCTTCGACAGGCTCCGGAGATCCTGCCGAATCGGCGGTGTAATTTCTGTGGCACTTTCCTTCGGGTCGCCCCGACTGGGTGTTACCCAGCGCCCTGCTCAGCGGAGCCCGGACTTTCCTCCCGGCGCGTAAAGCGCCCGGCGGTCGCCCGTCCGCCTCGACTCGAGTGCATGATACCCGCGGCCCGCAGCCGCGTTACCCCTGTCAATGAAGATAGCCCTCGCACTCCTTTCCCTCCTCCTGGCCGCCTGCGGCAGCTCGTCCGGGGCCTTCAGCTGTCTCGCCTCCCGGCCGGCCGACGTCGCGGGCGCCGGCGTCGCCTGCGGGGGCAGCGGGCACCTTGCCGAGCGGATCTCCACCGATCTCCCGAACTACACGCGCGGAGCGCCGATCACGATCACCGTCACCGCGACCAACGACTCCAGCGTCGGCTGCGGGGCGCCCACCGCCTGCCCGCCGCTGGCGGCGGTCATCGTCAACGCGCAGGGCGTCCAGATCTGGTCGACGCCGAACGTCCGTGCCGCGTGCCCGGCGCTCGCGATCCTGCTCAGCCCGGGCCAGAGCGTCTCCTACCCCGTTACAGTGACCGGCCTCGACCTGCCGGCCGGCGTCTACAGCACGACCGGCCCGCCGACGCAGGTGACCGCCTATGGACGCTCTTACTTCACGGTCTGCTGAGGGCCGCCCTTCTCGCCCTTCCAGTCGTCGATGGCGCGATTCGCGAGCGCGTCCGCGCCCTTGTTCCGCTCCCGCTCGACGTGGCGGATCTCCGCCTTGGGCAGGGCCGACAGCAGCTGCGTCGCCCGGGCGTGGAGAGGGATGAGGGCGGCGTTCTTGACCCGGTAGTTACCACGGACCTGCTCGACCACCAGCTTCGAATCGAGGTATACCTCGACCCGGTCCGGCTGCCACTCCCCGAGGGCGGTCAGCCCTTCGATCAGGGCCAGGTACTCGGCGACGTTGTTGGTGGCGGTGCCGATGTAACGGCAGAGACCGCGCAGCCGGAGCCCGTTCTCGTCCTCGATCACAACACCGAGCCCGGCCGGGCCGGGGTTCCCGCGGGCGGCGCCGTCGGTGTAGAGGCGGAGGACCTTGCTCAGCTGAGGACCAGGATCCGGTTGCAGTTCTGGCAGGTGAAGCGCTCGCCGCGGCGGAGCACCTGGAGTTCGTTGGCGGTCAACTGGACGCGGCAGCCCTCGCACTGGCCGTTGACCATCGGGACCACCGGGTTGGGTATCCGGGTGATCTTGCGGTAGGTCGCGCGCAGCGGCTCGGGGACTTCGACCCAGAGGCCCTCCCGCTGCAGCTCCAGCTCGGAGGCCTCGGAGTCGATTGTCCGCAGGCGGCGCTGGTGGCCGGGCGCCGCGGTCTCGACCGCCGCCTGGGCTTCGGCAAGCTCGGCCCGAGCGGCCGCGAGCTCGGCCTCGGCCTCCTCGAGGCCTGTCATCAACTCCAGCTCGCCCTCCTCCTCCAGGTCGAGGCGGGCCTTCATGTGCCCGACCTCCTCGCTCATCCGGGTCAGGTCGGAGGGGCTGCGAATCCGGCCGCTCATCAGCTCCTTCTCGTGCCCTTTCATCTTGGCCCGATGGGTCTCGACGTCGAGGTCCACCTCCCGCACCTGCTTGGCCAGCGAGTCGCGTTTCACCTGCGCCGCCGCCAGCGACTCGATCGCGGCCTCCACCCTCTCGTCGCGAGCCAGACGCTGCTCGAGGTGGGCTCGCTCGTCGGTCAGCGTCCGGACCCGGTCACCCAGCCGCTGGTACTGGAGAAGCAGCTCGGTCGGCCTCATCGCGCGGTCGAGTATGGCGGAAGCAAAAGCAGTGCCGCGTAGAGGTGCGAGCCCTGGCGCACCTCGCTGCCCGCCAGCCTTCGGTAGCCGGCCGCCAGCAGCCCGGCAAGCAGCTCTTCGCGGTGCTGCACCGGTTGCAGAACGAGCGCCTGGAGCCTGGCCACGACCTCGGGGGACGCGGCCAGGATGCGGCCGATCGTGCGCCCGCCCATCCCGGCGATCACGGCCACCTCGATTTCTCCGGGTGCGATCGGCGCCAGGCCCTCGCCCAGCCGGCACTCGAGGCCGAGGGGATCGAGCAGACGGCGCGCCACCTCCCGCGGCCCGGCCTTGTTCTCGGTCGCGACGACCCGGTGGCCGCGCCTCGCGAGCCAGGCGGCGAGCTTGCCGTCCCCGGTGCCGATGTCGGCGACCGAGCGTCCCACCGGCACCAGCTCCGCCACCGGCAGCAGCCGGCGCGGAAGGCTATGAGCGCCCGTTACTCGATGACCGCGAGGACCTGGCCCTCCTTGACCACCTCGGTCTCCTTGACCCGGATCTCCTTGACAGTGCCCGCCTGGGGCGCGACCACCGGGATCTCCATCTTCATCGACTCCAGGATCAGCAGGACGTCGTCCTCCTCGACCTTGTCGCCAATGCCGGCGACGATCTTCCAGACGTTGCCGACGAGCTCGGCCTTGACTTCGGTCATGCGTTGACGCTCCTCGCTTGAACAGGCAGGCCGAGCAGGTCCCGCGCCTCGCCGATGGATGCCACCTCGCGGCCGAGGTCGCGGCAGAGCCGGGCCGCCTTCTCGACCAGCTCCGCGTTGCTGCCGGCCATCTTGGCCTCCTCCAGGTAAAGGTTGTCCTCCAGGCCGACCCGGATATTCCCGCCCAGGCTCAGGGCAACGGCGACCAACCGCCACTGTTCGAGGCCGACGCCGATCACCTGCCAGTGGGACCCGGCGGGAAGCGATTCGACCTGGTGGACCAGGTTGCGAGTGCTGCCGGGAATGCCGCCCAGCACCCCCATGACGAGGCTGAACTGATACGGCGGCCGCAGCACGCCGAGGTCGATCAGCGGTCGGGTGTTGCCGATGTGGCCGGAGTCGAAGCACTCCATCTCCGGCCGCACGTCGGCCTCGTTCATCGCCTCCAGGAAGAATCGGATGTCGTGGAAGGGATTGGCGAAGACATGGTCGTGATGGAACACCTTGCGCTTCTCCGAGTAGATCGCGTAGTTCATCGAGCCCATGTTGAGCGCCGCCATCTCGGGCCTCAGATCGCGGATGTGCTGGACCCGCTCGCCGGCAGGGACGCCGACCGAACCGGTCGAGAAGTTGACGATCACGTCGCTCCGGGCGCGGACCTCCTCGAAGATCCGGCGGAAGGTCGCGGGCGACCAGGTCGGCGTGCCGTCGTCGTTGCGCGCGTGGATGTGGACGATCGCCGCGCCGGCCTCCGCCGCCCGGCGCGCCTCCTCTCCGATCTCGGCCGGGGTGTAGGGGATCGCCGGGCACTGCGCGCGGGTCGTCAGCGAGCCGGTCAGCGCGCAGCTGATCACGGCACGCTCGCTCATACCGGGATGTTGCCGTGCTTCCGCCAGGGCCGCTCGACCTTCTTACCCCGCGCCTGCTCGAGGCCTTCGATGATCACGCGGCGGGTGTCCGCGGGCTCGATCACGTCGTCGATCATCGCCCACCCGGCGGCGACGTAGGGGCTGATCGTCTCGCGGATCCTCGCCACCAGCTCGGCGCGCGTCTCCTCCGGGTTGGCGGCCGCTTCGACCACCTTGTTGAAGATTATGTTCACCGCTCCCTCGGGGCCCATCACGCTGATCTCGGCGAACGGCCAGGCGACGATCAGGTCGGGGTTGTAGCCCTTGCCGCACATCACGAAGTAGCCGGCGCCATACGCCTTCCGCATCACGACGGTGATCTTGGGGACGGTCGCCTCGCTGGTGGCGTAGAGCATCTTCGCACCATGCCGGATGATCCCCTCCTTCTCGACGGCCGAGCCGACCAGGAAGCCGGGCACATCCATCAGGTAGACGAGCGGGACATTGAACGCGTCGCACATCCGGATGAAGCGGGCGGCCTTGTCGGCCGCGTCGACATCGAGGATCCCGCCCTTGAAGAGCGGCTGGTTGGCGACCACGCCGACCGAGTGGCCGGCCATGCGGGCGAGGCCGACGACCAGGTTCTTGGCCCAGGTCGGCTTGACCTCGAACCAGGAGTTCCGGTCGGCGATCCGCTGGATCACCTTGCGCACGTCGTAGGCCTGCCGGGGGTTGGCGGGGACCAGCTTGTCGAGACCCTCGACCTCGCGGTCGGCCGGGTCGTCGGTGGGAACCCAGGGCGGCGGCTCGAGGTTGCTGCTCGGCAGGTAGGAGAGGAAGCGGCGAACCTGGTCGATGCACTCCTGGTCGGTGTCGACCTCGTTGTCGCCGACGCCGGACTCGTGGCAATGGACCTGGGAGCCGCCCATCTCCAGGTCCGTCACGTCCTCGCCGGTCGCCGCCTTGACCAGCCGGGCGCCGCCGAGCGACATTGAGCTGGTTCCCCTGACCATCGGCACGAAGTCGCTCAGCCCCGGGATGTAGGCGGTCCCGGCGGCGCAGGGCCCGAGCATCGCGCTCACCTGCGGCACCACGCCGGACATCTGGACCTAGTCGTAGAAGAGCATCCCGCTGCCGGCGAAGGTTGAGCCGGCCGCCTCCTGGATCCGGGCACCGGCGGAGTCGAGCAGCCACACGATCGGCTTCCGGTAGCGCAGCGCCAGCTCCCGAACGCGCGATGTCTTGTAGGTCTCGCCGACCGCGCCCATCGAGCCGGCCATGACCGTGAAGTCATAGGCGATGACCCAGACCTGGCGGCCGTCGACCATGCCGTGCCCGGTGACGACGCCATCGGCCGGCGTCTTCTCGGGCGGGTCGACCTCGTTGCCCCGCATCGACTGTTGGTGCGCAAGGAGACCGAGCTCGACGAAGGTGCCCGAGTCAAAGAGCAGGTCGATCCGCTCGCGGGCGGTCAGCTTCCCCCGCTCGTGCTGCCTGGCAACCTTCTCCGGGCCGCCCATGGCCAGGTTCCGTCGCTTCCTCCCGCGGAGGTCGTCCACCTTCCGGCCGAACTCGCCGGCCGGCGGCGAGGAGGCTTCCGGGCCATCAGCGGACATGGGCCGAATTCTAACTTTGGTCCTCCCGATGGTCCTTGAGATGTCTTCTCCGACGCTATAGAGTCGCTGGCAGATTTTGAACAGCCAAATGCTTCGACCTGCCCTTTTGACAGCGCTCCTTTTCGCGGCCTCACTCCTGCCCGCCTGCTGGGGACAGTCGATCTCCGCCAGCATCGCCCGGACCAAAGCCGGCTACGTCCGGATCAACGAGCCGGTGGTCGTCAACTTCAATCAGAAGATCGACCGCAAGTCGGTCCGGCTCGCGATCGAGCCGGCAACCGAGTTCACGATCGAGGCCAAGAGCAGCCGGGTACTGGTCAGCCCGCTCAAGGGCTGGCACCCCGGCCAGACCTACTCGCTCAGCGTCAAGAGCGTGAAGACCTCCGACCACTCGCTCTCGCTCAGCAACTGGAAGGGCAGGTTCACCACTCAGCCCCTCGTCGGCATCGCCGGCTTCCTGGTCGACGGCAAGCCGGTCAGCCTCGCCGCCGGATCGCCCCCCCCAACCATGGGAACCCTCTCCCGGGTGACGATCGCCTTCACCGCGGCGATGAGCCCGGCCTCCACTCAGCCAACCGTCAACGACCAGCCGGTCGCCGCGGGCGCCTTCATCTGGTCGGCCGACGGGAAGTCGGTCGAGATCGCCGGAAGCTACCTGCCCTACCAGGCCTACCGGTTCGGCGTCGGCGGGCAGCCGGTGACCGTCACGGGCGATGTCGCCACCGACCTGGCGCCCCTGGCGACCACGGTCCGCGGCATCGAGCCCTCAAACTCAAGCAGCCAGATCCCGGCCGGCTTCCAGACCGTCCCTCCGATCTTGGTCGTGATCGACAATGCCGGCCAGGCGCGGCCTCAGTCGGGCCTCCAGGCGGCGGACATCGCGTGGGAGTACATCAGCGAGTACAACATCAGCCGCTTCACCCTGACCTTCTTCAACACTCCGCCCGCCCAGATCGGGCCGGTGCGCAGCTGTCGGATGATCAATCCCTTCCTCGGCGACTCCCTCCACGGCGTGACCATGTGCAGCGGCGCCTCCGACGGCACACTGCGGTACCTCTGGGGCACCTTCGGGTCCGCTGGAATCCCGGTGATCATCAACGACTACGACACGGGCAACCACTTCTTCCGGGTCGGCTTCAAGGCGGCGCCCCACAACGTCTTCACCGACGGCGGCCGGGTCGCCAAGGCCCGCCAGGAGTTCGCGACGATGGGCGGTGGCAACTACAACGTCGACGCGGGCCACCCCGACAACGCGGCCGGGACGCCGGCCGACCCGCCCTCGATCCCGCTCCAGGGCGTCAACTACAGCTTCGACGGCGGCTGCTCCTGCTACCGGCCCTTCGACCACGGCTCACCTCGTGTCGATGCCGGCGCCGGTGGCGCCCAGCTTGCCGTGAAGAACGTGGTGGTCATGCACGTGCCCGTCGGGCCGGCCGGCTGGACCGAGGATGTCAACGGCGGCGCGGGCTCCATCCGCTATGCGATGAACGGCTCCGGCCCCGCCGAGATCTGGTCCAACGGCAGGCTGGTCCACGCGACCTGGCACCAGGGAGCCGACGGCCAGGACTACTACCAGGACCTGACCCAGCCGGTCTACTTCACCGACGAGGCTGGCAGCCTGCTCCGGCTCAACACCGGCCTGACCTGGGTCCACGTGGTCGGCAACGGGCAGAACTCCTAGGAACCGCTTTTACCCGACGAGCAGGTCGGTCCGCTTCCCCCAGCGGTCCAGGAAGCGATAGAAGTTCTTCTTCGAGAGCCGCTCACGGTCCTCGTTGGTCTGCGCCTCCCAGAGCCGGTGCTGGTGCTTGCGGAGAGGCAGGCCGGCGACCACCATCGCGCGCTTGCCGGTAGAACGGATCCGGAAGCTGAACTCGAAATCGGCGATCCGGTAGAACTTGAACTTCTCGTCGAAGCCGCCGACAGCGAGCGCCTCCGCGCGCCGGAAGGCCATGCAGTAGCCCTCGGCCGCGTCAACCTCGGGGCCGGGATGGTCGTGGAAGTGCTTGACGGTGCCGACGCCGCGAACACCGGAGGCCGCGGCGATGCCGACGCCCGGTCGTCCCAGCATCTCGAGCAGCGGCGGCACGAGGTCGTCGGTCGCCTCCGTCCCGGGGTCGAAGAGTACGACGACCTCTCCCGCCGCGGCCGCCAGGCCGGCGTTGACAGCCGCGCCGAAGCCGCGCGGTTCGAGGGCGAGGACCCGAACCCGGTCGCTCCGCACGCCCTCCGCCCAGGCGGCCAGCGCAGGGTCGCCGGAGTTGTCGATGAGGAGGACCTCGAGGTCGTGAACGGCGTGGTGGCGGAGAATCGAAGCGAGCCAGCGGGCGGCATCCTCGGGCCAGCCGTGGAGCACTGTCAGCATCGTCAGCCGGCGCGGCGGCGGCGGCAGCTCGACCGCCCGGAGCTCGCTCCCCATGGGCGAGTCGATGACCTCCCAGCCGGCCGAGCCGAGACGGTCGCGGATCGCGTCTGCACCGGGGAAGTCTCGCGCCTGCCGCAGCCGGGCCCGCTCCGCGGATAGACGCTCGGCCTCGGCTCGTTCCGTCTCGGGGACCGGCCCGGCTGGCCGGCTACTTGCCTTTCTTGGCCCGGACGGCCGCGGTCAGCTTGGGGATGATCTTCAGAGCGTCGCCGACGATGCCGAGGTCGGCCATCTTGAGGATCGGCGCCTCGGCGTCCTTGTTGATGGCGATGATCACCTTGGAGGCCTTCATGCCGACCGTATGCTGCATGGCGCCCGAGATACCGGCCGCGATGTAAACCTTGGGCCGGACTGCCTTGCCGGTCTGGCCGACCTGCATCGAGTAGGGCACCCAGCCGGCGTCGACGACGGCACGGCTGGCCCCAACCGCGCCGCCGAGCGCGTCGGCCAGGTCCTCCAGGAGGGGAAAGTTCTCCGGTCCCTGCATCCCGCGCCCGCCACTGACGACGATGGCGGCGTCCTCGAGCTTGACCTTCTCACCCTTCTCGGCGACGCGCTCCACCAGCCGCGCCCGCTTCGAGTCGGCGCCCACGGTTGCGGTGACCTTCTCGACCTGGGCCGTGCCACCGGTCTCCGACGCCTCGACCGACTTCGGCCGGAGGAGGACGATGGCGGGCTTGTGGTTGACCTTCATCCGGGCCACCTTGGCGCCTCCGAAGTAGGGCACCTTGGCTACAAAGCCACCGCCCGCGGCCTCGACGTCGAGGGCGCTCGACACGAGGCCGACGCCGAGCCGCGCGGCCAGCCGGCCGGCGACCTCTCGGGAGTCGTAGGTGAAGCCGAAGAGCAGCAGGTCAGGGCTGCCCGCCTTGACCAGCGCCTCCAGGGTGTCGGTCGCCGGCTGCGCGATGTACTGGTCGAACACCTCGTCGTCGCAGGCGTATACCTTCTTGGCGCCGTGCCTGCCGAGCGCGGCGGCCGCCGCACCGGCGCCCTTGCCGAGCGCGACCGCCTCGACGTCGCCGAGGGCGCGGGCCTTGGCGAGCAGCTCGAAGGTGATGGGGGCGAGCTTTCCGCCCGAGAGCTCGGCGTAGATCCAGATCTTCGACACTAGATCGCCTTCACTTTCTGGAGGAGGGCGATGATCTTGTCCACCGCGGTCCCGTCATCCTCGATGACCTCTCCCGCCTGCCGCTGCTCGGCGTCGGTGACGTCGAGGACCTCCTCGGCCGAGCTGCCGGGGGTCACGCCGAGGTCGGCGGGGGTGAGCTTTTTGACCTCCTTGCTGCGCGCCGCCATGATCCCTTTCAAAGACGCATAGCGCGGCTCGCCGACGCCGGCGGTGACGGTGATCAGGGCCGGCGTGTCGGCCTCCACGACGTCGTAGCCGACGTCGGTCTGACGCTGGATCTTCACCTTGCCGGAGCTCACCTCGACGTTCTTGGCGAAGGTCAGTTGGGGGAATCCGAGGAGCTCGGCGACCATCGGTGGGACCATCCCGGTCGAGCCGTCGGTCGACTCTGTCCCGCTGATCACGAGGTCAGGCGCCTCGGTCTTGATCGCGGCCGCGAGCACCTGGGCGGTGGTGAGAGCGTCGGATCCGGCGAGCGAGTCGTCACAGATGTGCAGCGCGCGGTCGGCGCCCATGCTGAGGCCCTTTCGGATGGCGTCGGCCGCCTTGGCCGGACCCATCGAGACGAGGACGACCTCGGCGTCGCCCCCGGCTTCCTTGATCCGCAGGGCCGCCTCCACCCCGTACTCATCTCCGGGGTCGAGGACAACCTCGCCGTCACGGGCGAGGCGGTTATCGCCGGTTAGCTTGTGAGCCCCGTTTGGATCGGGGATCTGCTTGACGGTCACGACGATCTTCAAACGCGTTTCTCCGAAAGAGCGAAGGCTGGCTTCAACTCTGATTATGGCGCACGGCGTCAAAGAGCCGACAGGAAAAGTTGATAGTCCTTCGGGGCGTTTATGTTCCAGAAGAGCTTTCGGTCGACATCGTCGAGCCAGGCGACGTCCAGCTCCTCGAGGGCACTCGCCGCCTTCAGACGGCCCCTGTCGAGGGCGGCTCCGATGGTCCACGCCGCCGACCGCCGGTAGCAGGCGCAGGCGGGCTCGGGCCTGCCGCCCAACCGCGGCACGGCCGCGTCATGGCCCTCGCTGAGGCCGAGCAGCCGCTCCAGGAGCTCGACCGTGACGCGCGGCATGTCGCAGGCGACGACGACCAGCGCGTCGTTTCCGGCCGCGGCGAGCCCCGCCTCGACCCCCGCCAATGGCCCGAGAGGGCCCGGACGGCGGTCGCGGATCATTCGCACGCCCGGCGGAACCAGCAGCCCGTCGTTGGCGGAGACCAGGACCTCGGGGAAGGCGCCGCCGAGCCGCTCGATCAGCCAGCCGAGGAGCGTGGTGCCCGAGACCGGGAGCAACGCCTTGGGACTCCCCATCCGGCGGCTCTGCCCGCCTGACAGCAGAAGCAGCGTTGCGGGGAGCACGACTCGTATCATCCCAACAAGTGCGAGCCATCGACTTCCACGTCCACCTCCCGACCCCGGAGTGGTTGGACGTGAGCCTCGAGGGATATGTCGAGGCGGCCGAGCGCTACTTCCACTCCAAGGTTGCCCGAACAACCGTCGAGGGCCTCGCCCGGCAGTACGCCGACCTGGACCTGAAGGCGGTCCTGCTGGCCTGGGACGCGGAGACCGCCACCCACCGGCCTCGGCTTCCCAACGAGTTCGTGGCGCAGGCCGTGAAGGACTACCCCGAGGTCTTCATCGGCTTCGCCAGCGTTGACCCGAGGAAGGGCGAGGAGGCGGTCCGGGACCTCGAGACGGCTGCCGAGCTGGGCCTCGTGGGCGGCAAGTTCCACCCCTCGATCCAGGGCTTCGACCCCTCCAACGAGCGCTACTGGCCCATCTTCGCCAAGTGTGCCGAGCTGGGGTTCCCGTGCATCTTCCACACCGGCACCAGCGGGATCGGGGGTGGCACCCCGGGCGGCCAGGGAATCCGGATCGACCTCTGCCGGCCAATCCTCCTCGACCCCCTCGCGGCGGCGATGCCGAACCTGAACATAATCGCCGCCCACATGGGTTGGCCCTGGCACGTCGAGCTGCTCGCGATGGCCATGCACAAGACCAACATCTGGATCGACACCTCCGGCTGGGCGCCGAAGTACATCCCGGCCGAGGTCCTCGCCGAGCTCAAGTCGCGCCTCCAGGACCAGTTTCTCTTCGGCAGCGACTACCCCTTCATCCAGCCCAAGCGATGCCTCGACGAGCTCGCCAAGCTGAAGATCCCGCAGCTGGTCATGGACAAGCTCCTGCTCGGTAATGGCAGCCGGCTGCTGGGACTCTCGTAGCCGGCCGCCAGCCGAGCGGTCGCCGCTGCCCGCAGGGTCACGGCCCCCGCCCCGAGGAGCCCGCCGAAGCTGAGGGGCACCCGGTCCTCAGCGGTGACCGAGACGGTAACCGTTCTCACCACGATCGAGCCGAGCCGGGCGTGCGGGTCATCGCCGTAAAGCGACGCATTCGCCACCGCCGTCGCGGCCCCGGGGTCGAGGCGCAGCACCCCGCCGCCCCGGAGGGCGCCCAGGTCGACGACCTGGGCAGCGTCCTCGGCAGCGCGGGCGACCGCCGCCTGGAGGAGCGCGTCGCGGTCGCCGAGCAGCGCGGCCTGGACGGCATAGCCCGCCACCGGGAGGAGGACCGGCGGCAGCAGCAGGGCGAAAGTCACGAGGGCCTTCCCGCACCGGGCGGGCCTCACGGCGAGGCAGCGCGGGAGCGCCAGTCTTCGATGCGGGCGGAGGCCGAGGAGCCAAGTCGCAGACGGGTGCGAAGCGCCGGGATACCGCTGAAGCCGAGGTCGACCTCGACCACTGCCGAAGCGGCGACGCTGCCGCCCCGCCCGAATTCACCGGTGGCGATGCCGACCGGCGTTGCGGGGTCGAGACCGTAGCCGGCGGCCACCCCGGCAAAGGCTGCAGTCCCGGCCGCCATGGCGCTCGCGGCCGAGGGCGCCCGAGCAGCAGCGGCGGCAGCGGCCGCTGTGGCGGCGTCGAGCCCGGCCCTGGTCAGCGCGAGGCGGACGAGCTGCGCGGCACCGAACGAGAGCAGCAGCAGCAGCGGCAGGAGCAGCGCCAGCTCGACCAGCGACTGGCCACGCCGGCTCACCGGAACACCTCCCGGGCCAGGCCGACGTCCGCCGCGACCGGCAGCCCGCCCCCGCCCGGCAGGAGCGGGACCAGCGCCGGGACGGCGCCGCCGACGCGAACCTCGACGTGGGCGGTGCTCAGAACGGCGCAGACCCAGACGGCGGGCGGGCGTCTCGTCTGATGAGCGGCAATCCGCGCAACCGGACGACCGGCACCCACCTCGGCCGCGGGGGCGGCCAGGCGACCGTCCGCGCGCTCGCCGGAGGCGCCACCTGGAAGCACCTCGTCCTTCCGCCCCTGGGGCCGGCGCCGACGACCGAATGGCGGCAGCTGGTCGAGGCCACGCTGGAGCGGGCGCTCGATCGCTGGGCCTACACCCAGCACCACGCGGTCCAGTCGGCCCGAGATCACAGCGGTGCAAAGCAGGCGCTGGCGCGTTCGCGGGTGGCCTGGAGGAACTACCTGGAGCTTCGGGAGGAGGCGGAGCGACTGCTTGGAACGCCAACGTAGACTTGGACCCGATGCAGCCGGTCGTGATCGGGGACGTCGTCTGGAAACCGAGTCACGAGGTCACCGAGCGAGCCCGGCTCACCAGGTTCATGGAGCGCCACCGGATCGCCGGGTTCGAGGCGTTGCTGAAGCGCTCGGTGGAGGAACCGGAGTGGTTCTGGGACGCCGTCATCCACGACCTCGGCATCTCCTTCTACCGCCATTACGACAGAGTCCTCGACGAGTCGGAGGGGCCGGAGTGGCCGCGCTGGTTCACCGGCGGCAAGCTCAACATCGTCCAAAGCTGCGTCGACAACTGGCTGCACGGGCCAAAGGCTCAGCCGGACAAGGTGGCGCTGATCTGGGAGGGCGAGCCGGGCGAGGTCCGCCGGCTCACCTATGCCGAGCTCAACCAGCAGGTCTGCAAGCTCGGCCACGCCCTCGGCAAGCTGGGCATCAAGCCCGGGGACGGCGTCGGGGTCTTCCTGCCGATGTGTCCCGAGGTGGCGATCGCGCTCCTCGCCATTGCCAAGATCGGAGCTGTGATCGTGCCGCTCTTCAGCGGCTTCGGAGCGGGCGCGGTCGCCGCCCGGCTCAACGACGCCGAGGCGCGGGTGCTGCTCTGCGCCGACGGCTTCTACCGGCGCGGCAAGGTCGTGAAGATGAAGGAGGTCGCCGACGAGGCTCTTCACGACTGTCCGGCGGTCGAGCACCTCGTGGTCCTCCGGCGCGTGGTTCGCGAGATCCCCTGGACCCACGGCCGGGACAAGGTCTGGGAGCAATTGGTCGAGGACGAGCCGGACGACCTGCCGAGCCATCGCTGCGACCCCGACCACCCGATCATGGTCATCTACACCTCGGGCACTACCGGCCGGCCCAAAGGGGCCGTCCACTGCCACGCCGGCTTCCCCGTCAAGGGCGCCCAGGACATGGCCTGGGGGTTCGACCTCGGGCGCGACGACACGATCTTCTGGATCACCGACATCGGCTGGATGATGGGCCCCTGGCTGATCTTCGGGAGCCTCAGCCAGGGCGCGACCATGGTGCTCTACGAAGGAACCCCCGACACGCCCGGACCGGACCGGATGTGGCGGATGATCGCCGACCACCGGGTGACCATCTTCGGCTGCGCGCCGACCCTGGTCCGCTCCCTGATGGGCGCCGGAGACGAGCACCCCAAGCGGCACGACCTCTCCAGCCTCCGGATCCTCGGCGGGACCGGCGAGCCCTGGAACCCGGAGCCCTGGCTCTGGTTCTTCCGCGAGGTCGGCGGCGGCCGGCTGCCGGTGATCAACTACAGCGGCGGCACCGAGATCGCCGGGGGCATCCTGCAGACCAACGTGCTGAGCCCGCTCCGCCCCTGCTCCTTCAGCGGGCCGATCCCGGGGATGGCCGCCGACGTCGTCAACGAGAAGGGCGAGAGCGTCAGAGGAGAGGTCGGCGAGCTGGTCGTGCGCCGGCCCTGGGTCGGGATGACCAACGGCTTCTGGAAGGACCACGAGCGCTATGTCTCGACCTACTGGAGCCGCTTCGAAGGCGTCTGGGTCCACGGCGACTGGGCGTACGTCGATCCGCGCGACGGGCTCTGGTACGTCCTCGGCCGATCCGATGACACGCTCAAGATCGCCGGCAAGCGGCTTGGACCGGCGGAGATAGAGTCCGTCCTCGTCGGCCACCGGCTGGTCCAGGAGGCGGCCGCCGTCGGCGTCCCGGACGAGATCAAGGGCGAGGCGTTGGTCGTCTTCGTCGTCACCCGCGCCGGCACCGAGGCGGGCGCCGAGCTGGAGGAGGAGCTGAAGGACATGGTCGCTCGCGACATGGGCAAGCCGCTCCGCCCCAAGGCCATCCACTTCGTCCCCGATCTGCCCCGGACGAGGAACGCGAAGATCCTCCGCCGGGTTGTCAAGGCCGTCTACCTCGGGCTCGCCCCCGGCGACCTCAGCGCGCTCGAAAACCCGCAGTCGCTCGACGCCATCGAGGCGGCAAGGGGCTGAGCCGGCAGCTCCTCTTCCGGGTCGGCCTGCTCTGGCTGGTCGGCAACTGCGTCCGGCTGACGCTGCTCGCGGTCCCCCCGCTGCTGCCCGCTATCCACCGCAGCCTGCCCCTGAACGAGAGCGCGATCGGGGCGCTGACGTCGCTCCCGATCCTGCTCCTGGCGACCGCGACCGTGCTCGGCTCGCTCCTCATCGCGCGCCTTGGCGCGCGCCGAGCGGTGCTCCTCGGCCTCGGCCTGATCGCCCTTGGCGGGGCCGCCCGCGGCCTTGGCCCGAGCGTCGCGGTCCTCTTTGCGATGACAGTCCTGATGGGCGTCGGGATCGCCATCGCCCAGCCATCGCTGCCCTCGCTGGTTGCGCTCTGGATGCCGCGCCGGGTGGCGCTCGCGACGGCGTCCTTCTCCAACGGCTTCCTGATCGGCGAGATCCTCCCGGCCGCCCTGACGGTACCCTGGATCCTGGCCCTGGTCGGCGGGGGCTGGGAGTGGGCGCTGGCGTTCTGGTCCCTGCCGGTGGCGGTGACGGCGGTCGCCGTCTTCTTCTTCACCGGCCACGAGCCGCGGAACGCCGGAACGCCGCGGCCGCTCTGGATCCCCGACTGGCGGAGCCCGACGACCTGGCGGCTCGGCCTCACCCTCGGCACGGCTTCGGCGGCCTACTTCGGGCTCAACGCCTTCATCCCCGACTACATGCGGTCGATCCACCAGCCGGAACTGATCACGCCCTCTCTGACCTGCCTCAACCTGTTCCAGCTGCCGGCTTCGTTCGTCGTCGGCGGGTTCTCCCGGCAGATCCTGGGCCGCCGCTGGCCGTTCGTGGCGACGGGCCTGGTGACGCTCGCCGCGATGGCGGCGTTCATCGTCGTACCGGGGATCTGGAAGGCGATCGCCGTCGGCGTCGTCGGCTACGCGTCCGCTCAGGTCTTCATGCAGGTGCTGGCGCTGCCGCCGCTGCTGGCCGAGGCCGACGACGTCCACCGGGTGACCGCCGGCATCACGACCATCCAGTACGCCACCGCCTTCCTCGCGACCCTGGCCGCCGGCGCTGCCTGGGACCTGACCGGCAGGAGCGCCAGCGCCTACCTGATGGTCATCGCGGCCGCGGTCGTCCAGACCGTCGCGCCGCTCGGCCTCCGGCTCCAGCTCCGGTCGGGTTCACCAACCTGAGCCGGCGGGCGCGCTAGAAGCGGGCGCCGGCGGCCGCGGTCCGGCGCTGCGCCTCGAGCAGCAGCGGCGGAGGCGGCAGCAGGCGCGCCGAGAGCCTGGCGCCCGCCGCGACCAACGGCCGCAGCGCTGACTCCGCTGCCGAGTTGCGACGGATGCCGTAGAGCTCCACCGCGTACTCCGGCAGCAGCGACACCGCGCATTGACCGAGCGCCCACCAGCCGGGCCGGCGGTGGAGCGGCAGGGGCGGGTTGAGGACGGTGTCGAGCGCCTCCATCGCTGTCCGGGTCCGCTGCAGGTTTGGCCGCTGGGCCTCGATGAAGCGGTGGTTGGCGGCCCAGCCGGCGGGGACGTCCTCGGCCCGCAGCCCGACCAGCTCGGCCTGTCGCACCATCTCGGCGCAGTAGCCATCCTTGACAGCCACGCCCAGCGGCCGCACGAACCGTTCATAAGAGAGCACGAAGGACTCGACCAGTGTCGTGTGGATCCAGAGCAGGAGGACCGGGTCGTCAGCCGCGTAGGGCAGACCGGTGACGCGGTCGACACCGTGGATCGGGCGGTGGATCGCGCGCACCCGGCGGCCCAGCGCGCGCGCCTCCTCAGTGGTCCCGAAGACCGTGGTCATGACGTAGTTGGAGGTGCGGTTGAAGCGCCCCCAGACGTCGTTTTTATAGTCGCTGTGCTGCTCGACGGCCGCAATCGCCAGCGGATGCAGCGCCTGGACCATCAGAGCCCGCAGCCCGCCGATCAGAAGGCCCGGCTCCTTGTGCAGCCGCCAGGCGATGGAACCGGGTCCGAAGAGACCGAAGTCGACAGCGCCCTCGACCGAGGTGAGCATGCCCGAAGTCTAGGAGCGCCGCTTCCCGGTGGTCGGCGCCGATCCCGGCGCGAGTTCCCATTCCGGCTCCAGGTCGACGAGGCCGGCCAGCTCGTCGGGGCTGACCGGGAGCCGGCCCAACCGGTGCCCGGTCGCCGCCCGCAGCGCCGCCGCGATCGCCGCCGGCGACGAGATCAGGGGTGGCTCCCCCACCCCCTTCGCCCCGTACGGTGCGCCCGGTTCGGGCTCCTCGAACAGGATCGAGGTGACGAGCGGCATGTCGAGGGCGGTCGGGATGATGTAATCGGTGAAGCTGGCGTTGAGGATGACGCCCTCGCGCTGCTTGATCTCCTCCATCGTGGCCATCCCGACCCCCTGGGCGATGCCACCCTCGATCTGGCCGTGGACCTGGAGCGGGTTGAGGGCCTTGCCCACGTCCTGGGCGGTTGCCACCTCGACCACTCGCACCAGCCCCGCCTCGGGGTCGACGTCGACGGTCGCCCGGTGGGCCACGAACATGAAGGAGACGTGGGCGTCGCCCTGGCCATCGGGGTCGAGGCCACTGGTCGGCTTGTGGTGGTATTCGAACTCGCGCTCCACCGCCTCTTCCAGGAAGAGCTCGATCGGGGCCAGCGGGGCGCCTTCGGCATCCAGCACCTGCCCCCCGGCGAGCGACTGCGCCGGCGGTCCGGCCCTCCGCAGTACCTCCTCGGCCACCTGGCGGGCCGCGCGCTGGACCGCGGTGCCGGTCATCCAGGTCTGCCGCGAGGCGGACGAGGATCCCGCGTCGCCGACCGTCGTGTCGGCGGGCAGGGACCGGACCTGCTCCACGCCGAGCTCGGTCCGGGCGATCTGCTGGGTGATGGTGACGATGCCCTGGCCGACCTCGGCGGCGGCGGTCTTGATCGAGGCCAACGCCCTGCCGTCGGGACCCCGCTCGAGGCGCACGCGGGCGGTGGCGTAGTCGTCGTGGCCCTCGGAGTAGGCGATGTTCTTGAAGCCGACCGCGAAGCCGCTCCGGCGCACCACGTCGCCGCCGGCGGCGACGTTGCCGGCACCGCCGGGCAGTGCCAGCCGGTGGCTCGCCGGCGCCGGCTCGGGGAGCGCCGCGCAGAGCCGGATCAGCTCCTCCATCGGCACCACGCCGGCAACGAGCTGCCCGGTGATCAGCGGGTCGCCGCGGCGAAGCGCGTTCTTGAGCCGGAGCTGCACCGGGTCGATGCCCAGCCGCTGGGCGAGAAGATCCATCTGGCATTCGTGGGCGAAGCAGGTCTGGACCGCGCCGAACCCGCGCATGGCGCCGTTGGGGACGGTGTTGGTGCGCGCGGCGCCGCTCCAGATGAGGGCGTTCGGCATCCGGTAGGGACCCGCGCCGAAGCAGGCCGCGTTGGCGGTGACGGCGCCCGACGAGGAGGCGTAGGCGCCGCCGTCGAGGACGATCGTCGCCCGGGTGAAGACAAGGTTCCCCTGGCGGTCGGCGCCGGTCGAATACCACATCTTCGCCGGGTGGCGGTGGACGTGGCCGACGAAGGACTCCTCGCGGCCGTACGACATCTTGACCGGGCGTCCGGTGCGCAGCGCCAGCAGGCAGGCGTGGATGTGGATCGACAGGTCCTCGCGCGCCCCGAAGGCACCGCCGACGCCCGCCAGGTGGAGCCGGACCGAGCCCTTGGGCAGAGCGAGCGCCGCCTCGACCTGCTCCAGGTCGACGTGGAGCGCCTGCGTCGCGACGAAGAGGTCCACCCCGCCCTGTGGAGTGGGGATGGCCAACCCCGCCTCGGGCCCGAGCGGCGCCTGGTCCTGCTGCCCGAGCTCGTAGTAGCCATCGACCTGGACCTCGGCGGTCGCCGCCGGGTCGCCCCGGCGGATGACCAGCTCTCGGTGGGCCTGGCCGCGGCGGAGCGCCTCGACCGGGTCGGTCAGCGCCGGCAGCTCCTCGTAGGCGACCTCGATCGCTTCCACCGCGAGCCGGGCCTGCTCGGGATGGTCGGCGGCGACCAGCGCCACCTGCTCGCCGCGGTAGCGCACCTCCTCCCCCACTCCCACCAGGACCGGCTGGTCCGGCGGCTTGTGGAGGCTGTAGAGCCGGAAGCCGGGGATGTCGACCGCCGTCAGCACCGACCGCACACCCGGCATGGCGGCGGCCCGACCGGTGTCGATGGACCGAACGACCGCGTGCGGATGCGGGCTGCGCAATGTCTTCCCGAAAAGCATCCCCGGCGCGACCAGGTCGGACCCGAAGCTGAACTCGCCGCGCACCTTGGCCGGCCCGTCGGGCCGCGGAACCGACTCGCCGATCCCACCGGGCGTCGTCACCTCAGGCACGCTGGACCCCGCGCAGCCGCTCGCTGGTGGCGCGGATCTCGCGCGCAAGATCGTCCTCGTCAGCGGTCAGGAGGCGGCCTTCCCGGACGACCACCCGGCCGTCAACCACCACCGCCTCGGCGCGGGCGGGTGGCGCCAGCGCGATCGCAGCCAGCGGATCGGAGATCCCCCCGCGACCGAGGTCGTCCGCCCGATAGAGCGCCACGTCGGCCCGTTTCCCGACCTCGATCGTGCCCACCTCATCGCGACCGAGCACGCGGGCTCCCCCCTGGTTGGCGAGGGCAAAGGCATCGCTCGGGCTGAGTGCTCCAGCCGCGTCGCGGGCGCCCAGCATCGAAGCCCGCAGGCGCGCCAGGAGGAGCGCCTGGTGGACCTCGGCGAGGAGGTCGTAATCCTCGTTGCTGGCCGCGCCGTCAACCCCCAGGCCGACCCTGGCGCCGGCCGCCACCAGCTCGCCCGCGGGGCAGGCCCCGGACCCGAGCCGCATATTGCTGGAGGGGCAGTGCGCGATCCCGGTTCCGGTGCGACCGAGCTGCGCGATCTCGTCCCCCGAGAAGTGGACGCCGTGGGCCAGCCAGACGTCGGCACCGAGCCAGCCCCACTCCTCCAGCAGCTCGAGCGGCCGGCGGCCGAACCGGGCGACGCAGAACTCCTCCTCATCCACCGTCTCGGCGAGGTGGGTGTGAAGGTGGACGCCGAGCCGGCGGGCAAGCGCGGCCGACTCGGTCATCAGCCGCGGCGTCACCGAGAACGGGGAGCAGGGCGCGACCGCGACTCGCAGCATCGAGCCGGGCGCCGGGTCGTGGTATTTCGCGACGACGCGTTCGGTCTCGGCCAGGATCGTGTCCAGGTCCTCCACCACCGAGTCGGGTGGAAGCCCTCCCTGCGACTGGCCCAGGTCCATCGAGCCCCGGCAGGGATGGAAGCGGATGCCCAGCTCGCGGCCCGCCTCGATCAGCGCCTCGAAGACGCCCGGCCGCCCGGCCGGAAAGACATAGTGGTGGTCGGTCGTCATGGTGCAGCCGGCCAGCAGCAGGCGGCCGATCGCCGCTCGCGCCGCCGCCCGCACGACCTCGGCGTCGATCTCCGCCCAGACCGGGTAGAGCTCTTTCAGCCAGCCGAAGAGGCCGGAGTTGTACGCGTAGCCGCGCGTGGCCCACTGGTACATGTGGTCGTGGGTATTGACAAGGCCGGCGATCATCACGCAACTGGGCAGGTCGAGCACCTCGCCCGCCTTCGGTGCGGGGCCGCTGCCGATCTCGACGATCTCGCCGTGGCGGCTCCGCAGCCAGCCACCCTCGAGCTGGACGCCGGTGCCCGTGACCAGCGCACCGGCCCGCACGATGAGGCTCATCGCGAGGCCCGGAGAGTTCGGGCGGCGCGGTGCGCAGCCTCGAAGATGCGGACGTAGCCGGTGCACCGGCAGAGGTTGCCGCTGAGCGCCTCGCGGAGCTCGAACTCGTCCGGGTCGGGGTTGCGGCGGAGGAGGTCGGACAGCGACACGACGAAGCCCGGGGTGCAGAACCCGCACTGGACGCCGCCCGCCTCGACCATCGCGGCCTGCACCGCAACGGTGACCGGGTCCTTGGCCAGGCCCTCCACGGTGACGATCTCGGACCCCTCGGCGGCAGCCGCCAGGACCAGGCAGGAGCAGACCAGGCTGCCGTCGAGCAGGACCGAGCAGGACCCGCATTCTCCCTGCTCGCAGGCGTTCTTGGAGCCGAAGCGGCCGAGCCGTTCGCGCAGGAAGTAAAGGAGGGACTCGCCCTCCCAGGCTTCCGCCTCCTGCTCCTCGCCGTTGAAGCGGATCCGGATCAGCCGGCTCACGCCGCGGCGCCCGTCCGGGCCAGCGCTCGCCGTGCCATCACGGCGACGATGTGGCGGCGATAGCGGGCCGTGCCTCGCTGGTCGTCGATCGGCCTCGCGGCTGCGGCGGCCAGCTCCCCGAAGCGGGCGGAGGCAGCCTCCTCCAGCCGCAGCGGGCGCTCCCAGCCGGACTCCTCGAAGAGGCCAGTCGCCAGCTCCTCGGCGGCCGTCGCCCGGATGATTGTCGGGCCGACCGACCCGAGGGCGACGCGCACGCTCCGCCGGGCGCGGTCGACCACCATCGCCAGGTTCGCGACGGCGATCACCATCGCGTTCCGGGTACCGGCCTTGAGGAACACCTGGGAGGGCCCGGCGTCGTTCCACTCGATGGCCTGGACCACCTCGCCGGGCTTCCGCTCCGACTTCCGCGGGCCGAACATGAAGGCTGAGAAGGGCACCCGCCGCTCGCCGCCCGCCGAGCGGAGGACGACCGTCGCGTCGAGCGCGGCGAGGACGGGCAGGGTGTCGCCCGCCGGCGAGCAGGTGCCGAGGTTGCCGCCCATCGTGCCGGCGTTGCGGATCTGGGGCGAGCCGATGGTGCGGGCGGCCTGGACCAGCGCCAGGCTGGACTCGCCGAGCCCTTCCAGCAGGCGGGTGTAGGTGACGCCCCCGCCGCAGCTGACGGTGGAGGCCGCGCGGATCTCGGCCAGCTCGGGCAGCCCGCGGATGGAGACGATGAGCTCGGGGCGCTCGCGACCGAAGTTGATCGCAACCATGAGATCGGTGCCGCCGCCGAGCAGGGTCGCCCGCGGGTCAGCGACGGCTTCCTCCAGGGTCCGGGCGATGGTGACCTTCACCCGGCCTCCAGCGGGACGAGCCGGAAGTTCCGGACGTCGACCAGGCCGCGGTCGGTGAGCTTCAGGTCGGGGATCACCGACAGGGCCAGGAAGCTGATCGTCATGAAGGGCGCCTCCAGGCTCACTCCCATATCCAAGAGCATCCGCTCCATCATCGTCAGGCGCTCATGGACCTCGGCCAGCGGCCGGTCGCTCATCAGGCCCGCCACCGGGAGCGGCAGCTCGGCGGCGATGCCGCCGCCGTCGGCGATCACGATCCCTCCACCGATCTCCCCCAGCCGGGTGACGCAGGCGGCCATGGCGGCGTCGTCAACACCGAGCACGACGATGTTGTGGGCGTCGTGGGCGACCGTTGAGGCGAAGGCGCCGCGCTGGAGGCCGACCGCGGTCGCGAAGCCGATTCCGACGCGGCCGGTCGCGTGGTGGCGCTCGACGACCGCGATCTTGACCAGATCTCGGGCGGGGTCGGCGACCAACTCGCCGCTTCGCACCGCGGGCTTCATCAGCTCCACGCCGGTCAAGAGCTGCGAGGGGACGACCCGGATCACCCGGATGATGCCGCCGCCGCCGGTGACCCGAAAGGATCCGGCGGTGACCGGCGCCGCGTTCATCGAGCGTCTCACCCACCCCGGAACCGGCACCGGCGCGATGGCGCCGACGGGCTGGCCGCGTTTCAAGACCAGACGGGGGTTGAAGCGAATGAGGTCGTCGAGCACGATCAGGTCCGCCTGGTAGCCGGGCGCGATCGCGCCCAGGCGGTGGAGTCCGTGCTGGAGGGCAGCATTGTGGCTCGCCATGGTCAGCGCGTCCTCGGGGCGGATCCCGTTGGCGACGGCCACCCGCACCATCTGGTTGATGTGGCCCTCCTCGACGATGAAGTTGGGCTCCCGGTCGTCGGTGCAGAAACAGCAGCCCTCGGGGCCGAACTCCTTCACCAGCGGCAGCAGGTCAACCAGGTTGCGGGCGATCGACGCCTCGCGGAGCATCACTCCCATCCCCAGCCGCAACTTCTCCAGCGCTTCCCCAGCCGTCGTTGCCTCGTGGTCGGAGCGGATCCCGGCGGCCAGGTAGGCGTTGAGGGCGCGCCCGTTGAGGCCGGGCGCGTGGCCGTCGAGGTGGTCGCTCAGGGCGGCCTTGGCCAGCTCCCCCGGCCGGCCAGCGACAACATCCGGGAAGTTCATCATCTCGGCCACGCCGAGGACCCGGTCGCGCGTCAGCAACTCCGCCATCTGCTCTACCGTCAGCGGCCCGCGGGGGGACTCGAACTCGGAGGCGGGGACGCAGGAGGAGGCCATCACGAAGACCTCCAGCGGCAGCCCGGCGGTCGCGTCGAGCAGCCAGTGGACGCCCTCCACCCCGAGGACGTTGGCGAGCTCGTGGGGATCGGCGACGACAGTTGTGGTGCCGTGCGGCAGGACCGCGCGGGCGAACTCGTCGACCATCAGCTTGGAGGACTCGATATGCATGTGGGCGTCGATCAGCCCCGGCGCGACCCACGCGCCGGAGGCGTCGATCCTCTCCCGCCCCCGGTAGTCCGGCCCGACCGCGACCACGTGCCCGTCGGCGATGGCGACGTCCGCCTCCAGCCACTCCCGCGTGAAGACACTCAGCACCCGGCCACCGGCGACGACAAGGTCCGCCGGCTCGTCGCCCCGAGCGACCGCCATCCAGCGGGCAGCGGCGGGATTGCTCACGCGACGTGCCGGTCGAAGAAAGCGAAGAGCCGCTTCCAGGCGTCCTCCGCCGCCCCTTCGTCGTACCCGATCGACAGCGGGCTGGGAAGCCTGGTGAACAGCCGCTGCCAGCCGGTGTAGTGCTGCATGAAGGAGTGGCCTACCCCGGGGTAGGTCTTGACGTCGTGGTCAACGCCGTGCCGGGTCAGCTCGGCCGGCAGCCTCCGGCCCGACTCGCGGAAGACGGCGTCCTTCTCGCCATAGGACGCGACCACGGGGCACGACCGGCTGACATCCTCGGGCGCCGCTGCGTAATGGGCGGCGACCACGGGGACCGTGTCGCCGTGGCTGGCCGCGAAGGCAAGGGCGAAGCCGCCGCCGAGGCAGAAGCCGCAGACCGCCGGACTGTTCACCTGCTTCTCGCCCGCCAGCCAGGCGCGCCAGGACCCGATCTCGGCGGCCACCTGCCCGCTCCCCGGGCCGGCGTTCACCTCGCTCAGCGTTCGCACCAGGCAGCCGAAGCTGCGGAAGAGGCGCGGGACGACGGCGTGGTACCCCTCGGAGGCGAACCGTCCGGCGATCCGGCGCATGTCGTCATTGAGCCCGGCGATCTCGTGGACGACGACGACGCCTCGGCGCGAAGGTCGTACCGAGGCGGCATACCAGCCCTGCCTTTCCCCGTCCCGGACCTCCATGTAACGCCCTATTAGAACGAATCGCGGCCGCTGGCGTGACCGAGCAGGACGCCGCCGGCGTTGGCGGCCACATGAAGCGCCAGCGCGAGTCGGGGCGAGCGGCTGCGGACCAGGCCGAGGCCGAGCCAGAAGAGGGCGAGCCCGGGTGCGCGCCGCCAGCGCCCATCAATCGCCACGTGCTTCAGGGCGAAGAGGACGGCGGTCGCGGGGACGCCCAGGCGCGGCTCGACCTGGCCGCCCCAGGCCAGCTCCTCGGCCGGAGCGACCACCGCCGCGAGGGTGACCAGCTCGAGCCCGGCCGGCTCTGGAGGCGGACCGGTTGACTGGTCCCCGGTGAGGGCTCGCCCGGCCTGGTAGCCGGCCAGGACCAGCGGGATCCCGAGCCAGAGCGCACCGGGGAGCCGCCGCCGGCGGCGGAGCCTCGGGCCCGCCGCGCCTGGCAGGCGTAGAAACCGCAGCCGAGCCGTCGCCAACTGCTTCCCGCAAGTTGGTGCCGGGTCAGACCGCGAAGCCGGGCCTCAGCGAGCGTAAAGGGAGCGTGAGTGAGCTCGGGGTGGACACGAGGAGAAGGCGCCATGACCGCGATCGTGACTGCACTAACTCACTTGGGCCAAGCGGACCGGTAAAGAGGCGCGGCTGCCGGCAGAGGCGCCCATCGGCCGGCCTCGAATGCCGCGCCTGCCGACAGTCGTGGGCGAAATGGGGCGGGAGACGGGGCTCGAACCCGCTACCTCAACCTTGGGAAGGTCGCGCTCTACCAGGTGAGCTACTCCCGCTCGCGGGAATCGAGTCTACCCGGCTACTCGCGCTTGGTGGCCCCCTGCGCTTCGGCCTGGACACCGGTGATGGCTTCCCGCACCACGGCCACGTATTCCTCCAGGAGGCTGTCGACGCGCGCGGGGTCGACCGTCGAGGCGATCACATGGTATTGGGGGTGGTCGGGGTCGGGGACGACCAGCGCCCAGCCGCCGTCGACAAAGACCTTCACTCCGTCGGTCAGGTCGACCCGGTCGCGGAGGTGGCGTTCCATCACCGTCCGCATCACCCGCCCCTTCGCCTCCCAGGGGCAGACCAGCGTCACGTGGCGGTAGCCGACCGCCGGGATGTCCTGGCGGGCACGGTTCAGAGATAGCCCGGTGGCGGCCATCAGCTCGAGTACCCGGGCGGCGGTGAAGGAGGCGTCGAAGGCGACCTGGAAGTGCGGCCAGACATAGCCGCCCTGGCCGTCGGAGGCAAGCACGGTCTCCTTATGCTGGGCGGAGCGGAGGACCGCGCCGGGGGTCATCTTGGCCGGTAGGAAGCGGCCCGAGAAGCGCTCCGCGATGGTGGCGAACGCGGTCGAAGAGCTGGCGGGGCCGACGATCATGCCGGGCCGCTGGCGCAGCTGCAGCTCGGCGAGAGCGGCGAAGGCCGTGTCGTGGTCGAGCACCTCACCCGTCTCGTCGATCAGAAAGCAGCGTTCCCCGGGAGAGTCGATGAAGATGCCGAGGTTGGCGCGGACGGCGCGGACGATCACCCCCATCTCCTGGAGCCGGGCGTGGAAAGCCTCGGCTCCCTGCGGCGTCAGGGGCGGCTCGATCGATGCGTTGAGGGGGATGACGGTGCAGTTCATCTCCTCCAGCACCCTGCCGAGGGCCGTGGAGGAGACGCCGTTGTCGTAATCGACCAGGATCTTGAAGCCGGCGGGGCGGACCAGCTCCAGGTCGAGCTTGGAGAGGAGGTCGTCGACGTAGCGATCGATGACGGCTCCCGGATAGCTGATGTTGCCCATCTCGTAGTGGCTGACCCGCCGGATGTCCTCGCGGAAGAAGAGGTTCTCCAGCCGCCGCTCCTGTCGCTTGTCGATGTCGAGGCCCTGGTTGTCGAAGATCCGGATGTCGACCGAGCGGGCGTCGACGGGGGAGTTCTGCACGTGGAGGGTGGCGGCGGGGCGGAGATGACGGGCGAAGTGGCGGGCGTTGGGGATCGTGATCGCGGAGAGGTCGGCGATGTTCGAGCCCGAGCTGAGGAGGCCCGCGATCAGGGCCCGCTTGATCATCCGGGCCGCGCGGGACCAGTCGCGGCTGATGGCCACGGTCGAGCCGCGCGAGGAGAGGCCGCCGATCGCCGCCCCGAGCTTGGCCGCGAACTCCGGCGTGAACTCGATGTTGGAGAGACCGGTCAGGCCGTACGAGCTGAACAGCCCGCGCTTCCAGGAGCCGGCCCAGATGATCGACTCACTGACGACGGCGCCCGCCTCGATCTCCTTGTTGGGCCAGATCTTGACGTTGGCGTTGATCGTCGACCCGGCGCCGACGACTACCTCGTCGCCGACCACGCTGCCCTCCTCCAGCAGGCTCGAGTTCTTGATCCGTACGGCGCGGCAGACGACGGCGCCGCGGAGGCGGCAGTTCTCGCCGACGTAGGCATGGTTCCAGATGATCGAGTTGGAGATCTTGGTCCCGGTGTCGATCGTCGTGTCGTCCCCGATGACGGCGGGCCCATTGATCCACACCCCTGGCATCAACCGGGTCGCCGAACCGATCAGGGCGGGCCCCTCGATCCGCGCGTCAGGCGAAACCTGGGCGTCCTCGGCGATCCAGATCGAGTCCCCCGCCCGAACGCCCGGGATCTCGACCGCGACCTTGCCCTCGAGGCAGTCGAAGTTGGCCTTCAGGTAGGAGGCGTGGCTGCCGACGTCCTCCCAGTAACCCTCCGCCACCCAGCCGTGGATCGGCTCCCCTTCCTTCAGCAGGCGGGGGAAGACGTCGGCCGACCAGTCGGTGACCTCCCCTCTCTTGAAGTAGTCGAAGACCTCCGGCTCGAGGATGTAGATACCGGTGTTGGCGAGGTCGCTGAAGACCTCGCCCCAGGACGGCTTCTCCAGGAACCGCTGGACCGCGCCGTCGTCGTCGACCACGACCACGCCGTACTCGAGCGGGTTGGGGACCGGCTTGAGGACGATCGTCGCCATCGACTTGCGCTGGCGGTGGAAGCGCACGGCCGCGGTGAGGTCGATGTCGGTCAAGGCGTCGCCGCTGATGACGACGAAGGTCTCCTTGAGCTGGTCCTCGGCGAGCCGAACCGAACCGGCGGTGCCGAGCGGCGAGTCCTCGACCGAGTAGCTCAGCGAGACGCCGGAATCCGAGCCATCACCGAAGTAGTTGCGGATGCTCGCCCCGAGGTACTGGACGGTGGCCACGACCTCCCGCATGTGGTGGCGCCGGAGGAGCAGCAGGATGTGCTCCATGATCGGCCGGCCGGCAACCGGTACCAGCGGCTTGGGCCGGGTGCTGGTCAGCGGGCGCAGGCGGGACCCCTCGCCGCCGGCCATGACGACCGCCTTCACACGCTTATCCTAGTTGGGGGTTGCTCGACGAACTCCGTTCCCTCGCCCTCAATCTCCGCTGGGGATGGGAACCTCGCATCCGGGCCGTCTTCGAGACCCTGAGCCCGGAGCTCTGGGCGGAGACCCGCCACAACCCTGTGGTGCTGCTGGCGCGGCTCGGCCCCGAAGGCGTCGAGGCGGCCGCGGGGCGGGAGGAGGTGGTCCAGGCCCTGAAGGTGGCACAGGCAGCCGAGCAGGAGCACCGCGAGCGCCGTCCGCCCTTCTACGACGCCCGGGCGCCGCTTCTGATCGGCTACTTCTCACTCGAGTTCGGGCTGGTCGAGGCGCTGCCGATCTATTCCGGTGGCCTCGGCATCCTCGCCGGCGATCACCTAAAAGCCGCCAGCGATCTCAACCTGCCGCTGGTCGGGGTCGGTCTCCTCTATCGCTGGGGCTTCGGCCGGCAAACCATCACGCCCGACGGCCAGCAATCGGAGGTGTACGTCGAGAACCAGCCCGAGCTGCTGCCGGTGCGGCGGGTCGAGATGGACGGTGCGCCACTCCGAGTGGAGGCTCCGATCGGCAGCGAGAACGTGGCGATCGGAGTCTGGCGCGTCCAGGTCGGCCGGGTGCCGCTCTTCCTGCTCGACACCGACCTGGAGGAGAACCCGCCCCACCTGCGCGCGATCACCGACCGGCTGTATGTCCCCGAGCCGGACAAGCGGCTGCGGCAGGAGATCGTCCTCGGTATCGGCGGGCTGCGGGCGCTGAAGGCCCTCGGCATCGCGGCGACCGTGTTCCACCTCAACGAGGGCCACTCCGCCCTGGTCGGGGTGGAGCGGATCCGCGAGCTCCGGGCCAGTCGCCAGATGACCTTCGAAGAGGCTCGCCTGGTCGCCCGGGCCGGGATCGTGTTCACCACCCACACCCCTATCGCCGCTGGCAGCGACTACTTCGACCCCGGTCTTGCCTGGGATCTGCTCGGGCCCTACCTGAACGAGAGCGGCCTCAGCTTCGAGCGCTTCATGGACCTTGGCCGGGAGAAGCCGGGCGATCCCCGCGGGCAGCTCGTCTCGACCTATCTCGCGCTCCGCCTGGCCGATGTCAGCGTCGGCGTTTCGAGGCTCCACGGCGCGGTCTCCCGGCGGCTCTGGAAGGACGCCTGGCCGGGCGTCAAGGAGGCCCAGGTGCCGATCGGTTCGGTCACCAACGGGGTCCATCTCCGGAGCTGGATCGCGGAGGAGATCGCCACTCTCCTGCGCGAGTTCGTGGGGGCGGACTGGTGGGAGCTGAAGCCGGGCGACCCCCGCTGGGACGGCGTCGACCTGATTCCCGCCGATCTGCTCTGGGAGGTACACCGTGGGCTCCGGCATCGGCTGGTCGAGTACGCCGCGCCTCGCGGCGGCGACGCCCTCGACCCCGACGCGCTGACGATCGCTTTCAGCCGCCGCTTCACGCCCTACAAGCGGGCGACCCTGCTGCTCAGCGACCCGGCGCGCCTCGGCCGGCTGCTGGCGGACGCGAGGCGGCCGGTGCAGTTCATCTTCTCGGGCAAGGCGCACCCGGCCGACACCCCCGGGAAGGCGCTGCTTCACGAGATCGTCGAGCTCGCCCGCTCCAGCCCTCGAGTCAGCTTCCTGGAGGACTACGACATCGACATCGCGCAGCACCTGGTCCAGGGTGCCGACGTCTGGCTCAACAACCCGCGACGCTTCCTCGAGGCAAGCGGCACCAGCGGCATGAAGGCAGCCGCCAACGGGGTGCTCAACGTGAGTGGCCTCGACGGCTGGTGGGACGAGGCCCACAGCTCCGAGGTCGGCTGGGCGATCCCGTCGGGTGCGACGCTCGATCGCCAGGGGACCGACGACCTCGCCGAGGCGGAGGCCCTCTACCGGCTGCTCGAGCGTGAGGTCGCGCCCGTCTATTACGACCGCGGGCCCGACGGCGTGCCCCGACGCTGGGTGGCGATGATGAAAGCGTCGATCAAGCGGCTTGCGCCCGAGTTCAGCGCCAGCCGGATGGTCCTCGACTATTTCGACGAGGCTTACGCGCCCGCCGCCCGGCGGGTGCAACAGCTCCGGCTGCTGCCGGATTGGGGAGGATGAAATGGCCGCCTATGTCATCGCTGAGATCCGGATCAAGGACCCCGAGAAGTACGAAGAGTACCGGCTCATGGTCCCGGCCACGCTCGATATGCACGGCGGTCGCTACCTGGTGCGCGGAGGGGAGACCCGGCTCCTGGAGGGTGAACCGCAGCCCAACCGACTGGCGGTGCTGGAGTTCGAGAGTGCAGAGCGGGCCGTCGAGTGGTACGAGTCCGAGGACTACCGGCAGCTGATCCCGATCCGGCAGGCGGCGTCCGAGTTCCGCCTGGTGCTCGTCAAGGGCGTCTAGCCGACGGGCACGGGCACATGGGAGCGATCCGCCGGCGGATCAACGTCTCAATTGGCAGGTGCAGATGCACATTCGCCGGCGAATCAACGCTCGCCCTCCCCCACTGATCTCTAGCTGACAAGACCCGCGGGCAGCACTCCGCGCCGGTTGCGGTTGGAGACGACGGCGGTCCGGTAGAGCTCGACATAGCGACGGGCCGACTGCGTCCAGCTGACGTCCTGCTGCATGTCGCGGCGGACTAGATCGTCCCAGGTCGCACGGTGCTTGTAGCTCTCGGCGGCCCTGACGACGGCCGCGAACAGCTGCCAGGGGTCGTACCCGGTGAACATGAAGCCGGTCCCTGCCTCGCCATTCGGGTTGAGGTCGCGGACGGTGTCGACCAGTCCACCCGTCGCGCGGACGACGGGGACTGTGCCGTAGCGCATTCCGATCAGCTGGCCGAGGCCGCAGGGCTCGAACCGCGACGCCATCAGGACCATGTCAGCGCCGGCGTAGATCAGCTGGGCCAGGTGATGGTCGAAGCCGATCGATGCCGAGACCTGGTCCGGGTGCTCGGCCGCCTGGTAGCGGAAGAGGTCCTCGTAGCGGCGGTCCCCGGTGCCGAGGACAACGAACTGGAGCCCCTGCTCGACGATCGGGGCGAGGGCCTGCTCGACCAGGTCGAGGCCCTTCTGGTCGTAGAGGCGCGAGATCATCGCGATGATCGGTGCCTCGCTCTCGGCAAGGCCGAGCACCGCCCGCAGGTTGGCCTTGTTGAGGCGCTTGGCCGTGGGCTCGGCGGCCGAGTAATGGTGAAGCACGGCCGGGTCCGTCTCCGGGTTGAAGAGCTCGACGTCGATGCCGTTGACGATCCCGTGCAGCTTGTGCGCCTGGCGGCGGAGGAGCGCGTCCATCCCCTCGCCGAACTCCGGTTCCTGGATCTCCTGCGCGTAGCGCTCGCTGACGGTGTTGACGATGTCGGCGAAGTGCACGCCGCGGCCGAGGATGTTGACGATGTCGTCGAGGTGAGGCACTCCGACCTTCAGCAGGCCCCAGGATTCAAGGCCGGCCAGGTGCATCGCCCCGGAGCCGAAGACGCCCTGGAACGCGAGGTTGTGGATGGTCAGGACGGTCGCGATCCGAGACATCTCGGCGTCCTCGCTGTAGAGCATGTCGAGCAGGTTCGGCACCAGCGCCGTGTGCCAGTCGTTGACGTGGATCACGTCGGGGATGAAGCCGAGCGGTCGCAGCATCGCGAGCAGGGCGCGATTGAAGTAGATGAAGCGCGCGTCGTCATCGCCGAACCCGTAGATGCCGTCCCGGTCGTAGAGCTGGGGGCAGTCGACGAAGTAGATCGGAACCTCGCCCAGTCGGCCCTCGAGGATCGTGCAGGTGATCGTCTGCGACCCGAGCGGGACCTCCAGGTTCTGAACCACGGGCTGGAGGTTGTGCATCTCAGGGCTGATCTGCCGGTAGAGCGGCATCACGACCCGGATGTCCTGCCCCAGCCGGCGAAGCTCCTTGGGAAGCGCCGCGGCGACGTCCGCGAGGCCACCCGTCTTGGCAAAGGGCGTCACCTCGGCGGCGGCGAGGAGGACCTTCAGCGGCTCGCGGGAGGGGTCGGCCCCGAGCACCAGCGGGCCTGGCACCCGCAGGCCGAGCGAGCCGGTGGGCGGCACCCGCTCCAGCTCGGCTTCGCCGCGACCGACCGCCAGCGCCAGCTCGAGCGGCTCCCCGGCTGCTTTCTCGAGGACCAAGAAGGGAAGCGAGAAAGCCACCGCCGAGGCGGCCGGGACCTCGGCCTCGAAAACGCGGTCGCCGTGCCGCTGCCAGGATCCGATCCGGTAGACCGACACCCGGGCCGCGGCGGGGTCGAAGCGGATCTCGGCGGCAAAGCCGGGCTCGAAGCCGAGGTCGGCCGCCGAGACCTCCGGCAGAGGGAGGCGGACTGACGCCTGCGCGCGTTCCGCATCGCTCAGCGGCGCGCCCGAGAAATAGATCCAGTAGGTGACCGCCATCTCGGCGAGTTCGTCGTGGCTGCGTGAGCTCTCGATCTTCAGGTGCAGCGACGCCTGGTCGGAGCCGTAAAAGACGCGCGACGCCAGGCCGCTCGGCCGATGCAGAGCGCCGAATCCGCTGGAGACCTCGAACCTGCCCGCCTGTGCCCAGGCCGGGTCGTCGACGCCGTGGGGGGTGAACTCGCTGGTCGGGCGCTGGATGTTGACCGCGCCCTCCTTGACGATGATCGGCTCGAAGAGC
>DAIRGV010000077.1:0-6458 GCA_036794405.1 Candidatus Dormiibacterota bacterium
AAGACCTCTCCGTCATGATCCCAAGGGTCCGGCCCGCCAGTCGAATCACTCCTGATTCTCGTTTTGACACCCCGCAGGGTCGCCCCGAGGCTGACCAGCGGAGCAAGAAGATCGGGATCGCCGACAGCTCCGCGATCGTCAAGGGCATCGTCGAGGGGACGATCGGCTGGGAGCAGGACCCGGACTTCGGATACCTCGTGGCCACCTCAGTTCCCGGCGTGGATGACCCTGAGCTGCTCCGGCCCCGCGACCTCTACTCACGACAAGGTCGCAGAGATGAGTACCGCTCCCTGGTGGAGAGGCTGCGGTCTGAGCGCCGCGAGTTCCTGGCCACCTTCCCCGGGCTCGACCCCGAGGTCCTTGGAGCGATCCTAGCCCGAGCTGATTAAAGGCGGCCCTGGACCCGTGCCAGCCTGACCCGCCCGGCGTACTCCCCGTTGAACTTTCGCCATCACAGGCGCCATGTCCCGGCAGGGCTTAAACCAGGGCGCCCAAAACTCCACCAGGATGGGAAGCGGCGAGCGCATGACCTCGGCGTCGAAGGAGCCGTCCGTGATCTCGACGGACGCCCGGGCCAGGTCGGCCATCCCCTCAATCGCTGCCGCTGGCGTAGGTTAGGTTGGCGTACAGCCTGTGGTGATCGGCCGGCGCTCCGGGCGGCGACGCCGGGGCGGATGATTCCCGGATTCCATCGCGGTGGCGACGCTTTCCAGGAGAGAACGCGCGTAGGCGTTGGCAACCCGAAGGCAGGCGTTGGTGGTCCAGGGCACGCCTTCGATCAGGTCTCGCGCCGCCACGCCCCGGAGCACAAGCCGCGTCCGCCGCTCGGTGGGTACCGCGGTCAGCATCACCTGGCCCCGGACCAGGGTCGCCATGAGGCCGTCAGGGCGTTCGAGCTGGATGCTGCAGTCGACCGTCTTGCCTTTGAGTACCCGGAGCTGGCCGGGGCGCACTCGGAAGCGTCCGGCGGCGCCTCCGTTGAGGTTCACCTCACGAGTCGACATGGCTCCGGGCCTCCCCAGCCAGGGCCAGCCTGTAGCGCGCACCAGCTCGGTGGCCCGGTCGAAGTCCATGAACACCACTGTGTCCGCGTGCACGCCCTGGATCATGAGAGCCTCCTTTTCCGTCACTTGTCTATATTTGAGTCTTTAGATATTCTACCCTTCCGCAACCTCAGTTGGAGTTGGTTAAAGTGGACACCAACAAGGCAGCCCACCCCAGTCACAGACCCATAGGAGGTAGCCAAGGCCTATGACCCAGTCACTCCAGCGCTTCAAGGCGGAGTTCTTCAAGGCCCTGGCGCACCCCACTCGGATCCGGATCCTCGAGTTGCTCAAGGCCGGGGAGAAGAGCGTCAGCGAGCTCCAGGTGGAGCTGGCTGCCGAGGGCTCCACCGCCTCCCAGCAGCTGGCCATCCTGCGCATGAAGAACCTGGTCGACACACGCAAGTCCGGCAACCTGATCTACTACCGGCTCCGGGACCCGCGGATCAGCGAGCTGCTGGAGGTAGCCCGCCAGATCTTCGAAGCCCACGTCAGCGAGCTCCAGACCATCGCCGACGACGAGGGAGCGCCCCGCCGGCGACGTCGCACCGCCGCCGGATAGCCCGGTTCGGCGCGGCGGCACGACCCGAACCGGGGGGCAAATGACGCGTCTGACCGTCAGGGTTCACCCCCGGGCGTCGAGACCGCGGCTGGAATGGGATGGTGCCACGCTCGGCGTCTGGGTCCATGAGGCTGCCGCGGACGGCGCGGCCAATGCGGCGGTGCTCCGGGCCATCGCTCAGTGGCTCGGTACAGCCCCCTCGGCGCTGAGACTGATCACGGGCCTGACCGGCCGCATCAAGGTGATCGACATCGGCGACCAGGCGCCGCCCGCGGCCTGAACCTGCGCCCCGGGCGACCGAGTCAGTCGACCGCCGGCGCAGCCCGGGGCCGCCTGAGGCGGCGCCAGAGCGCCCGTAGCGGATCGTAATAGCGGTCGGCCACCCGCTCCTTGAGCGGGATGATGCCGTTGTCGGTGATGTGGATGTGCTCCGGGCAGACCTCAGTGCAGCACTTGGTGATGTTGCAGTAGCCGATGCCACTCTCGGTGTGGGCCTGCGGGACGCGGTCGCCTACGTCCTTGGGATGCATCTCGAGGCTGGCCATCCGGATCATGAACCGCGGTCCGAAGTACTCGTCCTTGCCCTCGTCGTGCTCGCGCAGCACGTGGCAGACGTCCTGGCAGAGGAAGCACTCGATGCACTTGCGGAACTCGATCGTGCGTTCGACGTCCTCTTGCTGCATCACGAACGGCACCGGCTCGGTGGCGGCGTGGGTGAAGGGCTGGATGCGTTTGTTGACGCGGTAGTTCCAGCCCACGTCGGTGACCAGGTCCTTGATCACCGGGAAGGTCTTCATGGGGCGGACGGTGATGGGGCCATCGCCAAGCGCGTCGACGCGGGTCTTGCACATCAGAGCCGGCCGGCCGTTGATCTCCGCCGAGCACGAGCCGCACTTGGCCGCCTTGCAGTTCCAGCGCACCGCCAGGTCGGAGTCGGTGTGCTGCTGGATCCAGTGCATCGCGTCCAGCACCACCTGCCCCTCCCCCACAGGCACGAGGTAGGCCTTCTCGTCTCCGCCCGAAGCGTCGCCGCGCCAGACCCAGAAGGAGGCTGCGCTGGGGTCGGGCGCAACAACCGGGACGGGTGGGCCGGTTCCGTTCGGCGCGGAGCCGCTCATCCGCTCTGGGGACCCCGTCCCGGAATCACCGGCCTGTCGTCGATGAGCCCGGCGAGCGGGCTCGGCATTGGCGGGGCAAGGCGCTTCTCCACCGTCACCCGGCCATCGACCAGGCGGGTGACCAGGTTGTGGCGCCCCCAGTCCTCATCGAGGTCGGGATAGTCCAGGCGCCACTGGGCACCGCGACTCTCCCGTCGCTCGATCGCGCAGCGAACGATCGCCTCGGCGATTTCCAGCATGTAGCGCTGGTCGCGGGCTGCGTGCCAGCCGGGGTTGAACATCCGCGAGCCCTGCACCGCCAGGCCCTCGACGCGCTCCCCCAGCTGCAGGATCTTTCTCAGACCCTCCTTCAGAGAGGCCTCGTCCCTGGCGATCCCCGCGTGCTCCCCCATCCCCTCCTGGATGTCGGCCATCAGGGTGTAGGGGTTCTCGCGCCGGCCGGCCTCGAAGTTGGCGAACGGCTGGAGAAGCACCTTGGTTTCAGCCTCGACCGCGCCAAGATCCGGCTCGGCGATCCGGCCCAGCTCGCGCGCGTACGCGGCGGCGCCATCTCCGGCGCGCTTGCCGAAGACCAACAGGTCGGACAGAGAGTTTCCCCCGAGGCGGTTGGCGCCATGAAGCCCACCCGCCACCTCGCCGGCGGCGAACAGGCCGGGCACGCTGCTGGCGCCCGTATCGGCATCGACGAAGATGCCGCCCATGGCGTAGTGGATGGTGGGGGCCACCTCCATCGGCTGCTTGGTGATGTCGACGTCGGCGAGCTTGAGGAACTGCTCGTACATCGAGGGCAACTTCTTCTTGATGTAGTCGGGGCCACGATGGGTGATGTCGAGGAAGGCGCCGCCATGGGGGGTCCCACGGCCGGCCTGGACCTCCTTGTAGATCGAGCGCGCCACCACATCGCGAGAGGAGAGGTCGACCCGGTCGGGATCGTAGCGCTCCATGAAGCGCTCGCCCTCGCTGTTGAGCAGCCGGCCGCCCTCGCCCCGGACCGCCTCAGTCACCAGGATCCCCTTGACGCCCGGCGGCCAGACCATGCCCGTGGGGTGGAACTGGACCATCTCGATATCGCGCAGCTCGGCGCCGGCCTCAAGTGCCATGGCCAGGCCGTCGCCGGTGGACTCCCAGGAGTTGGAGGTGACCTTGAAGAGCTTGCCCCAGCCTCCGGTGGCCATCACCACCGCCTTCGCCTTGAAGGCGGCGAAGCGGCCGTCCTCGCGACTGTAGCCGAAGGCGCCGCAGACCCGGCCGTCCCGGTCCTTCAGCAACCGGGTCATGGTGTACTCCATGAACACATCGATGCCGGAGTGGACGCCCTTGTCCTGGAGGGTGCGGAGGATCTCGAGCCCGGTGCGGTCGCCGATGTGGCACAGCCGGCGGTAGGTGTGGGCGCCGAAGGGGCGCTGGTTGATCAGGCCCGCCGGGGTGCGGTCGAAGACGGCCCCCCAGCGCTCCAGCTCCAGAACCCGCTCGCCCGCCTCCTTGGCGAAGAGCTCGGCCATGCGCCAGTTGTTGATCCCCTTGCCACCTTTCATGGTGTCGGAGAAGTGGGTCTCCCAGCCGTCCTGGGGGTCGAGGTTGCCAAGGCTGGCGGCAACCCCGCCCTCGGCCATGACGGTGTGGGCCTTGCCCAGCAGCGACTTGCAGATGACGGCCGTCTTCAGGCCCGCCTGGGCGGTGGCGATGGAGGCGCGCAGGCCGGCGCCACCGGCGCCGATGACGATGACGTCGTAATCGTGGGTCTCGACCTTGTCTTCGAAGCTGGACATCAGAAGATCAAGTGCGGATCGGTGAAGGCGCCGTGGGCCACCAAGCGCACGTAGACGTCGGCGCCCCACACGGTGAACAGGCTCACCAGTGCCCACAGCCCGTGCCGCTCGTTCAGCAGCCCCACCCTGGCCCACAGGCTCCGGCGCGTGCGGCCCGCCAAGCTGCAGGAGAAGCAGTCCAGGCTGCCGCCGACCAGGTGGCGGAAGGCATGGCAGCCAAACGTGTAGAGGCCGAGCGCGACCACGTTGACCGCCAAGACCATGGTGCCGAGACCAACGTACGGGTGGCCCTGATAGCTCAACGACCGGACCAGGTCGACGGCCAGGAAGGAGACGTTGATGATGGCGGTGTAGAGGAAGAAGCGGTGCAGGTTGTTGAAGACCCAGGGGAGTGCGTTCTCGCCCCGGTAGCGGATCCTTCGCAGCGGCGAGGGGGGCGGCATGGCGCAACTGGGCGGGGCGAAGAAGGCGCGATGGTATGCCTTGCGGTAGTAGTAACAGCTGGCACGGAAGAACAACGGGGACCAGACGATGTAGAGGCCTGGGCTGAGGATGAAGCTGCCGACCGTGGCTGCAGGCAGCAGTGGCGAGAAGAAGGGCGAGACGTAGGGACCGGCGCCGGGGTGATGAAAGTCGAGCATGACCACCAGGGCGACGTAGACGCCGAACAGGCCCTGCGCCCCCATGAAGAAGGCGGAGTAGCCCCACCAGGGCCAGGGCCGGCCCGAAATGACCGGCCGAGCCGCGGCTGACGAGACTCCCAACCGCCGCTCAGCCTCGACTCAAGCTGCCGGCCTCGCGGCCGGCGCGGCAAGGGCGGGGGTCACCCGGGCCACCACGCCACCTTCCCAATCCAGCACGCCTGCCAATATAGCAAGATTCGCAGATTCCACGACACGCGTTCGCCCGGCTCTCGCACCCAGCCCACTCCCCCGGCTCCGGCCCGGTGTCAGACCGGCGGCCGGGGCTTCCCCCTCGGTCCGCTCGTAGACCTCCCTGAAGCGGGACCGCGCTCGCCGCGAGGGCCTGGACCGCCCTCGGACTCAGTCCCATCTCCTGCCCGATTGCCTCGATGCTCCTGGCGTGGAGTTCGCGCTGAAGCAGGGCGTGCCGCTCGTCTGGTGGCAGGCTCTGGGCCAGGCGCTGGACCAGGGCGTCTTTCGGCTCCTCCCGCGCAGCCCGAATGGCGGCGCGGCGGCCATGGTCCGCTGCGGTCGCCACCCCCGCTATGGCTGGAGGCCGGGCGCGCGGCTGAGTCGCGGGTGATGAGGTGTCGCGGGCTGCGCCTTGCGAGGCTTTGTCCTGGCCAGCCCATACTTGGCACGGCGCGCCTCGATCAGCTCGCCGAGGGTCCGGATCTCGTAGACGACCTGGGCCTTGTGCCGCTGGACGGCGTGGATCCTGCGCGTCAGGCGCTCGACGGCGGCGACATCCTCGGCGGCGCGGGCTGCGTCCACCTCGGCGGCGAGCGCCGCCAGCAGCCGTTCGAGCTCACGCTCGGACGGGCCCAGGCGCTGGGCGCGAGCCTGCAGCGAGGCGATCTCCGCCTCCACCTGAGAGCGGAAGGTAGGAGTCAAACTCTGCGGGTTCCCGAGCCGACCATGCGAGAAATATAATATAGCAAGCTTTGAAGATGCCTCAACAGAAGCCCGCGGCCCTGGCGCGACCCTGATCGCCGAGGCCCGCGGCTCAGCCACCGGGCACGTTTCGTATTGAAATCGGAGGGTCCAGAAGAGACTTGTGGTCGACGTTCGAACCGATGAGTTGGTTGAGAAAGAGAAGCACGGCTGGCCGCAGCCCGAGATGAGCCTCCGGCAGATCCTGGAGCGGCCCATCATCGAGGCTGAGGAAAAGGACGAGAAGGAGGCCAACGCCGCGCCCGCAGAGCCCGACGTGCTCAAATCGTACCTTCAGGAGATCCGCAAGGTCCCCCTGCTCAACGCCCAGTCGGAGAAGGTGCTGGCGG
>DAIRGV010000078.1:0-6192 GCA_036794405.1 Candidatus Dormiibacterota bacterium
GGCTCATCCGCGCGTAGTGGGGCGCCAGCGGCAGGCCGACCAGCCGGGTGATTCCTCGCTCGGCGGCCTCCCGCGCGCCGTCGGCGACGAAGGGGGCCGTGTGCTTGAAGCCGGTGAAGGTGGGCAGCCCGGTCAACTGTGAGAGGGCCGCCGCCTGGGCCCGAGTGATCGAAGACAGCGGCGACCCGCCGATCGCCCGGTAGCGGCCGGTGAGCTCCTCCACCGCGGCCGGCGAGGGCGGCCGGCCGCCCCGGATGTGCGTGTAGTAGGGCTCGATCCCCGCATCGTCCGCCGGGCTGCCGTAGGCCATGCAGAGGATCCCGGTGCGCCCCTCAGCCAACGCGGACCGGCCCCCATTCGTGGATCGTCTCGACCAGCACCTGGAGGTTTTCAAGGGGCGTCTCGGGGAGCACGCCGTGACCCAGGTTGAAGACATGGCCGGGGCGTCCACCGGCCCGACGGAGGATGTCGCGTGCGCGCTCGCGCAGGACGCATGCCTCGTAGTCCTCCACCGCCAGGGCGCCGACCCAGGAGTCGAAGACCTGGACGGCGGAGGCGCCGGCGGCCCGTCGCGCGGCCAGGTAGCCCCTCATCATCGCCGCCAGCTTCGCCAGCTGCTGCTCGAAGGCGGCGGGCTGGTTGTATATGAAGGCCTTCACCGTCTTGAACTCACGGCTGGGTCGGACCTCGACCAGTCCGGTTGTGCCAAAGGAGCCACCGGCTTCGGTGGCTTCCCGGATCGCCCCCACCACAGCCGGGTGAGCGTGGCCCAGGAGCAGCGGCCCGAAGGCTCCGACGTAGTCGAGGTAGCGGTTGCCGTCCGCGTCCCAGACCTCGGCGCCCGATCCCCGGACCAGGATCGGGGGCTCGCCGCCGACGGCTCGGTAGGCGCGGACCGGGCTGTTGACGCCGCCCGGGAAGAGGCCTGCGGCGCGCTCGCGCCAGGCTGTCGCTGCCGTCATCAGGCGCCGAGCAGCGACGCGATCTCGGCGATCGGGCGGTGGATGCCGACCAGCACCGGCGTGTCGCGGACTGTCGAGCGGCGGCTGTCGGTGCCCCGCAGCGCCCGGACCAGCTCGCCGAAACGGGCGAGGTCGTCGGTCTCGTAGGCCACCAGGAAGTCCATATCGTCGACGCCGAAGCTGTTGGCCAGCAGCTGGCGGATCTCGGGATAGTCATGTCCGATCCGCATGTGCTCGTTCATGATCTCCTGCCTCGCCTCGCGTCCCTGGAGGTACCAGTCGGTGCTCTTGGTGAAGGGGTAGACGACCAGGTAGCGCGACCTCTCGCCGCTGAAGAGCGACTGCTCCTGCGGGGTCGGCTTCTTGACGTACTGGGAGGGCTGGATGATGCCGATGAAGCTCTCCCGGACAGTGAGCCAGCCTCCCATCGCCGATCGCAGCACCGCTGCCGCTCGCTCCTCCAGCGCGTCGAGCGAGGCTGCCAGGCTCCAGAGCAGCAGGTCGGCGCCGGGCTCGAGCCCGATCGTGGAGTAGGTGAAGGTCGTCACCTCGGCGCCGACGGCCAGCGCGGCGGCAAGCTCCTCGGCGCCCCGGCAGCGCTCCTCCGCCGGCAGCCGGCGCCAGGCGGGGTCGACGCCGAGGGCGAGGGCATGGACGAAGCGGGAATCGCTCACAGATCCTCCTTGAGCCAGGTCGCCACGTCGGCCGCGAAGTAGGTCATCACGATCCGGGAGGCGGCCTCGATCATCGCCGCCTCGCCGCTCACCTGATAGGGGGCGAGCGGGTGGTCTAAGCGCTGGCGAGTCAGCGCGAGCAGGTCGAGCGAGGTGATCGCCGGCTTCACCATCAGGATGTCAGCGCCCTCCTCGGCGTCGAGCTCCATCTCCCGATCTCGACCTCCTCCCCCGCCTGCCGGAGCAGGTTGGCGATCACCCCAGCCTGGATCAGCGCCAGCTGCGACCCGCGGGTGCCGAGCCGGACGGTCACGACCGCGCCTCCAGCCAGCCGAGGTATTCGCCGGCCTTGCCCGAGACGATCCTCTCCGCCGCCTCAACGTAGCCGGGCGGCGGCGTTCCGCCGGTGAAGAGGTCGTCGACGCCCAGGAAGCCACCGTTGAGGCGGGCGCGGAGTGGCCCGGGCACCGCGCTCGGCGCGGAGAGGTCGGCGATCGGCGGCAGCGGGTCGGCCAGCGAGGCGAGCTCTTGCCAGGGTCCGCTCAGGGCCACCGCCACACCCGCGCTACCCTGGACGAGGTCGGCTCCTTCGGCCAGGCTGACGCCGGTGACACCGTAGACCGACCCGAGGCGCCGCGCCCGCTCCGGGTCGCGGCTGGCGATCGTCACCAGCGCCCCCTTCTTGCGAGCCGCGTGGGCGAGCGCAGATCCCATCCGACCGGCGCCCGCCACCAGGACCGGGCGGCCGCGGAGAGGGGCGCGGCCTTGGAGCCAGTCGACGGCCCGGCCGGCCAGGCCTGCGCCGATGGCGGTACGGCCGGCCCGAGCCCGGCGTCCGGTGGCGACGGCCAGCTCGAAGAGCCGGTGCAGGCGGCCGTCGAGCTGGTCGCCCGCCGCTGCCTCCCGGAAGGCGTCCCGGACCTGGTGAAGGACCTCGTCCTCCCCGACCAGAGCGCTTTCGAGCCCGGCGGCGACCCGGAGCAGGTGGACGACTGCCGCCTCACCTGACTGCAGAGGCAGGTCACCGGCCAGGCGCGGCGGCTCCCCGAACCCGTAGAGCTCGATCCGGTGGCAGGTGCTGAGCAGCACGTGGCCGCCGCCGACGCCCTGTCGCATCCGGGCGGCGATGCGCTCCCGCTCCTCGGCGGGGCGCTCCGCCGCGGAGACGCCGGCAACCCAGGGTTGCTCCGTCAAGCGCCCGTTCCCCGGTTCTCGTAGCCATTCATGAGGGCGACCAGCAGCCGGTCCATCGCCGACTCCGCCTCGACCAGGAGCACCGTGGCCTCGCGGGTGTCGAGACGGCGCCGGCGCGCGACGCGGGCGAGCTCGCCGACGAAGGAGCTCCGAAAGCGGAGGAAGAGCTCCACCGATTCCGCCAGCGGGGCACCCAAGGCTGCGGCGCGCGATCCGTACTCCCCGGCGCCCGCGGCCGCCTGCTCCAGCTTCTGCGCAGCCAGCGGACGATCCTCCGCGTCGAGGTGCTCGAGGACGACCGCCAGCAGATGGCGTCCCCGGTCGCGGAACTCGACCCGGTCGGCGTCCGAAAGCGCCGCCAGCCACCGAGGCTTGCCCGCGTGCTCGACGGGACGGGCTCGGCGATAGGCCTGCGCCATCCGCTCCGGGCTGGCGCCGAGCCCGGCCAGCGGCGGCCGGCGGGCGCGGACCCGAGGGACCATCCCCTCGATCACCGTCCGTGCGAATCGCCGGTGGCCGCCGGGGGTGACGAAGGTTGCGACCTCGCCCTGGTCCGACCAGCGTCGGAGCGTCGCCGGGGTGATGCCCAGGAGCCGGCTGGCCTGGCCCAGGCTGAGCCAGGGCGAACCGGCGCTCGCCAACGTGGAAACCATGGGCGAAATATACCGAAATCTACCCAAGCCTATCGATTCAGCACCACGTCCGAGCTCGCTGGGTCCTGTGACAACAGGGGGAACCGCGGTCCCGAGCCGATCGGGACCTCCGGCCGTTTCGCGCGCTTGCGCCACCCGGGTAGGTCGCCACTCGATGCCCGACGGTCCCGCGATCCAGTGGAAGGTGTTGGTCGAGGCATTGTCCGTGCCCGAGACGGGGTAGAAGTGGCAAGATTGGCGCGCGAGGGGATGGCGGAGGACTTCGCCAGGACTTTTCCCGGACGGCCGGCTTGAGATTGTGAGTCTGACCCTCGAGCCGCCGGACTGAGCGGATCAGTCGCCGCGGGCGATCGCGACCGAGAGGGTGACGATGGTGAGGGTGAGCACCAGGTTGAGTCGGCCCAGCCAGGTAGCCATCGAGCGCCAGTGGGCGCTGGCGGTGGCGTCCCCGCGCCGGGCGGCCAGGGCGGCGGCGGGGCCGGCCCAAAAGTCGTGGATGGCGGAGACCGCAAATGCGCCGGCAACCAGGGCCAGCTTGCCAGTCAGGAGCGGGGTGAGGGCGAAGCCGCGATGGGCGAGCAGCACCGCGCCGGTGACCAGGAAGGTGACAAAAGCGGCGTACGTCAGCTTCCGGAAGCGGCGCCCTGCGCCCCGGATCAGCGCTGGCGCCTGCGATCGCAGCTCGGGCGCCCGCAGAGCCGGTGCGAGGACGACGACCAGGAAGATCGAGCCCCCGACCCAGGTCACCGCCGCCAAGACGTGTAACGCCGCTGCGGCCAGGTAGAGAAAGCTCAGGCGCCTACTCCCAGAGCGGGACGGTAAGAGCAGGCGGGATCCTCCGCCAGGGGGTCGCCCGAGGCCGCGAAGGCGCGGGCGCGAGACCCTCCACAGAGCTGTTGGTACTCGCAGACCCCACAGCGCCCGCCGAAGTCGCCACGGCGGATGGCCCTCAGGAGCTCGTGCTCTCGATAGATCTCCGCCAGCGGTCGCTGCCGGATATTGCCCAAGTTGAGCGGCAGGAAGCCGGCCGGGTAGACGTCGCCATCGTGGGCGACGAAGATGATGCCCGAGCCGTCACGCGTCGAAAGGGTGTGCGCGGCCGGCAGCTGGCCGGGCTCCCCCAGCAGTGAACGCAGCCGGCTCGCGGAGCCACGGTAGTAGCCGCCCAGACCGAACCTCCGGGCCACCGTCGCCGGGCCCATCGGACCCAGCTCGCGGCGCCAGGCGGCCACCCGCCTGAAGAACGGGGCTTCGACGGTGCGCACCACGAAACCGTAGCCGCTGGCGTCGTAGAGCAGGTGGCAGACCTCCTCGCACTCGGCGGCCGAGAGCTGCGCCTCCCTGGCCGCGCGACCGGTGACGACCAGGAAGAAGACCTCCCAGATGTCGGCTCCGAGCCCGGAGAGGAGGGCCGCCAGCTCGGGCAGCTCCTCCACGTTGTCGCGCATGACGGTGGTATTGACCTGCACCCTGAGGCCGGCAGCGGTCGCCGCGCGGATCGCCGCCACGGTGGCGGCGAAATGGCCGGGAATGCCGCGGATCCGCTCGTGGGTGGTCGAGTGGGCGCCGTCGAGGCTGATCGAGACCGCCCTGACCCCGGTGTCTCGCATCCTTTGGAAGGCGGCCGGCCCCAGGCCTGGGGTCACGGAGGGCGACATGGCCACGTGGATACCCAGGCCGGCGGCGAGACCGGCGAGCTCGAAGATGTCGGGACGGGCGAGGCAGTCGCCGCCGGTCAGCACCAACACCGGCTGCGGTCGCCCGAAGGCGGCGACCTGGTGGATCAGGTCGCGGCCCTCGGCTGTGCTCAGCTGGCCAGGCAGGGGATGCGGGATGGCCGAGGCGCGGCAGTGCTTGCAGGCCAGCGCGCAGGCGCGGGTCGTCTCCCAGAAGACGAGCAGCGGCCGCTGCGAGAAGTCGAGGCTCATCCGACTTGGTCCCTCCTGAACGTGCTCGCCACCGCCTCCGCCGCTCGCTCGGCCTGGGCCACGCAGGCGGCGATGCCAATCCCGCGGTAGGCGGCGCCCGCGAGCACCAGCCCTGGATGGGATGCTAGCCGCACCTCGAGCTCCGTCAACCGAGTACCATGGCCGGTCTGGTACTGGGGCAGCGCGCACTCCCAGCGCGTGATGCACCCCGCGAGTGGCTCAGCACGCACTCCTGCCAGCTGGGCCAGCTCCGCACGCACGCGCTCGAGCAGTCGGGCATCATCCAGGTCCCGCCAGCGCTCGTCGCCGGAGCGGCCCACCGAGCAGCGCAGCACCGCAACCTGATCGGTGCCGAGGTGTGGCCACTTCTCGGAAAGCCAGCTCACGGCGGTGACCAGCCGGCCCTCACTCGGCGGCACCAGGAAGCCACTGGTGCGCGTCGGGCGCAGCTGAGCGCGCGGATAGGCGAGGGCTATGGTTGCCACCGAGGCGTAGGGGATGGCAGCCAGCAACTCCGCCGCGCGGGCGTCTACGCCCGCGAGCAGCCGCGCCGAGGCAAAGGCCGGGGTGGCCAGGATGACGGCCCTGGTAAATACGGCGCCGGCTGTGGTGGAGAGCTCGAACCGTCCCCCGGGAAGCTGGCGCAGGGAGCTGACCTCGGTGGCCAGTTGAAGCCCCGGAAGCGAGGCCGCGAGCGCGTCAGTCAGCTGCTGGAGACCGCCGGCCAGGGTCTGAAAGGCCGGTCCCGGAGGCGGTCGGCGGCCGCGCAGGGCAAGCAGCA
>DAIRGV010000026.1:0-17747 GCA_036794405.1 Candidatus Dormiibacterota bacterium
CTCGGCCCTCGGTTTTGGAGACCGATGCTCTGACCAGACTGAGCTACGCCCCTACTTAACCGGTGGAAAGTTTACCCGGAAGCCGTCTGACCAACGCCCCGATCGCGGCGTGGCAGTGGGAGGTTGTCGCCACGAGGAGCTTCTCGGAGCCGAGCCGACGGGCGTCCTGGAGGGCGCCGGCCGGGATACTGGCAACACCGGCGGCGTAGTGGAGGACCCGGAAAACGACCGGCTCGTAACCCAGCTCTCGGGCCCGCGCCTCGATCAGGGTTGCCAGGTCCCAGTCCCGCGGGCCGTGGAGCACCGGGCAGTGGGCCGGCTCGACGCAGCTGGCCGGGCAGGTCCAGGCGGCGGCGCTGAGGTACAGCTCGCCCTCGGTGCCGGGCATCTCGAACGGAAGCGACCAGCCCCGGGGGACGGCGACCGGCGAAGCGCCCAGCTCACCGGCAAGCCATCGCCAGAGCAGGTGCGGCATGGTTGGCGCGGGCACCAGCTGGTCGTCGCGCCGCGCCTTGACCAGCCAGTCGCGGATGGCGTCAAGCCACCCCGACTCCACCACCCGGAGGGACTCGGATCCGAAGGCGCGGCCGAGCTGGCGCGCGTGGTGGCGGCCGGCGGCATCGCCGCTCAGCACGAGGAATTCGGGCACGATCTACAGGATGGCGGTCTTCCTCGCCAATGTCGGGGTCAACGCGAGCCATAGCGCTCGCTCTCCGCTCTTCGCGGACGACAGCTTCGCCCTCGTGCCGATCCCGGAGCGGATGCGCTGGCGGCCGCCGATGCTGCGGCTGCGGGACCTTCCCGAGATCGCCGAGCACGCGCCCGGGTCGCTGGGCAAGATCGCAGTCCACCTCGACCCCGACTTCCGGAGCCCGATCCCCACCTATGGTGATAACTGCCGCCGGGCGGCCCGCGCCTATGCCCTCCGCAGGACGGTGGCGGGCGATCGGATCGTCTTCCTGGCCCGCCTTCATCCCCGCGCCGCGCCGGCGGCCTTCTACCTGGTCGGCGAGCTAGTCGTCGCCGGTGTGCTCGCCGATGTCACGGCCGACCCGGGGCCGGGCTGGTGGGACGGCAACGCCCACCTCCGGCGAGCGCGCGCAACGGGCGCCTGGGACTCCTTCTGGGTGTTCCGGGGCGGACCCGGGAGTGGCTTCTACCCGGCGGCGCGTCCCTTCCGGCGCGCCGAGGTCGAGTCCCTTTTCAGCGACCCCTGGCGCTGGCGCGAGAATCGGAGCGAGCTGCAGACGATCGGCTCCTATACCAGGACGATCCGCCGCCTCCCGGGCGCCGAGTGAGCCGGCCCGTCCTCGTCGTCGGCGACGTCCACGGCGACCTCGAGCGCCTCTTCCAGGCCCTCCAGCCCTACCCGCCGGGAGAGTTCCGGACGGTCTTCCTGGGCGACCTGGTCGACGGCGGACCGTTCGGCGTCGGCGCTCTCCGCTACGCCCGTGACCGGCCTGACAGCGAGCTGCTGATCGGTAACCATGAGGCGCTGATGCTGGCCGCGCTGCACAGCCCGGACCAGTTCCACCGCTGGATCATGTCCGGCGGCGAGCGCCATGACCTCGAGGAGCTGCGCCGCGACGAGCCGCTCCAGCGCTGGCTGCGGGACCGGCCGGCGATGCTGCAGCTGGAGGATGGGACGCTGCTCCAGCACGCCGACAACGACGGCTACTGGGACCTCGCCGGCTCGGGCAGCCCGGAATCGATCAACGAGGTCGTCGCTGAGATGCTGCGTGAGCCGGGGCACGAGCACGAGATCTGGGATGCGCTGACCCCCCGGGGGATGTTCAAGAGGATGCCGGGACGCCTCGACCGCTGGTTGGAGAGGACCGGGGCGGCCCGGGTCGTCCACGGCCACACGCCCCACCGGGGACCGCGGCCGGAGGTCTATGGCGAGGGCCGCGCGGTCAACTTCGACGGCGGCCTCGGTCGCTATGGAAAAAACCGATATCAGAAGCTCCAGCCGGTCTCGGCCTCGGTTGCTCCACTAGACTTGAGCGCACATTGGTCGAGGTCATGACGCCGCCCCAAGCGCCTCCGACACGAGGCTCCGGGAAAGCCATGATCACCCCCGGCCGGATCGCCAAACGGGTCCGCCAGCTGGGTCGCGAGATCTCCGAGACCTACGCCGACAGCGACCAACCGCTGGTCATCGTGGTGATCCTGAAAGGCGCTGCGGTCTTCGCCTCCGACCTCCTCCGCGCGCTCAGCATCCCGGCCGAGCTGGAGTTCGTGCGCGCCTCCAGCTACGGCGGGGGCACCAGCAGCTCGGGCAAGGTGAAGTTCGCCCACATGGTCGAGGGGCCCCTGACCGGCCGCCATGTGCTGCTGGTCGAGGACATCGTCGACTCGGGCCGGACGATCAACGAGATCCTGAAGCGGCTCAAGCGCGACCGTCCCGCCAGCATCCGGCTCGCGACCCTCCTCGACCGCCCGGCCCGGCGCGAGATGCCGGTCGACATCCACTTCACCGGCTTTGTGATCCCCGATCGTTTTGTGATCGGCTACGGCCTCGACTATGCCGGCCTCTACCGAGAGCTCCCGGGGATCTACAGCCTCGGCTGAGGGCGATGGCGGGGCCATCGTCCAGCTCCTCGATGCCACCAAGACCTTCGGGCGCGTAAAGGCGCTCCGGGGCGTCAGCATCACCGTCAAGCGAGGCGAGCTGGTCGGCCTCCTGGGCCCGAACGGCGCCGGCAAGACGACCGCGATCAGCCTCATGCTCGGCCTCCGACGGCCCACGACGGGCAGGGCGCTCCTGTTCGGCCTTGACCCGATGGACCTTCGAGCCAGGTCGCGGACGGGGGTGATGCTGCAGGAATCCGGAATCCCGCTGACCCTCAAGGTCCGGGAGGTCGTCGAACTCTTCCGGACCTACTATCCGAACCCACTGCCGACCGACACCGTGATCGAGATGGCCGGCCTCGGTGAGTTCCAGGAGAAGCTGGTGAAGAACCTCTCCGGCGGGCAGCGGCAGCGGGTCTACTTCGCGCTCGCGATCTGCGGTGACCCGGAAGCGCTCTTCCTCGACGAGCCGACCGTCGGGCTCGACACCGCCACCCGGAGGTCCTTCTGGGACCAGGTCCGCCTCTTCAAGCAGCGCGGCAAGTCGATCGTGCTGACGACCCATTACCTGGACGAGGCCGACGCGCTCGCCGACCGGGTCGTCGTGATCGATCACGGGCTCATCGTCGCCGAGGACTCGCCCGAGGCGATCCGGGCGCTGGTTCCGGGTAAGAAGGTGACCTTCCAGTGGCCGGGAGTCACCGCCGAGTCGCTGGAGAGCCTGCCGGTCGAGGGCCTGGTTATCGAGGGGGCGCGAGTGAGCTTTTTGACCTCGGACCCCGAGCAGGTGCTTCGAACCCTCTTCGGCCGGGGGGCTCCGATCACCGACCTGGAGGTCGCCGGCGCCGGTCTCGAGGAGGCCGTCCTGGTGCTGACCGGTGGCCGCTGAAGTCCGCGTCGCGCCGCTCTGGCCGATGGTGGCGGCCCAGACGCAGGCCGAGTTCCGGCGCCTGGTGCGGGTGCCCGAGTTCACCGGTTTCGGCCTCGCCTTCCCGCTGATCCTCTACGTCTTCATCGGGCTCCAGAGCGGGAGCCTCGCGGGGGTCGACTTCCACAAGTACGCCCTCGCGTCGCTGTCGGCCTACGCGGTCGTAAACATCGCCCTCTCCTCCTTCGGGATCACGGTGGCCAACGAGCGGGGTAGCCGGATGGACGCCCTGATGCGAGCGACGCCGGTCCGCCCGATCGCTCCCTTGATCGGCAAGACGATCGCGGCGGTCGTCTTCGCGCTCGCCGCCCTGGGACTGCTCTACCTTGCCGGCATCCTTCTGGCGGGCATCTCGATGCCGCTCCAGCAGTGGTTCAACCTGACCTGGCGGCTGCTCCTGGGGATGATCCCGTTCATCTGCATGGGGTTCGCGATCGGCTACATCTCGGGGCCGGCCGCCGCCGTGCTTGTCGTCAACCTGATCTTCCTCCCGATGTCCTTCGCGTCGGGGATCTTCATCCCCATCAGCAACCTCCCCAAGTTCATCCAGGACTTCGCCCCCTACCTGCCGCTGTACCACCTTGGGCACATCGCCTGGAACGCTGTCGGGGTCCCCTATGACGACATCCCGAAGAGCGTCCTCTGGCTCGCCGGCTACACGGTCGCATTCCTGGCGCTCACGCTATGGGCCGTCCGGCGCGAGGACGACCGCCGATTCAGCTAGGCCGGGACGGCCTCGATTACGCAATAGGGGCCGCTGGTGGGAACCACGCGACGCAGCTTGAACCCGGAGCTGGCGAGGAGCGTCGCGAACTCAGGCTCCGAGCGCTCCAGGCCGCCCGGGTTGACCAGCATGTTGAGGTCGGAGAGCTTGGTGTCCATGCCCTGGTTGGGCGGGTCGAGGACGCGCTCGGCGATCAGCAGCACCGAGGCGGGCGAGGCGGCCCTGCGGCAGACCTGCAGGATCTGCCGGGCCTCCGGGTCGTACCAGTCGTGGATGATCGACTTCAGGATGTAGGCGTCCTCCCCGGCCGGCACCGATTCGAAGAAGCTTCCGCCCTCGATCCGGCAGCGATCGGCCAGGCCCGCCTCCCGGAGGAGGGCAGCTGCCCCCTCGACCACGTGGGGCTGGTCGAAGAGGACACCAGTCGAGCCCGGCGTGCGGTGGAGTATCTCCGCGAGCAGGGATCCGCGACCGCCGCCGACGTCGACCACGGTCCGGAAGGGTGAGAAGTCGTAGGCGCCGGCGATAGCCTTCGCCCCGCCGGCCGTGAGGCTCACCATGGCCAGGTCGAAGATGCGGCCGTCCTCGGGGTGCTCGGCGCGGTAGGTCCAGGCGTCGACGCCGTGGCGGAGCCGCCAGCCGGTCTCGCCGGTTCGGATGCTGTCCGCCAGCTGCCCCCAGTTCTGCCAGTAGTTGGCGCTGCCGACCAGGCCCACCCAGCCTGCCACCGAGCCCTCGACGTCGGAGCGCAGGCCCACGCCCAACTCAGCCACCGCAAAGCCCTTCGAATCGTCTTCGTCCAACACCCCCACGGCGGCGGCGGCCCGCAGCAGGCGATACAACGCAGGCGGGTTGGCATTGGTGACCTCGGCGATCTCGGCCACGCCCTTGCGCTGCTCGCCCAGGAGGTCGGGGATCCCGAGGGTCACGAGCGCGTAGATCACCTGGGAGACCTTCATGCCATTGATCAGCCTCAGCAGGTCGCTTTGCTGCGCACCCGTCCGTCCGTCCACGAGCCGAGAGGGTAGCAACCGCGCTTTCAGATTGGGCCCGGCGTGATGCCCCAGCTGCCCGACCACTCGCCGCCCGGCGCCAGGATGACCAACCCGGTGCCCGAGTTGAAGGCGTCCGGAGGGCAGCTCATCGGCTCCACCGCGAGTCCGGTCCGGCGCCGGCCGGGGTCGAGGGTGTCGCCGCTGAACAGCTGCACATAGTGATGGAGCGCGTCCCACCAGAGTCGCGTCCCGTCCAGCTCCACGTAGGGTTCGCTGAAGTCGGTGAAGCAGGTGTCGAGGGCGGTGGCGTCGACCGGCCTCTGCTCCCGGTAGTCGAGGGGACCGCCCGAAACGGACAGCAGCCTCCCGGTCGGGATCAGCCGCTGGTCGAGCTCGATGTGGCTCCGTGCCGGGACGCGGAGTTGCGCCCCGTCGATCGACCCTCCGGCGGGGCGCAGGTAGGGATGCTGTCCCGCGCCGAAGGGCGCCGCCGCCTCACCCCGGTTGCGCGCCAGCAGCGACACCCGGAGTCCGGCCTCCGCCAGCGCGTAGCGGATGCTCAGGACGACGGTGAACGGGTAGCCGGGCTGGGGATGGATTGTGAACCCGAGCTGGACCCGGTCGGGGGCCCGGTCGAGGAGACGCCAGGGGACCCAGCGGACGAGCCCGTGGATGGCGTTGTGGCGCTCCGGCTCGGACTGCGCCAGCTGATGCCGAGTGCCACCGAACTCATAGCTGCCGTCCCGAACCCGGTTCGGCCAGGGGACAAGGACCTGTCCCCGGCCGCCGCTGCAGACCTCGCCGGGCCCGAAGCCCTCGATCACCTGGCGGCCGGCGACCGAGTACTCGCGCAGCGTGGCTCCGACCTCGGTCACCATCGCGCGCTGGTCGGCGAAGGCGATCTCGTGCTGTTCGCCCGACGGGCGGAGCTCCACGCCGTCCAGTCTGACGACGGCGGCCGGCACCGCTGAGGAATAGCCTTAGCTGCCATGAGTGGCGCCACTTCCAAGCTGACCGTCCGGCCGGCCGTCGCCGGCGATCTCGCCGCCATCATGGGCATCTACAACTGGGCCGTTAACCAGACCTTCGCCACCCTCGATGCCGAACCCCTCGACCAGGAGGAGGCGGCGGAGTGGTGGCGCTCGCACGGCAGCACGAGCCTGCTGGTCGTCGCCGAGGGTGAGGAGGGCGTGATCGGCTGGGGCCGTTTGCTGCCCTGGATCCGCCGGGGGATGAGCTCGACTGTCGAGGACCTCGTCTACGTCGACCCGCTGCTCCAGGGCCACGGCGTGGGCAAGGCCCTGCTCACCCGCCTGATCGAGGAGGCGACCAAACTCGGCTACCGGCTGATGGTGGCCCAGGTGCCTGCCGACAACCGGGGCGGCAAGGCGCTCCACGAAGCGTTGGGCTTCACCGAGGTCGGGGTCCTCCACGAGGCCGCCCACAAGTTCAACGTCTGGATCGACATCACGCTGATGGAGCGCCCGCTCAAGAAGGCCTAGGCGGGTGATGAGCCGGCGGCCGGGCCGAAGCCCGACCGCCGCTCGAAAGCTTTATGAAGAGGGCTGCGCCGACTGTTGCAAGGACGTCGTGGAAGAGGGTCCAGCCGTCGACGATGCCGGCGCCTCCCGGGATCTCCATCGCCTGGCCGTGGTTGTCGGAAGCAAAACGGGCGATCGCCTGCCCGAGCAGCGCGCGGGCAGCGGCCGTCAGCGCGCCCTCGCCCACGACCTGGTCCGGCTTGTCGGCGGCGTAGACGCCCACCGCCTGATCGCCCAGCCGCTTCTGGAAGTCGGGCATGCAGAAGGCGGAGCTGGTGCCGACGGCGGCCAGCAGTCGGACATGGTCGGCGAGGACCGCTGGATCCGAGAGGCGCCCGCCACCCCCTGCTGCCGGGCTATCTCGAGGGCAGCACGAACCCCGCCGAGCTCCGCCAGGCCGCCCTTCGCGTGGGATCCGGAGAGCGGGTAGTAGATGGCACCGATGGTCAGGCTCGCGCCGGAGTTCTGGGCTTCGCGCCGCGACAGCCAGCCTCAGCCTTCGAGCCGAGGATACCGGCGGGGTTGCCTAGCCCGCCGCGGCGAGTTGCCGTCGCAGCTTCGCCGTCCCGGCAAAGCCGTAGTTGACGTTGGTGACGGTGCCGCCAGTGCCGATCACCACCGTGGCGGGGACCGTATAGATCGCGAACCGCCGCGCCAGCTCGCGCTCGGCGATCGCGTCCACCCTCCTCACCGGCGCGTCGAGCTGAGCCAGGGCCGGCTCCTGCCGCAGCCGGCAGGTCGAGCACTGCTCGGTCGTGAAGTAGAGGATGTGTGGCGCCGAGGAGAAAGGGTGCTCGCCGGCCTTCGAAGTGCCCACTTCTCCGACCGCGCGCCGGCGAGCGTGCCAGGCGGTCAACCTGGCGGCCATTGCGGCAAGGCCGACCGCCGACCCGGTCAGACCGAGAGCGACGGCTTGAACCTCGAAACTCACGTCTGCCTCAGCACCCCGGACCGGCCGAGCAGGAAGTAGACCTGGCAGCCGACGCAGTAGCTGAAGACCAGGTTGACCGAGGCAAGGACAGCCACCAGCAACGCCACCGCCAGCCCCGCCGCGGCCAGCAGCGGGAGTAGCACCGTGGCGATGACGAGGAAGACCCCGCCCAGTCCCTGAGCGAAGTTGTGCGGGACGGGAGAGTCCTCGAGCGGCCGCGGCTTGACGATGCCGCGAGGCTTGAGGACCCGGAAGTAGAGCTGCTTGAAGAGCGCCAGCCCGGGCCGCCACGTGCCGAGCAGCATCACCGCGGCAAGGACCGGGATCAATAGCTCGAACCAGGGGGAGAAGACGCTCCCGGCGAAGGCGACCAGGACGGTGACGATGATCCCCGCCTGGTTCACCTTGAGCGCACTGTGGTCGACGATCGAGGCTGCCACTCGCTACTTCTCGATCGGGGCCTTGATCAGCGACCCCCACTCGGTCCAGGAGCCGTCGTAATTGCGAACGTTGTCGTAGCCGAGCAGCTCGGTCAGGACGAACCAGGTGTGAGCCGAGCGCTCGCCGATCCGGCAGTAGGCGATCGTCTCCCGGTCGCCGGTGATGCCCTGGGAACCGTAGAGCTCCTTCAGCTCGCCGACGTCCCTGAAGGTCCCGTCTTCCTTGACCGCCTTGGCCCACGGGATGTTCTTCGCGGTCGGGATGTGACCGCCCCGCTGGGCGCCCTCCTGGGGGAGGTTCTCAGGGGCGAGCAGCTCGCCCGAAAACTCGCCCGGGGAGCGAACATCGACCAGGCCCGCCTTGCCGATCCGCTCCGCGACGTCGTCCCGGTAGGCACGGATCGCCTCGTTGGTGCCACCGCTGAACTTGAAGCTGGTCGGCGTGTAGGAGGGCGCCTCGGTGGTGAACTGGCGGCCCTCGGCCTCCAGCTTGACGCGGCCGCCGTTGATGAGCGTCACCTTTTCGAGGCCGTAGTACTTGAGCGTCCAGTAGGCGTAGGCGGCGAACCAGTTGTTGTTGTCGCCGTAGAGGACCACGGTCGTCTCGGGACCGACGCCGCTGCGGCTCAGCAGCTGCTCCAGCTGATCCCGGGCCGCGATGTCACGCGCGGGCCGCGCCTGGAGGTCGTCGCGCCAGTTCCAGCCGACGGCGCCGGGCAGGTGGCCCTTCTCGTAGGCGGTGGTATCGACGTCGACCTCGACCAGGCGAACGCCGGGGTCAGCCAGGCGCTCGACAGCCCAATCGGTGCTGACCAGAGACTCCGGGTTGGCGATATGTCCGTTGCTTCCCATGTGAGGTCGCTTCCTCCGCAAATACAAAATTCGATTGGCTGGAAAAGAAAAAAGACCGGGGACCTCCGGTGCGTCAGTGACGCGGACGCGAGAGGTTTCTAGCCGGTCTTCAGCAGGTACAGAAGCAGGCGGGAGAGTAGATCCGCCGCATCGCGGGATACTCGTAGGCGCTCTCCAGCCGCATCGGAGCATTGTAACCGCCCACCCCGGCAGCTTTGTTCCCCTAGCCTGAACCGCGATGACGGTGCGGCTGATCAAGTACCAGGCGCTGGGAAACGACTACCTCGTCCTCGACCTCCCGGGCCCGCTGGAGAAGCTGGTCCGGCTCCTGCCCGTCATCTGCCACCCGCACTTCGGCCTCGGCAGCGACGGGCTGCTCGCCTTCGACCCGGCAACAATGACGGTGCGAATCTTCAACCCCGACGGGAGCGAGGCGCAGAAGAGCGGCAACGGCCTCCGCATCACGGCCGCACACGCCGTGCTCGAGCACGGCGCGCCGGCCCTGTTCGAGATCCGGACCCTGGATCGAGCCAACCAGGTTCGGGTGCTCGAGACCGGGGGAGCTCGGGTCACGTCCGAGCTCGACATCGGCCGCCCCTCCTTTCGGGCCGCCGACCTGCCGGCGCTGGTCGAGGGCGAGCCCGGCCGGGTCAGCATCGAGACGCCGGCGGGCACGGTCACGGCGGCCCTGGTCTCGGTCGGCAACCCCCACGCGGTCGTTTTCGACCAGCCCGTCGACGCCCGGCGGGTGGTGGAGCTCGGGCCTCACCTCGAGCGACATGCAATGTTCCCGGAGAGGACCAATGTGCAGCTGGTGGAGGTGCTCGACCGCAACCGCGCACGGATCGAGATCTGGGAGCGCGGCGCCGGATACACGCTGGCCTCGGGCACCAGCGCGAGCGCTGTGGCGGCAGCGCTGATGCGCGAGGGCCTCGTCGGCGACGAGGTCACCATCGTGATGCCCGGGGGCGAGCTGAGCGTCCGCCGCGAGACCAACGGCTCCCTGGTCCAGCGGGGCCCTGCCCATCGCGTCTACCGGGCCGAGCTGGAGCCGGCCGACTTCGAAGGAGTCTCGATACCACCTTCCCGGACCTGAACAATGGGAAAAGCGGCCGGGCTTGCGCCACGGCCGCTAAGTCCCTTTCCGGGGCTCTCCCTCCCTCCTAGCTGACGAATTGCCCCTGGATCGCAAGGTAGAACTCGCGCTCCCCGCTGGAGACGAGCGAGGCGCCGATGCCCTTGAGGGCCTGCTCGACCGCCTCGTTGGTGTCGACCGGACCGTTGTACTCGGCGTCGAACGCGGCGATGTCCTCGGCGAACCCGAGCGAGCGGACGCTCGACATCCCGGGCGCGCGGTCGAGCAGCTCGACCACCCTTTCAGCCAGCGCCGCGCTGAGGACGGGCCGCACACTCACCAGCACGCGGCCGCTGTTGTCGGTCGTGGACCAGTCGAGACCCTTGAACGAGGGCGGCAGGACCACCGCGGCCGGCTCCTCGGGGAAGAACTGCGCCTCGGTTTCCCAGCCCAACGTCTCGATGACGTCCTCGGGCTCTGCGACCGGCTTCGGCAGGTAAGGGGCACGGTAGCTCTCAGGGAGCGGCGCCAGTGCCGCTTCGACGGCCGCCATCCGAACCATCTCACTGGCGGCCGGCTGGGGGCGAGGCAGCGCGACGGCGGCCGCGCCGGCGACGGCTTCGTTCTTGGCGCGAAGCCGCTCCAGGAGCTCGGGCGGGACCGCCATGCGCCAGGTGCTTCCGGTCGAGGGCTCATTGACGCGGCGCTCGAAACGCCAGTGATCGAGGAGGGCGGGCTCCGAAGTCTGCAGTTCCTCGAGGTCCGAGCCGGAGGTTGCCACCGCCGGTCCGGAGTCGTTCAACGTTGCCATGACGGCAAGTTATGACGGCTGGAAGTCATTCCGGCGTCATACCGGGGACGCCTCGCGGTCAGCGCCCCAGACGGCCGCTGACCCGGTTCAGTTGCTCGAGGGCTGGGGCAGGTAGTGGCTGATCGCGTGCGCCAGGTTGGGCAGCGGAAGCGACTGCAGCCAGACCTTGCCGGGGCCGGTCAGCTGGACCAGGAAGAGGCCGTCCCCGCCGAAGAGGACGTTGCGAATTCCGGGCACGGTCGTCACCGAGAACTGGACGGACGCCTCCAGCATTCCGACGTGGCCGGGATGGACGCGGATCATCTCGCCCGGCTGGAGATCCCTTTCGACCACCTCCCCCTGCAGCTCGCACCACCAGGAGCCCTGGCCCTGGACCCGCTGCAGGAAAAGGCCCATGCCGCCGAAGACCGCGCCGCCGAGGCGCTGCTGCAGTGCGACGCCGAGCTGGATCTGGGGCCCGCCGGCGAGGAACCCGTGGCGGTGGACGACGTACCCGGGGTGCCCCGCGGGCATCTCGATCGGCAGGATGGTCCCGGGAACCTTGGTGGCGAACGCCACCTGGCCGGGGTACTGGACCGCGTAGTACTGGGTCATGAAGATGGTCGAGCCGCTGATGGCGCGGGTGATGGCCCCGAAGAGGCCACCGGCCTGGCCACCGACCTGAACGCCACTCTGGAGGCCGATGCTCGCCGTCATCCAGGAAAGCTCACCGGACTCGGCGACGATCCACTCCTGCGGCTGCAGGGTCACCTCGAGCACGGGCAGGGTGGTGCCCAGGATCTTGTATTCCACGCCTTCTGCTCTCCTCCAGACGTTGATTAAGTCGGGATGACCTTGAGGCCCCGGTCAGCCGTGGTCAAGGTCCTGGCGCCGTCGGCCTCGACGACGATGTCGTCCTCGATCCGCACCCCGCCCCAGCCGGGAATGTAGACACCGGGCTCGACGGTGACAACGTTGCCGACCTCGAGCCGCACGCTGGAGCCGGGCTCGAGGTTGGGAGTCTCGTGCGCGTCGAGGCCGAGGCCGTGGCCGGTACGGTGGATGAAGCGGTCGCCCAACCCGGCCTTCTCGAGCGACCGCCGGGCCGCGGCGTCGACCTCACCGCAGGTGACGCCGGCTCGGATTGCCTCGATCGCCCGGTCGTGGGCGTCGAGCACGGCCTGGTGGACTCGGCGCTGGCGTTCGTCGGGCGGGCCGACGACGGCCATCCGGGTGGTGTCGGCGTTGTAGCCGCGGTGGCGGGCGCCGAAATCAAGCAGCACCAGGTCGCCGGCGGCCAGGGGCCGCTCCCCGGGCGGCAGGTGGGGCAGGGCCGAGTTGGGGCCGGCCTGGACCAGAGACCCGAAGGCGAGCCCGGAGCCGGTTCCGTTGATGAGCCCGTTGATCCGGGTGGCCACCGCGCGCTCGGTCTCTCCGGGCCGAAGTTCGGTCAGGATGACCTCGGTGACGCTGTCGGTGAAGCCCGCGGCGAGGCGCAGCAGCTCCAGCTCCTCCGGCTGCTTGATCGCTCGCATCGCGCGCAGCGCGCCCGAGCAATCCTCCGCCTCACCGCCGTCGAGCAGCTCCCAGCGGGCGACCGTCAGGTGCTCCTTCTCGACCGCCAGGCGGGACCCGTCGCCGAGCGCGGCCCGAAGGAGCGCGAAAGCGTCCTCACCGTCCGGCCAGGAAACGATCTCAACCTCGCGCGCCCGACCCTCGGCGTTCTCCCGTTCGAGGTCGGGCACGATCAGCGCCGCGCCTTCCGGTCTGACGGCGAGGGCGAGCAGCCGCTCGTGCGGGTTGGCGTAGAAGCCTGTCAGGTAGGCGATCGAGACCGGGTCGGTGACGCAGGCGGCGTCCACGCCGGTGCTTTGCATCCATTGCCGGAGACGGTCCAGGTTCACGGGAATCGAGGGTACAGTTTGCTTCGAGAGCCTTTGAGCGACCACCACCACGGCGACCTGACCGGGCGAGCTCTCCGGCAGGCGTTCCTCCTGACCGCCTTGATCCTTGTCATCGAGACGGCGGCCGGCCTGCTCTCGCATTCGCTGGCGCTGCTCTCCGATGCCGGCCACATCCTTACCGACGTCGTCGCTCTCGGCCTCGCCTGGTTCGCCGTCGTGCAGGCCCGTCGGCCGGCCGACGCCCAGCGGACCTACGGCTATCACCGGGTGGGGATCCTCGCCGCCATGGCCAACGGCGCGACGCTGATCCTGATCGTCGTCGGCATCGCCTACGAGGCCGCGCGGCGCTTCGCCCACCCCGAACCGGTGAACGGCGGGCTGGTGATCGTGGCAGCGCTGGTGGCGATCGCCGTCAACACCTACATCGCGCTCCGGCTCCGCGGCAGCGAGGAGAACATGAACGTCCGGGCGGTGCTCCTGCACGTCGTCGGCGATCTCGCGGCGTCAGTCGGAGTGATCGTCGCGGGCGCCGTCATCCTGCTCACCGGCTGGCTCTATGCCGACCCGCTGGTCTCGCTCGGTATCACGGTGCTGATCGCGATCAGCGCGATCCGGATCGTCTTCGACACGATGAACGTGCTGCTCGAAGGCGTCCCCCGCGGGATCGACGTGGACGACGTGCGGCTCACCATCGCCATGACGGCGGGGATCGATTCGGTGCACGACCTCCATGTCTGGTCCCTCTCCGGCGAGCAGATCGCGCTCAGCTGCCATGTCGTGGTCGCCGAGGAGCTGCCGGCGGCCGACTCCGAGCACCTCGTCCGCCGGGTTGAGGAGCTCGTCTGCGGCAAGTTCGAGATCGGTCACACCACGATCCAGGTTGAGGCCTGCCATCCCTGCGACGAAACGCTCGGACATGGCGCCGGGGACCACAATCACCCCCACACGCGCGCCGGCAACGCGCCCGAGCATAGGCACGTCCACTGAGGACCACCCCCACGCGCAGCAGGCTGCGCGCGTTGACCTATTCGATCCCGACGACCTTCAGCCGGTAGGAGTCGCCGGACTCGGTCTCCACCGTCGTCAGCTCGCCGACCCGGCGGCCGAGCAACGCCCGTCCGACGGCCGATTCGTTGCTGACCCGCCCCTTTGTCGGGTCAGCCTCTGCCGGCCCGACGATCCGGTAAGTCTCCGGCGGGCCGTCTTCCTCGGTGAAGTGAACGGTGCTGCCGAGCTGGACCACTCCACTCGGCGCGGGCGCCCCGATGAGCCGGTGGTTGCGAACGATCTGCTCCAGCTCCTGGATGCGACTTTCGATGAACCCCTGCTCGTTCTTTGCCGAGTGGTACTCGAAGTTTTCGGAGAGGTCGCCGAGCTCACGCGCCGACTTGATCTTCTCCACGATGTTCGGTCGGCGAACCTTGGTGAGTTCGACGAGTTCTGCCCGTACCGCGTCCAATCCCTCCGGAGTTATGTCAACATCTGGCGGCACAAGGTCAGTCTACGAGCGGCGTTAGTACTTATGCTGTGCGCGCAACGCGCCAATCCAACCTAGGAGGATCGTCTATGAACTCGATGATGAAGGCTCGTCTACTTACGGTCGTAATGCTGTTGCTCGGGATCCTGATGGTCGTCGGCAGCACGATGTCCATCCTGGCAACGTCGATCCTGCCCTTCGATGGGCTCGCCGGCACCGACACGTCGGTTGCCGGGGTGGCCTTCGGCGTTGGCATCGCCGTCGCCTCGTTCAACCCCGAGGCCCATGTGAGCTGGGTCCGGGCGGCCATCCTGTACTCGATTCTTGTGGTGGTCTACCGGATCGTCTTCGGCGTCTTCTGGGGAACCTTCGGCCAGCCGGCGCCGCTCGCGATCGCGATCGTCTTCGGCATCGCGCTGGTGGTCCTCTACCCGCACCGCGGCGAGCTGATGCCGCACTCGGCGATGGCCTCCGACTCCACCACCCCGCGTGCCGCCGGAGCGCATTAGACACACCCGGACGTCGACTTCGAAGGAGAGCGCTTCGCAGCGCTCTCCTTTTCTTTTTGGGAGCTAGCCGAGGCCTCCGGGGACGAGGGCCTGCGCCTGCGCCATGAGGCGCTTCTGGTAGAAGTAGGAGGCCCCGAAAACGCCGCCGCCGAGGATGGCGCCGACAAGCGCCGCGGCGAGCGCGTGGAGCGGCTCCGGCGTCATCGGGATGAAGGCGGTCACATCATCTCCCAGGACGAAAGCGAGAGCGAGCAAGGCCGGGGTGAGCAATGGCAACAGCTGCAGCCGCTGGAGCACCTGGGGCACCGGCGGCTCGGCGCGGGAGATCTGCCTCTGCCCCATCACCAATACCGAGCGCACGTAGCGGAGGTTCGGAGTGACGCTGATCGCCACCTGGACGACGTTGCCGGGCACCTTGGCAAGCTTCTCCGGCGGGCAGAGATACTGCTCGGTGCCGGTTCGGGTCCGCAGCATCAGCATCCCGAGCCCACGCGAGGTGCTGACCGAGCTGGCGCCGAGCAACTGGCCCTGCACCACGAGCGGCTGGGCAGCGCGATCTTTGAAGGCGAGCCGAACACCCGGGGCCAGCAGGCTGACCAGGATGACGATCGGAGCCAACCAGGCGATCGCCGCGACGATTCGGACCGGCAGACTGTGCGGCGCTACCGGTCCGAAGATGAGCTCGACCATCACCAGCAGGCTGACGACGACAGCCGCCGCCGCGTAGTAGCCGAGCCGGATGACCCACCCCGGAGCGTAGCCCTGGAGGAACCCGCCCGCCTCGACGTAACGCTCTCGTTGCTTACGCTGCTGGGGGCCGGCGGCGGCGGTCTGAGCCGGCTTCGGCTTCACCTGCCGCATCGTCTTCTTGACCTGGCGCACCTGCGCCCGCTTCTTTCCCATACCGCCGGTGGAAGTTTATCGGCGCGCGCGCCGGGCCCGCTCAGACTGCGCCCGCTCGCGCCCGAATTGGGCTAGGCTTCGCTCACCTGTCGTGCGCGCGCTTCCGAGCGCCCGGCAAAATCAAGAACGAGGAGTCTCATATCCCGATGGGAGACCTGCCAGCGTCAGTCCCCAACGCCCATTCGGCAGCCGTCTACCGCTACGCCCTGGAGCTGGTCGAAGACACCCGCCAGGCAAATGAAACCCGGCTGGCCGACGCGCGGGACCTGGCGGCCGTGGTCCGGATCGCCGACGAGCAGGCCGCCGACCGGATCCTCTCCGCTGCCGAGGAAGCCTGCGCCCGGGACCTCCACATCGCCGAGCAGCAGTCGGAAGAGGTCGTCCGCCACGCTCGGAGCGGCATCATGGCGGCCGTTCAGCGCTACGCCCAGGCCCTGGTCGAGGAAGCCCGGAACGCCGGCCAGGGGCGACTCGATAAGGCCACCGAGCTGGCTGAGCTGGTCCGCCTGGCCGACGCCAACTCGGCCGATCGACTGCTGCAGGCGATTCATACCGTCAATGAAGCGGCGCTGCGCACCGCCGAGAGGCAGGCGCACGGCGTGTTGGAAACTGCCCAGACGCGGCTGACGATCGGCGGCCGGCTCGCCGAGTCGGGCTCCTACGCCCCTTCCGTCGCGCCACCGCCCGCGGCGGCCCCGGCGCCCGATCTCAACCCCGAGCCGACCACGGTGCCCGGCCCCGAGTACGGCGACACCGTCCAGACCCAGGCGCCGTCCTTCGCCCCGGCGCCGGCCAACGGCACTCCGTCCCCGGCCGAGCCGGGCGCGGAGGGTGCGGGTTACAGCAGCTACAAACCCGAGGAGCACTGAGGCAGGGGCCGAGATGAGCAGACCTCCCGAGGCCAGCGTGCTCCAGGAGGTGGCTAGCCGCCTCGCCCAGGTGTTCGACGCGGCCGCCGCCCTGGTGGCGAGGTCGGAAGAGGAGAGTCACCGCCGGGAGGCGGAGGCATCACAGGTGGCGGCCGTTCTGGCCAAGGTCGACCCAGCCGCCCGCCGGCGGGTGATGTCGGCCCGGCGCGCGGCCGGCGCCGCCGAGATCCAGGCGGCCCAGGCGCTCGCCGACGAGCTGCGCTTCCAGGCGGGCTCACGAGCCCTCGCCGCCGTCCACCGCTACGCGGGGACGCTGACTGCCGATGCGGCTGACGCGGGCGCCCGAAGCCGGGCGCGGGCCGCGGAGTTCGCCGAGCTGATGCGCCGCCACGACCCCGAAGGCGCGCGGACCTTCCTCGAGGTCGTCGCGCGGGCCGAGGCGGAGCGCCTCGCGAGCGCCGAGCACCAGGCCGCGGACCTCACCGCGCAGATCCAGGCCGCCATCGGCTCACTCCCCGCACCTCCCACCATTTACGACCCTCCGCTCGCACGGTCGCGCAAGGCGAAGCGGAAGGCTCGCCGGGCCGAGATGGGCGAGGAGGGCCCGGAGCCGGCCGAATCGTCCGACGTCGTGGTCCTCGACCCCAACCGGCGCCGCACCGCGACCTGACCCGCAGTGGGCTAGGTGACGGGAACGCTGCTGACCACCGTCGAGGTGGCGGAGCGGCTGGGCCTCAGCAGCGCGGCGGTCGCCCAGGCGGTCCGGATGGGTGCGCTCCAACCGACGGCGCGCACCGCCGATGAGATGCTCTTCTCGGAGCGCGCCGTGGCGGCCTTCGCCGAGCGGCGCGCGGCTGCCGCAACTTCCCCGCTGCAACCACCAGCGCGGGGTTCGCGGACGGAATGGGCGGGCGACCTCGACCGCCTCAACAGCTGGTTGAAGGACGTCAACGAGTCGATGCCTGCGACCACGGCCGCCTCTCCACCGCCTGTTGCTCCGCCGCCGGTCGCGGCCGGACCGCCCGCCGCCGCACCACCGTTGCTTCCGGAGATGGACTTCAGGCCTCCTCCGCTCGCCGAGCGGGAGATGCTCGCAAGGCCGCCCGCGCCGCCGCTGCCGCTGGCCACCGAGGAGCCCGAACCGGAGCCGGAGCCGGAGCCGGAGCCCGAACCGGAGCCCGAACCCGAACCGGAGCCCGAACCCGAACCGGAGCCCGAACCCGAACCGGAGCCCGAAC
>DAIRGV010000026.1:17847-23431 GCA_036794405.1 Candidatus Dormiibacterota bacterium
CCGAACCGGAGCCCGAGCCCGAACCGGAACCCGAGCCCGAACCGGAACCCGAACCGGAACCCGAACCGGAACCCGAACCCGAGCCCGAGCCCGAACCGGTGGCCCACGAAGCGATCCTGCCGACGGTGGCCGAGGCCACGGTGCCACTCGCCGAGCCGGTCGCCGCCCTCAAGTCCGGCCTTGCCCGCCAAGCAGTGCTGGTGGTCGAGCCGATCGAGCGCTTCCGGATCCTCCGCGACGTCGCCGACCGGCTGGCGACCGTCCCCGGGCTGGCCGACGCTCGGCTGGAGCGGCTGGAGGGAGGGCAGGCCTCCTACCGCCTCAGCTTCGGCGACGCACGGCCCAGTGGCGAGGCGATCGCGAGCGCCCTCGCGCCTCTCGGTCTCCAGGTGATGCTGGTGGACTCCTCGCCGTGAGGGCGGCGCTCCGCACCGGGCCGCTGCTGACCGCCGCTCTGGCGGGGATCGTGGGCGGCCTGGTGTTCGCTTCCCTCCTCTTGCTGGTGGAGCAACCGAGCGAGGGCCTGCGCTTTTGGGCGCCGGTCGCGCTAGCCACCGCGGTCGCTCTCGGCGCCGCGATCGCGACCCAGATCGCGACCAGCCGGGGGGCGCCAGAGAGCGCGCCTTCACGCGAGCCGGCCATTCAAGCCCTCAACTTCTCGGCCGCGCCGCCCGGGGGACTGCTTGCGACCGCCGAGGCGATGGTCCGCTTCGACGAGGAGCTCCGACTGGCGGCGGAGTACGCGCGGCCGCTGTGCGTGGCGCTGCTCGGGCTCGACGCCGCGACGGGGGTCGATCGCCAGGACGCCCTCGAAGCCCTCCGCCAGCTCACCGCGGGCGCGGTGCGGGGGCAGGACGTGGTGACCGATCGGGGCGGCGCCGAGGTCCTGCTGCTGCTGCTGGAGACAACCGAGGCGTCGGGCTGGGTCGTCGCCGAGCGAATCCATCAACGGATCTCCGCGGTCGGGGTCGGCGTCCTTCGCTGCGTGCTCGTGGCGCCGGCGGCCACAGACTCGCTGCGCGAGGTGCTCGACGAGCTGGACAGCGGGCTCGAGGCCTGCCGGGAGATGAATGTCGTCTTCGCCGACCCGACCCGCCAGCTCGCCCGGACCGGGCCGGCCTGAGAATGGCGGAGGCGACCTGTCCCCTCTGCCGCGCCGAACGGATCACCCGGTGGTACTTCGACTCCGAACTCTGCTGGATCGCCGACTGCCAGATCTGCTCCACCCCGATGGTGGTCTGGAGGCAGCACGGGATGCCGGCCGAGGGCGAGAAGGCCGCGATGCTGAAGCAGCTCGGGGCGGTGGCGGCCACCGAGTACCCGGAAGGGTTCTGGTTCGACCCCGTCATGCGCCAGATCCCCGACCACTTCCACTGCCACGCGCGCCCGAACGGCGGATTTTTCGGTCCGACGAAAGCAGGTAACCGACAGGCGGCTGGCGGTGTTAGGCTGCTGCCGCCGATACTGAAAGGTAGAAGCAAGTACACGGACGGCTAAAGCACAAGTGCGTGTCCCGTCCGCCAGGAGGTAGTGACTCAATATGCCGAGGGCGATCTGGAGCGGCGCCATCAGCTTCGGGCTGGTCAACGTGCCGATCAAGCTCTTCACTGCGACATCCCAGAAGGACGTCCGTTTTCATCAGCTGCATGACAAGGACGGAGCCCGCATCCAGCAGAAGCGCGTCTGCTCCAAGGACGGTGAGGAGGTGCCCCTCGAGCACATCGTGAAGGGCTACGAGGTCTCCCGCGACAAGTACGTGCTGATCACTCCCGAGGAGCTCGAGGCGCTCGACCCGAAGGCGTCGCGGACGATCGACATCCTGGACTTCGTCGACCTCGATGAGATCGACCCCGTCTACTTCGACTCCACCTACTACATGGTCCCTGAGAAGGGCGCCGCGAAGGCCTATGCACTCCTGCTGGAGGCGATGCGAAAGTCGAACAAGGTCGCCATCGCACGGGTCGTGCTCCGGCAGAAGCAGCACCTGGTCGCTCTCCGGCCACTGCGCAACGCCCTCTCGATGGAGACGATGCTCTACGCCGACGAGGTCGTCAGCGTGGACACGCTCGAGGGACTGCCCGAGGACGTCGAGGTCACCGACCGCGAGCTCGCCATGGCGCAGCAGCTCATCGATTCGTTGGCGGACGACTTCAAGCCCGAGCGCTACCGCGACGACTACCGCGAGCGCGTCCTCGACATGATCGAGCGCAAGGCGGAGGGCCAGGAGGTCCTGGTGGCCGCGGAAGAGGAGGAGCAGGCGCCGGTCGTGGACCTGATGGCGGCGCTCGAGGCCAGCCTCGCCGCGGCCAAGACGCGCCGCGAGGCGGAACCCGAAGAGGAGAAACCGGCCAAGCCGGCGCGCAAACGCAGGACGGCGTGAGCCCCAGCTCAGTCGAGGTGGCCGTCGAGGGGCGCACGCTCAAGCTGAGCAACCTCGACAAAGTCCTCTACCCGAAATCCGGCTTCACCAAAGGCCAGGTCATCGACTACTACACCCGGATCGCGCCCGCTGTCCTTCCTCACCTTCGCAACCGGACCCTCACCCTGAAGCGGTATCCCAACGGTGTCGAGGAGGACTATTTCTACGAGAAACAGAGCCCGAAGCACCGGCCGGACTGGGTGCCGACGCAGTCGGTCTGGAGCGAGGGGAGCAGCCGCGACATCGACTACACGCTGTGCAACGACCTGCCCACCCTGGTCTGGCTTGCCAACCTCGCCGACCTCGAGCTGCACACCAACCTGTCGCTCGCGACCGATATCACACGGCCCACGATGATGGTCTTCGACCTCGACCCGGGGCCGCCGGCGACGATCGTCGAATGCTGCCGGGTCGGGCTCTGGATCCGGGATCTGTTCGCCCAGTTGAAGATCCGCGGCTATCCCAAGACTTCCGGCTCGAAGGGCCTTCAGCTCTACATCCCGCTCAACACGCCGGTCACCTACGAGGCGACCAAGGCGCTCGCCCACGCCATCGCCGACCTGCTCGAGAAGCAGCACCCCGAGCTGGTCCTCTCCCGCATGAGCAAGGTCGCGCGCGAGCGAAAGGTCTTCGTCGACTGGAGCCAGAACGACCGGATCAAGACGACGGTCGGGGTCTACTCGCTCCGGGCCAAGGATCTCCCGACGGTGTCGACTCCGGTGACCTGGGAGGAGGTCGAGGAGTGCCTCGAGCGTGCTGAACCCGACTTCCTGAGCTACCTCCCCGACCAGGTGCTGGCCCGGTATGAGGAGCTGGGAGACCTCTTCCTCCCCGTCCAGGAGCTGAAACAGAAGCTGCCCGATCTACCCGGCGTCGCCGCCAAGGCCAAACCACGGCCCCGCTGGGTGAGAGGTTGATCTTGGTCTGAACGTGAAATGTCGGTGATTTGTCGGTGCGACAGCGGACGATCCCGCTGCGGTCAGTTCACCAGGCCCTTTGAAAGCCTGTGACCCGCATCAAGTTGTCGACAATCGGACCCAAGGAACGCGGCAAGCGTCAACGAAAAGGTCCAAGGAGGAATCGGAAGAAGTGAACAAGGTCAAGAGACTGCTGGTGGGGATGCTGATCCTCGGCGCCATCACGGCGGCGACGGCCGGCGGCACCTTCGCGACGTTCAACGCCGCGACCAGCAACAGCGCCACCGTCACGACCGGGACCCTGCTGCTCGGCAACACCGCCAACGCCGGCGTCGAGTGCATGTCGACCAGCGCCAGCGGCGCTCCGCCGACCGCGACCATCACCGCTGGGAACAGCAACGCCTGCTCCGCTCTGTTCAGTCTTAATGTCAACCCGACCGGGACGGCACAGGGCAACCTGACTCTCAGGAACGAGGGCAACTTCAACGCTGCCTCGTCCACCCTCACCGCCACCGCTTGCACCTCGGCGATTCACCCCGTCACGGTGAACGGCACCGCCTTCTCGGGCGACATCGTTGGCGCGCCGATCTGCAACTTCCTCCAGCTGGTCGTCGCCGAAGTCACGGTGTCGGGCGGGACCACACTGACCGGCTCCAGCTGCATCCTGGGCGCCGCCGGCGGCGTCAGCCCGGTGACCAACTGCCAGTTCGGACCCGCCATGAACACGCTCCCGGCCAGCACCGCGCTGGGCGCCTTCAACCAGGCCACCAACCGCTTCTTCGTGGTCGCGGTGAAGTTCCCCGACACCGCCGACAACCGCTACCAGGGCCAGATGTCGCAGATCACCCTGACCTGGACCATCAACCAGTAGCCTTCGGCAGCGACAAAAGAAAAGGCTTGTGATGATCACCAGCGGATCCACGATGCGGATCCCCTGCAGCCGGTGCGGCCAGTTGAACAACGTCGAGCGGGCAGCGGAAGTCACCTTCCGCTGCACCGCCTGCGACTGCGCCAACACCGTCCGGACACTGGCCGCGGCGGGCGCTCCCGCGCCCGTCACCCAGACCCGCCGCGAGCCGCGGTGGCGCACCGCCGGCAGCGGCAGCCGGCCCCCCGGCGGACGCCCGGCCGGGAGGTCCGGCGATGAGCGCAGCGGCGCGATGGGCCGCGCCAAGCAGATCCTCGTCGGCCTGATGGTGATGGCGGCGGTCGGTGCGCTGGTCCACCCCGGCGTAACCTTCGCCACCTTCAACGCGACGACCACCAACGCTGCCAACATCACCACCGGCGTGCTTCTGCTGGGCAACAAGCTCGGCGCGGCGAGCGAGTGCTTCTCCTCCGGTGCCGCGACGATCAACGGCGCCAACAGCAACACCTGCAGCGCCGTCTGGCCGGTCGCCGTCAACAAGCCCAACGACTCCTTTCTCGCCCACCTGGCGATCCGCAACCCGGGCAACATCGCTGCCAGCATCCTCCAGCTCTACGCCACCGTGGGCACCTGCGACAGCGCACCGGGCGTCCTCGACGCCACCAGCGGCCTGACGTTCAAGGGGCAGACCCAGGCAACCGCGACGACGCTCACCGCGTCGTCGGCGATCGGCGCCACCTCGCTCCAGGTCGCCGCCTCCGGTTCGGGCACCACCGGCTTCGTCGTCGGTGGAGTCGTCCAGGTCGACACCGGCGCCAACCTCGAGCAGCTGACGATCAGCGCCATCCCTGACGCGACCCACCTGACAGTCAACGCCGCCGCCAAGGCCCACGCCAATGGCGTCGCCGTCAACGGTGGCGGTCTCTGCCGCCAGGCCCAGGTCGTGATCGCGAAGACCGACGCGACCTACGAGGCGAGCAACACCGGCGCCTGCCTCTACGGCAAGGCCGCCGCCGGCTCCCCGATGACCGGCACCCTGCAGTGCGGTTATGACACCCCCCACAACCTGCGCGACTTCAACGACAACTACGCGCTCGGCGGGGTCAACCCCGGTCCGATCAGCATCGCGGGCGGCATCGGCGCCGGCGTGACCCAGAACTACCTCGTCGCGATCAACTTCCCGAACGGGAGCGACAACGGCTACCAGGGCCTCGCGACGTCGGTCACCTTCACCTGGTTCGCGCAGCAGTAGCGAACGACAGGCCTCCAATGGAAGTGATGGAAGCGGCCGGCCTCGGCCGGCCGCAGCCTCGCCCGGCTCGGCGGCTCGTTCCTGTCCGCCTCGGCCGCGTGGCGCCGGCGGTGCCGCTGGCCCGGCAG
>DAIRGV010000026.1:23441-29974 GCA_036794405.1 Candidatus Dormiibacterota bacterium
GCCGTGCCGATCCGGCTGACCCGGGCCCAGACCGCGGTCGCGATCGAGTCTGATTCCGGGCGACTCGACCGTAGGCACCAGGTCCTGATCAGCCTGATGGTCCTGGCCACGGTGGGCGCGCTCGTCGGCTCGGGCAGCTTCGCGACCTTCAACGCCGCCGGCCGCAACGCCGCGGCGATCACGGCCGGCACGCTCATCCTCGGCGACAAGGCGAACGCCGGCAGCGAGTGCTTCTCGGCCGGGGGGTTGGCACCCTCCAACCCGCAGAAGGTGAGCGGTGCCAACACCTCGGCGTGCTCCGGTGTCTGGAGCCTCGCGACCGAGCTGCCGGGGACGGCGATCTCGCCGCTCCAGATGACGATCCGCAATGCGGGCAATCTCAGCGCGAGCCAGCTTCTGCTCTACGCGGCCGGTGCCTGTGCCGATTCCCACGCCGGCTCCGGTTATGACGGGACCGGCACCCTCTGTTCGCAGGTCCAGGTCGAGGTGCAGCAGTACACCGACAGCACCTTCGGCACGCCACTGCTCAGCACCAGCACGACCACCTCCGTGCTGGCCGCCGGCGCGGGTGTCAGCATCCCGGTGGCCAGCAGCGCCGCCTTCGTCGTCAACCAGTCGTTCAACCTCGACTCCGGCGCCAACGCGGAGACCAGCAGGGTGACCGCGATCGCCGACGCGACGCACCTCACAGCGACCCTCGCCAAGGCGCACGCGAGCGGTGTGACGGTCAGTGGCTCCCACTGCTGGTACGGCAGCGCCAGTGGGACCAGCTGCCTGGCGGAGGCGAGCAAGCTTCCGGCCGGCTGCAACGTCTCGACCTGCGCCTCCTACGCCTTCGCCGACGCGGCCCGGACTCTCGCCAACTTCGGTACCACGGTGACGAGCGGGGCGCCCATCAACACCGGCACGCTGGGCGCCGGCGGCTCCGCCTACTTCCTGGTCTTCGCGAGCCTCCCGGGCAGCTCCGGCGACAGCTTCCAGGGCCGGCGGGCGGACCTGACCTTCACCTGGCAGGTGCTGCAGTAGCCAGGATGGAAAGCACGACCGGAACTGAACTAAGATTGGCCGCGACCTTGCAGAATCCCCCTCCGGGCGAGGCACAGCACGTCGCCGCCCCGGTGCAACCCTCCACGCAGGCCGCCGCTCCGAGAGAGCGTTCGATGGGCTCCCTCGCCGGTCAGATCACTGGGCTCGTCGTCCTGGGTGCCCTCGTGCTCTTCCTGCTGGCCCTCACCGTGGGGCCGCTGCTGCTGCCCTACAAGGCGCTCACCGTCTACTCCGGCAGCATGGAACCGACCATCCACACGGGTTCGGTGGCGATTGACGTCCCCATCGCCTCTTCGGACGTGAAGGTCGGCGACGTGATCACCTTCGTCCGGCCCGACAACCAGAACGAGCTCGTGACCCACCGCGTGGTCGCGATCGAGACCGGCCCCTCCGGCCGCCAATGGGTTACCAAGGGCGACGCCAACAGCGTCGCCGACCCGTGGCGGGTTGCAGCCTCCGGCGCCGGCTACCGGTACTACTTCAACATTCCCTACTGCGGCTTCGTGCTGGTCTGGTTGCAATCCCCGATCGGGCGCCTCCTCTTCCTGGTCATTCCCGCCGCCGCCCTCGGCCTGCTCACCCTGTACGAGCTCTGGTGGCCGCGGAGGGCGCGCCCCGGGGCCTGAAGCCATGCAGCGCGACCAGCGCCGGCTTCCCCCGCTGCCGGTTCCCGAGAGGGCGCCGGCCCGCCGTTCGAGCTACCGGAGCGCGCTCCTGGTGGTGGTCCTGGTCGGCGTCACCAGCGGCCTCGTCGGCGGGACGGCGGCCAGCTTCAACGCGACCACCACCAACCCGGGCTTCATCGCCACCCCGTCGCTGCTGGGACCGAGCCCCTCGGTGATGACGGCCATCGCCGGCGTGGCGCCGGCGATCGACCTCTCCTGGACGGCCGCCACCAACTTCGGCGCCACCGCCAACGAGTACGCGCTCTATCGGGCCAACAACGCCGTCGCCACGGCGACGGCCTGCCCCTCGGCCGACACCGCCTACACCGGGGCCAACGGCGCCCAGATCTACTTCGGCTCCGGCCTCACCTACACCGACACGCCCAGCAACCAGAGCTCGATCGCCGGGTTCCTCTGCTACATGCTCTTCTCCGCCTACACCGCGGGCGCCGTGCCGTCGGCACCGGTCTGGGTGAGCCATCCGGTGGCGGCGCCCTTCAACCCCTACACCGACGCGACCCACACCGCGCCCCATCTCCCCTTCCGAATCCTCTCCGTCACCTATGTCAACAACGGCGTGGCGGGGACCCTCAACAGCGGCGATGTGATCCAGATCACCTACAACCAGCCGACCAACGCCGCGACTCCGCCAGTTGGCAATGACCCGATCTGCGCCGACCACACGACCGGGATCATCTACCTGGCAAGCACGGTCAATGGCGGCACCAACAAGTGCTTCAACAACTCGGTGATCGCCACCATCACGCCGCCCAACGCGGGCAGCTACACGATCACCGGCGGCTTCCCCTTGAAGGACCCCATCTGGGGCAACGGCGCGCCGGTGACGACGTACGCCTGGAACAACAACGCCGGCTGCAACGTCGGCGGCACCGCCAACACCGTCCTCTGCATCACGGTCGGCCTAAACGGCGCCTTCGGCGAGACGGTGGGAAACACCGGCTGGACGGTGACGCCGGTCGCCGGCACCGTGAAGGCCAGTGATGGCACCGTGGTTTGCACCACCTGCACCGTGCTGACGACGAATCAGCCATGAGCCACGTGATTGCGGCGGCGGAAGCGCACGAGGCTGCCACCCGGCGCGGCCGCCCCTCCTGGAGCTCCCTCCTGGTGTCGATCGTCGTCCTCTTCGCGACCGTTGCCCTCATCCTCTCGGGCCTTCTCGTCCGGCTCGCCAACAACCACGAGGGCCACTCGATCCTGCCGCCGGAAGTTGGTTCTGGCCAATCCGCCTCGGGTGAGGTCACCCTGACCAACCAGGGCCTGCTGCCGGTCGAGGTCACGCTCCGGCCGCGGGCGAGCGGCACGCTGCCGAGCGGCCTCTCCGCCACCGTCCAGCGGATCGACGACGGCGCCTTCCTCTACCAGGGACCGCTGCTGGCGTCGATGGGCCCGCTGGAGGTGATCCAGCCCGGCCAGGCGAGCCGGCTGCGACTGTCGATCACCTCGACCGACACCCACGGCACGGCTTCCGTCCCGATCAATTTCACCTACTACTGGTCGGGGCGCCCCGCCCTGCCCTGGTGGTGGTGGATCCCGACGGTAATCGGCATCCTGCTGATCGTCGGCCTCGGCTACCGGAGCCGCCGGCGGCCGGTGGCGGCGGGGGCCTGAGCGGTGGAGGAGGCGAGGCCCCGCCGCGGGTTCTTCATCCCGGTAATCGACGGGGTCTGGCTGCGGCTGATCCTGACCCTGATGGTGCTGGTCGCGAGTGTCTCCCTGCTGACCGGTACGGCGGCCAGTCTCAACGCGACGACTGTCAACCCGGGCGCTTCCTTCGCCACCGGCAAGCTGGTCCTCAGCAACCAGGTGCGCAACCGCAACCCGTGCCTTTCGGAGGGCGACACCGTCCGCTGCGACGCCCTCTTCCCCGGCGTCCAGGTGCCGGGCATTGCCGCCAGCGCCCAGGTGACGATCCAGAACGTCGGGACCATCCCCGCCGGCAGCCTCAGCCTCTGGTCGACCGCCTGCTCGACCAGGAACTCCGCCGGCGGCGGCAGCCACGGTTCAGGCGACCTCTGCCCGCTGACCTCACTCACGATCCACGACGATTCGCACGACAGGTGCTACTTCCCGGTCGCCACGGCCGGCGCCTGCGACACCGCCTCGCATGCAACCTTCTCCGACTTCGTATCTCGCCACAGCGAGTCCAGCCCCCTGGCGCTGTCGATCGACCACCTCGGCGGCGGCATCGTTTACACGATCGTGGCGACCATCGACGATACGGCGGGCAACTCCTATCAGGGCCGTGTCGCCGACCTCGCCTTGACCTGGAAGATGGTCCAGGCCTGAGCCTCCCGCTAGAGCTGGTCTCTGAGCAGCCCGGCGAGCTCCCGGGCATTGGTCGTCCCGTAGTTCCCGAAGCAGTTGTTCAGCAGGACGTGGGTCTGCCGAGCCTGGCGCGCCACCTCCCGGATCCGCGGCACCCAGTCGGCCAGCTGGTCCTCGTCGTAGAGGTATCGGAAGCGCTCCACCACGGGGATGTTCGGCTTTTCCCAGAGGTCGGCGCGGCGACCGTGAAAGCGGATCACCGCCAGCTCGGCCGAGGTGACCGCCGCCACTGGCGGGATGCTCGATTTGAGACCCTGGGGTCCGTCGACCATCACGTAGGGGACGTGGTTCTCCTCCAGGAAGCGGAGCGTTCTCTCAGCATTCTTCTCGTTGAACCAGGAGGCGTTGCGGAACTCCGCCGTGACCTCCACGCCGAGGCGCCGGCGGGCGTCGAGGATCAGCTCGCGGCTCTCCCGTGACGGGAAGACCCAGCGCGGGAACTGGAGGAAGACGGCCCCCAGCTTGCCTGCCTCCCGGAGCGGTTCGAGGGCGCGGCCGAAGGCGTTCCAGACCTCGTCATAGAGCTCCTCCGGCAGATCCTTGCCGTAGACCCGGACCCTGGCCGCCATCACCTCCGGCAGCGCCTCCCGTATCGGTTTCGGAAGTCGCTTGACCTCGGACGGCTGCCCCGTCATCAGGGCGTGAGCCTTGACGTCGAAGAGGAAGCCGACCGGGGTCCGCTCCACCCACAGCCGGGCCGTCTCGACCGCCGGGATGGCGTAGTAGGAAGCGTCGACCTCGACCACCGGGAACCGGCTCCCGTAGTGGCGCAGGCGCTCCTCGGCGGTGTTCGCCTCCGGCGGGTAGAACACCCCGGCCGCCGTCATCGTCGGATCGGTCCAGGACGCGGTCCCGACCCGCACCTCGTGATCGCCGGCGACCCGGATCGGATCCGGCGTCGGCTCGATCGCGGCCGCCCGCGCGCCGGCCGCGCCGGTTCCGGGGTCGTGGGCTGCAATCTCCGCGTCCTGCTCCATGGCCATCAAAATAGGGCGGATGAGGATCGGGGTACTGACCGGCGGCGGGGACGCACCGGGGCTGAACGCGGCAATCCGGGCTGTCGCCCGACGCGCGTTCTCCCGCAACCTCACGGTGAGCGGGATCAAGAACGGCTGGGCCGGCTGCCTGGGACAGGGCGACATCGAGGACCTGAGTCCACTCTCGATCCGCGGCATCCTGCCGCTCGGCGGCACCATCCTGGGGACCTCGCGCACCAATCCGCTCAAGGAGGCCGACGGCATCGCCCGCGTCATCAGCGTGCTCGGCCGCTTCGGGATCGACGGCCTCGTCGCGATCGGCGGCGACGACACCCTCTCGGTGGCGGTGGCACTGAACCAGAGCGGGTTCCCCGTCGTCGGGGTCCCCAAGACGATCGACAACGACCTCAATGCCACCGAGTTCTGCATCGGGTTCGACACCGCGGTCGGGGTCGTCGTCGAAGCTCTCGACCGCCTCCACACGACCGCCTCGGCCCATCACCGCGTCATGGTCGTCGAGGTGATGGGGCGTGACACCGGTTGGGTCGCCATGGCGGGCGGCCTGGCGGGCGGCGCCGACATGATCATCATCCCGGAATTCCCGGTCACTCTCCGCGAGGTCGTCGAGCACCTCCACCGCCGCCGCGGCGAGGGCCGGTTCTTCAGCATCATCGTGGTCGCCGAGGGGATCCGGATGCCGGAGCTCGCGGGCTCCGATGCGGGCGAGCAAAAGACCGATGCCTTCGGCCACGTGCAGCTCTCCCGGATCGGCGTCGGCGACGCCCTGAGCCGCCACATCGAGGACGCGACGGGCTTCGAGACCAGGGTGACGGTGCTCGGCCACCTGCAGCGCGGCGGCACGCCGTCCAGCACCGACCGGATCTGGGCCACTCGCCTCGGCGCCGCCGCCGCCGACCTGCTGGCGGACGGCCGATCGGGCGTGATCCCGGTCCGCCGGGATGGCGAGATCGCGGTGATCCCGCTCCAGGATGTCGTCGCGGAGCAGCGAAAGGTCCCCGCCGACCTCTACCAGCTGGCGAAGATCTTCAGCTAGCCGAGGTCCCCCGCATCCGGTCGTTGAAATCGTCCCGGCTCCGGAGAAGGCGCTGGATCTCCTTCTGCCGGAAACGCCGGTGGCCGCGCTCGCCGACTCTGACGGAGTGGACGTGGCCGGCCTGCTCCCAGCGGCGGACCGTCGAGATGTCGACCCCGAACAGCTCTGCCACCTCGCGGATGCCGATCAAAGGGTCGAGGCCTTCGGTCAACTGGTCACTCTTTGGCAAAACTGGGCAGAACTGAGCACCGGACGCCGCTACTTTAACCCACCCATCTTGCCCAAGCTGCGCCGTTCGTCAGGCTCTGATGACCGCGGTTGCTGGCCGACGAGGTCGAGGTCGCGGGGCCCGATCGCCTCCCCCTGCGTGCCCCAGCTCGGCCACCCTAGTGTCCTGGGCCAGAGGTTCGTACGCAAAAGCGTCGGATGCTTTCGAGGATC
>DAIRGV010000027.1:0-29110 GCA_036794405.1 Candidatus Dormiibacterota bacterium
GGCAGATGGTCGACATCGTGCTCGACCACGGCGGCAACATCGACAAGTTCCAGGGTGACGGCCTGCTGGTCGTCTTCGGCGCCCCGGTGCCGGTCGAGGACTCGGCCCACCGCGCCGTTCGGGCAGCCAACGACATGCTCCGGGCGATCAGGGAGATGAACATCCCCCGGGCGCGGGTCGGCGATCCGCCGCTCGAGGTGGGGATCGGCCTCGACAGCGGCTACGTCGTCGCCGGGAACATCGGGTCGGAGCGGCGCCTCGAGTACACCCTGATCGGGATACCGGTCAACAACGCCGCCTACCTTTCCAAGCGTCGGCCGGCAGGCGCTTTCCTGAGCCAGAACACCTACCGACAGGTCATCGACGAGGTGCGGGCGACAGCCCAGGCCCCGATGATCCTGAAGGGGGCGACCAAGCCGATCCCGATCTACGCGCTCGACCAGGACCAGATCTAGGTCTTTTTCGCCCCGTCGGTTTGCTTGCCGGTGTAGGTGCGCGCCCGGGCCGCGACGCCGGAGGGGGTCGTCTCGCTCTTGAGGAGGTACTCGCGGGCGCCCAACCGGAGGCCCCGCTCGATCAGGGGCGGCTCGCCGTAGTTGGACAGGATCAGGACCGGGATGTGTCGGGTCTTGTCGTCACCCCGCATCGCCTCGAGCACCGACATCCCGTCCATCTTGGGCAGCCGGACGTCAAGGAAGATCAGCTGCGGCCGCGTCTCGCGGGCGATCCGGAGGCCCTCCTCGCCATCGCCGGCGACGGTGACGCGGTAGCCCTCCATCTCCAGCTTCAGCTTGTACATCCCGGCGACCGCGGGGTCGTCCTCGACCAGCAGGATGTGCAGAGTGCCGACAGCCATCAAGCACATTATGTACGTGCCCGGCTGTCGAGCCGGTCTCCCCGATCGCGCGGAATGAAGGCGGCACGGCGGTGAGCCGACGCCGGGCCGTGCACGCGATGCTCCCGCCATGCCCTCGGCATTGCCTCTACTGGGTCCCGATGTCACTGCACAGGATTCGCGGGCGGGAGTCGGCGGTTTCGGCCCTGGATGAGATTCGCCGCGAGCGCCTTCGTCGGCGGCTGACCCAGGTCGGACGCTGGTCGATCTGCATGGTGGTGACCGCGGTCCTGTTCTACGCCGCCTACGCCGTCTACGGCCCCGCCGGGACGCTGGCCCTGCTGCCGCTCGGTGCGGCCTCCGGTTACCTGGTCGGCGCCCGGTTTGCCGCCTTCGTGCCCGTCCCGGCCGCCATTTCGATCGCTTTCGCCTGGGCGCTCCGCGAACCTGGCATGTCCAACCACGTCAGTGTCACCGCCGCCATCGGGATGGCGGCCATCCTGGCCCTGATCTCGGTCGTCGCCGGTCTTCTGATCGAGTCGCTCCGGACCGGCAAGGTCGTCCCGGTCGAGGCTCCCGCCCACCTCCTGCGCGTGGCCGGGCTTCGACGGTAGGGCGTGGCCGTCATCGATCTGAAGGCCATTCGTCAGCGGTCCGATTGCGGTAAGCCGCAGCGCTGACTCCGCCCTCCGATTAGATAACCGGCATCGGCGGCCAGTGAACGGCAGCCCCTCCCAGCTCACACTTCCCCCCTCGGGAGCCGCGGTCCACAGGCCGCGGCTCCCACTTTTTTGTGGGACAGGGTCGAGGTGCCGGCGCAGGGATTCGAACCCTGGACCCTCGGCTTAAAAGGCCGCTGCTCTGCCAGGCTGAGCTACACCGGCGGGAAGGACGGGAAACGGGCGCGTTTCAAATCCCGTGGCCAGTATTGCTCATCAACGTCCGTAACCCGGGCCGGTCTTCCTCCTCCGAAGCCCTGGCGCGTCACCGGGCGATGTGAATGAGCGAGCAGCCCTATCGTCCCGGCGACCCGGACGACTTCGACCGGCTTTACCGGCAGAGCTATCCGCGGCTCTTCCGGACCCTCTACGGCGTCCTGGGGGATGCAGCTGCCGCGGAGGATTGCGTCCAGGAGTGCTTCCTCAAAGCGTTCCAGGCGTGGCCGCGGTGGCGGCCTGACGCGCCCGTCGAGGCATGGCTTCACCGGATCGCCCTCAACCTGGCCCATTCCCACCGCCGCCGGCAGCGATTGCGCGAGGTCGGTGAGGTCATCCGCCGGCTGGGGCGACCCGAGCCCGGCCCGGACCCCGGCGCCGCCGCCGAGCGCTCCGACCTGGTGGGTGCCCTGCGGCGGCTGCCGCCGCCGTTGGCCGCGGTGATCGTGCTTCGCCATTACCACGGCTACAGCAACCGCGAGCTGGCGGTGGCCCTCGGGGTCTCGGAACGGACGGTCGGCTCGCGGCTGGCTGCGGCGAAGGCACGCCTCCAGGGCGATCTCGGCCGTGATTGGGGCGAGCTTCCGATTCAACCCGCGCTGGACGTTGAACTACTGGTGAGGTCCGAGAAAACCGATGCGTGACGACCGGCTGGAGGAGGAGCTGCGGCGCGCGCTGGAGCGACCGGCGCTTGCCAGCCCGCAGCCGGCGCAGGCGCGCTACCGGCGCACCCGGCCGGCGTCCGGACGCCGCGGCTGGGTTGGGCCGGCGGCCGCCTTCAGCGCCGGCGCCGTGGTCGCCGGGTTGATCCTCGCAGCCGGGACCGGGTCCGCCAACCCGCGCGTCTGGACGATCCGGGCCGCCTCGGTCGTGACCCGGCTCGAGGGGCGGACGGCGCCGTCCCCGGAGGCATCACCGTCCGCGACGCCGTCGGCTCGTCCCCCGGTGGTGACCGTGACGCCGTCGGCGCAGCCCCTGCCGAAGTCCCCCGAACCGAGCCCGGAACCGAGCGAGAAGCCGGGGGAGGTCGAATCGACGGGTGGTGGTGGGTCCGGCTCCGCCGACAGCACCGGCGACCGCTCCGGCGACCGCTCCGGCGACCCCAGCCCGAGCCCAACGGCCTCCCCGTCGCCGGGGTCCGACGGGTAGCGGTTGCCGACTTTTCCGGCCTCCGGCGTTGTTGTCTGCAGAGTCCGGCCCGACCCGATCCGGGACCCGGCACAATTTCACCAGGAGGAAACCACCGCGAGATGTTGAAGAACCCCGTCAAGTACGCAGTCGCCGGCGCGATTGGCGCCGCCGCCATCCTCTTCGCGAGTGGCGCGGCAGGTGCCCAGATGGTCGCGCTCCGCGGCACCACGGACCCCTCGCCGTCGGTCTCGGTCTCGCCCTCGCCCGAGATGGAGCCTTCGCCCGACCCCACCGAGACCCCCGCGGTCGCCGAGACGCCGGTGGCTGCCCCGACTCCCGAGGCCGCCGGGACACCCGAGCCGATCGAGACCCCTGATGCGGTCGAGACTCCCGAGGCCGCCGGGACACCCGAGCCGATCGAGACCCCCGACGCGGTCGAGACTCCCGAGGCGTCGGCAACGCCCGAGCCGGCCGAGACCCCCGAGGCCCAGACCGAGACTGACAACGGCGGCGACGGCGGCGGGGACTAGTGGTCCCCGGCGTTAATTCGTGACCCATGCCGAGGGGTCGCCGAGGTAGGTTCCGCAGGCGCAGTCGAGGGCTTCCTCAGGCGTGGCTTCGAATGAGCCGTTGGGCAGAATGGAGTTCTCGTAGCTCTCGCTGCTGGCGGCATAGAAAGCGAACCCCCAATGGTTGGCGTAGCCGCCGTAGCGGAGCCGGAAGAGCTGCCAGACGTCACCATCTGGCATGACCCCGTCGACGTAGGCGAAGCGGCCCCGAAAGCGGACTCGGACCTCTTGTAGCTGGGGCCAGCGCTCACGCTGGCGCTGCCTCAGGCGTTGGCCCACCGAGGTCTTGGTGCTGTCTGGAATTCCAGCGCTGGAGCGGCTTGGCTTGCGGAAGAACACGTGTTCTGCTTGACTCTCCTTGCCCCGCCATCATCGCCGATCACGAGGAGTCTGCCAATGCATTCCACTCCCCTCGTGCTCACCGTTGAGCAACGGCTGCAGCTGGAAGCCCTGATCCATCGGCCTACGGCCCTCCAGCGCTCGGTCGAGCGCGCATTGATCGTGCTCGCTGCGGCCGATGGCCGTGGCAGCCGAGCGATCGCCCGGGACCTGGGTTTGAACCGGAACACGGTGCGCAAATGGTGCACACGTTTTGCCAGCAACGGTCTCGCCGGCCTCTCCGACGAGGCCCGTCCGGGCCGACCTCGGCTGATCACTGCGGGCGAGCGCTGCATGGTTATCGCCACCGCTTGTCAAGAGCCCGCCGACCATGGTCTGAGCGGCCATTCGAGTTGGAGCGGGAGCCTTTTGGCCCAGGTCTTGACTGCCTCGGGCCGGGTCGTCGCGATCAGCTCCCGGAGCGTTCAACGGATCCTTCAGGTAGCCTCCATCAAGCCCCATCGATGCGCCTACTGGAAGCAGCCGATCGACCCCGACTTCGAGACCAAGATGCGGCCGGTGATCGATCTCTACCTCCACCCGCCCAGCGATGGCCCGGTCGTCTGCGCTGACGAGAAGACCTGCATCCAGGCCCTAAGCCGCCGATTCCCCGACCTGCTCCCAAGACGACCCGGCGAGCTCCGCCGGCGCGCCGTCGAGTACGTCCGTCACGGCACCCGTTGCCTGACCGCCGGGCTCTTCGTCCACACCGGCAAGATCGTGGGCATGGTCACGCCGAGACGTCCTAAGGAGGTCTTCCTGGACTTCCTCAACCTGCTCGATGCACACGTCCCCAGCGGGCAGGTCATCCACCTCGTGCTCGACAACCTGAACACCCACCGCGGGGCGCACATCGACACCTGGCGTGTCGCCCATCCGTGCCGGCTGGTGATCTACTACCTGCCCTTCCACGCCAGCTGGCTCAATCAGATCGAGCTCTGGTTCAACACCTTGCAACGCCGCTGCCTTCGCCTCGGCGACTTCCACTCCGGTGACCACCTCGCCTCGAACATCCTCGCCTTCATCGAGACCTACAACGGCCTCCACGCCCACCCTTACAGGTGGACATAGACGGGCGACCCTCTGGCGGCTTGAGGTGGGTTACGAATTAATGCCGATCAGTACTAGCTCCCCGCCAGCCGGTCCCGCACGTCGCTGAGGATCGGATAGACGTCGGCGGCGCTCAGCACTCCACCCAGGTCGAGGCCCCACTCCTGCTTTGCGAGCAGGAAGGGCCGGACCTGGTCGCCACCGATCGAGCCGTGGCCACCAACCTGGTGCTCGAAGCTCACTTGGCCCTGCTCCTCCTGCTCGCCGAAGATGACGACGTCGCCCGAGCGCTCGAAGGAGTTGAGCCGGACCAGCTCCGGCGCCAGGGCGGCGGCGTCGTCGTAGCGGCCGAGGATGCCGGCGTCATCCTCGCCGTCCAGCGGCATCCGCCCCTGGCCGTGGACGAGAAGCCCGACGCCCTCGTCGCGGACGAGCGCGAAGGCGACCCGGTCGAGCCCGGCGATGGCCTCCACGAGGCCGGGGAAGCGACGGTCCAGCTCGCCGGCCGTCAGACGGCCGGGAAGGTCCTTGAAGTAGAGATGGGCCAGCCCCCCAGAGTAGGTGAGGGCGACGTGACCGTCGAGGGCGTCACCCTTCGGTGTGGGCGTCACCCTTCGGCGGCTGAACCCGCCCCTTGTACTCCGCCACCTCGTAGGTGGGCAGAAACCCGGCGACGATCTCGCCCAGGGTCCGGCCGTCGGGGCGGTTGAAGGCCACCGTCTCCACCTGCCCATGGTCCGAGAGGACGACCAGCTCGTACTCGGACGGGGTGCCCCTGCCGCCTCGCCGCCGACCGGCGATCTTGCCGACGGTGTCGTCGATCTGCTCCAGCATCCGGTAGCAGAAGGGGTCCTCGGGACCGAAGCCGTGAGCGGTCTCGTCATAGGCGTAGAAGCCGGCGTAGATGGTCGGGAAGCCGGCGTCCATGGCCCGCGCCACCGCGTACCGGGCGACGTGGTGAAGGAAGATCTCCTCCAGCCTGTCGGACACGACGTAGGCGCGCGCCGGCGGCCGCCCCCGGAGCGAGGCGCGCACCGCCATCGGGGTCTTCGCCACCGCCCAGGCCCCGTGCCGGAGCCAGTCGGCCACCCGGAAGGGGCTGGCGAAGAAGGGAGCGATGACGCCGAGCGCGGAGTGCGACTGCGGTGAGCCCGAGTAGTCCCGCTCGCGAAAGGCCAGGCCGAAGGTGTCCCGAGCGCCGGCGGGGTAACAGCTCCCGATCACGGCGCCCCCCTCCGTCAGTGGCTGGCGGCCGCGGAAGTAACGATGGGCCACCTTCTTGAAGGAGGATCCGGCACCGAACGCGACCAGCAGGCCCGCCTGCTTGTCCCACCAGCGATAGGAGGGGATCTCCGAGTTGTCGCCGTAGAGGATCCCGGCCTGGCAGAAGGGGGTCGTGGAGGGGATGCCGCAGCGGTAGGGCAGCGCCTCGTACCCCTCCTCGGCGATCAGACGGGCGACGGCCGGCATCCGGCCGTCCTCGAACGCGCGGGTCAAGAACCGATGACCGACGCCGTCGATGTGAAGGATGACAAGGCCCTTGGTCACGGCTTCATTCTGCCCAGCCGAGGATCTCGGCGAAGACCGGGATGTGGTCGGACCCGGGGAGGTCGCTGCTCCACGACTGGTAGAGGAGCGGCCGCTCGCTGCGGACGAAGATCGCGTCCAGCTTCTGGCGCGCCGGCACCCGTCGCCGGTGGGTCCACTTGATGTCACTGGTGAGGTCCTCGAACCCGGCTTCGGCCGCGGCCGCGCGGAGCCGGGTCCAGCGCGGGCGGCTGGCCATCTTGAAGGTGTTGAGATCGCCGGCCAGGATCGTGATCTCCGCTTCCTCCCGGGTCTCGACGTCCGCCAGGATCCGCTCGAACTGCTGCAGCTTGTGGCGGTAGCCGAGAACGTCGAGATGGGCCACGTAGACGCGGATCGGGTGGCCGGCGACCGAGCAGCCGAAGCCGAGCGCCATCCGCTGCTGGAGGGGCATGACGCTCAGCAGCGTGCGCTCGGTTCGGGAGAGCTTGTGCTCGAGCCGTTTCGGCAGGCGGACCTCGTGCTTCTCGAGCACCCGCACCCGGCGCGAGTCCCAGACCAGGGCGTTGGCCTGGACGCGACCCTGGAGCTGGTGGGTCTCGACCTGGTGATGGCGGTAGTGCGGTCCGAGGCGTTCGGCGATCGCGGCCGCGTCGTCCCGGCCGTCCTGGCAGGATGCCTCCTGGAGGGCCAGCAGGTCGAGCCCGCGGAAGTCCTCGTTCTGGTCCAGCGAGCGGAGGACCTTGTCCAGCTCCAGCCCGAGGTGCAGGTTCCAGGTGCAGAGCCGGAGTCGGGGAGGCGTCGGGCTGGCGATGGGGACCAAGCTAGCTCGGGATGAGGGCGGACGCGGAGCCCCTCGCCCTCAGTTCGGCGGCGGTCGGCATCCCGGCCAATCGTAATAAGGTTGTCGGGCAGACATGAAGGCCTGGGTCGTCCGCCAGCTCGGCGCGCCCGATTCGATGGTCCTGGAGCAGGTCGACGAGGGTGCCGCTCCGCCCGACAAGGTCCGGATCAGGATCGAGTCGGCCGCCGTCAACTTCCCCGACGCGCTGCTCGTCGCCGGTCTCTACCAGGTCAAGCCGGAGCTTCCCTTCGTGGTCGGCCTGGAGGTCGCCGGCACGGTGCTGGCGGCGCCGGCCGGCGCCTCGGTCAAGCCCGGCGCGCGGGTCCTGGCGCTGCTCGCGGCTGGTGGTGGCCTGACCGGTGGAGGGTTCGGGGAGATCGTCGACGCCGCCCCGGAGTCGGTGGTGCCGATCCCCGACGAGATGTCCTTCGAGGACGCCTCCGCCCTGATGCTGACCTACCAGACCGGCCACTTCGGCCTCCACCGACGGGCCCAGCTGAGGCCGGGCGAGGTCCTCCTCGTCCACGCCGGGGCGGGCGGGGTCGGCAGCGCCGCGATCCAGCTCGGCAAGGCCGCCGGCGCCCGGGTGGTTGCGACTGCTGGCTCCGACGCCAAGGTCGACCTCTGCCGGCGGCTGGGCGCCGACCTCGCCGTCAACTACCGGGAGGGCGACTTCGTCCAGGCGGTGAAGGAGTTCACCGGGGGCGCCGGAGCCGACGTCATCTACGACCCGGTGGGCGGTGACGTCTACGACCGCTCGACCAAGTGCATCGCGTTCGAGGGCCGGTTGGTGGTGGTCGGCTTCACCTCCGGCCGAATCCCCACCGCGGCCGTCAACCACGCGCTGGTGAAGAACTACTCGATCGTCGGGCTCCACTGGGGTCTCTACAACACCAAGGCGCCCCAGCTGGTCGCGGACGCGACCCAGGAGCTCTTCCGGCTCTACCGCGAGGGGGCGATCAAGCCGCACATCTCCGACCGCCGGCCGCTGGCCGAGGCGCCGCAGGCGCTGGCCACGGTCGCCGAGGGGCGCAGCACGGGCAAGGTCGTCATCCTTCCCAGGGCCTAACCGGCCGGGGCATAAGCGGCGCAGAGCATGCCGTAATAGGTCGGGTGCTGGTAGGAGAGGAACTCGCCCTTCCAGCCCTTGTCGATGGCACCGGCCAGCATCAGCATCTGCCACCAGCTGTCTGCCGCAGCCGCGCGCACCAGGTCCTGATCGAAGTCCGCAAGCTCGCGCAACCGGTCGGCCCTGACGAGCTCGACCACCCGGTCATCGAAGACCTGCGACTCGGGCCGGAAGCCGTAGGGACCGTCCGGCCGGTGCCCGTGGCCGTGGTCGCAGCTGGCGACCAGGGCCACCCGCTTGCCACTGGCCGCCGCGGCCTCGGCGATCGCCCGCCCGGCGGCGACGTGGGCCTCCGGCGTCAGGTCCCGCGCCGGCGACACTACCACGGCCGGCACCGGGGGCCGGCTGCGTCCGCCCATGAACCAGAGGGGGATCAGCACCGCCCAGTCCATCGGGTGGACGGCCTCGTCGGTGTTGTTGCCGCCGAAGCTGATCCCGACGACCGGGATGCCGGCCTCCCGCAGGCTCGCCTTGACCTGCCCGGCCAGCTCGCGGTCGACCTCCGCCTTGAGGGTGATCGCAGGTGCGCCCCAGTCAGCGAGGCCACCGGAAAGGTTCGCTGCCGTGACGACCGCCATCGCGCCCTCGACGTGGACGTTGTGAGGGGTGAGGACGACCACCGCCTGCGGCCGCGCTGCGTCGAAGCGGCGCTGCAGCTCGGCCATCGCCGCCTGCGTCTCGCGCGCCAGGGCGTCCTCCTCCGGCTCGACCGCGCCCGGGATCGCCGAGCTGCCATGCGGGGCGATGGCGGCGAAGACGAGGCCGCTCACGGCTTCTGCCCGAGGACGGGCACACGAGCGAAGGGCATCATCTCGAGCAGTGCGCCCGTGCCATCCTCGGCCATCCGGCTAGGACCGGCGGCGAGGCAGCTGCGAGGGTGGGAACGGCTTTCGACCGGTGTCGATCGCCCGCAGCCGCGAAAGATGCCGGCCCGGCTCGACGTTGGCGACCGCCCGGTACTCGACCTCGACCGAGGTTCCGTCCTTGCGAACGAGCCAGTAGATCCCGGCGTGGAGTCCCTGCGCGATGAACTCTTGCCACATGACGAGACCTTCGACGTTGTTGGCCTGGGGAGTGAGATCCCACACGCTCATCCCGAGCAACTCCTCGCGCTCGTAGCCGATCAGCTCGCAGGCGGCCGGGTTGCAGTCGACGTAACGGCCGCGGTCGTCCGCCACCAGCTCGGCCGTGAACCCCTTGGCCCCGGCGGCGCTCCCCTCGCTGACCTTTGGTCCAGGCATCGGCCGGCTCAGCGTATCGGAGTGGCAGCCCCGGCGGAGATTCGAGGTGACAGCTACGAAACCACGAATCCGCTTCTGACCTGAACGCTCGGAGCCAACGCCAGTCCGCGGGAAGCATCGCCTTGCGTGGTAGCGTCGGACGAGGTGTTCACGCGCACTCACCTCGACGCTTTCCGGGCCGGATCGGTTCATGTCTAGGGAGTTGAGCAGCCGATTCACCGCCACCCTGGTCAGGAGTCCGAACCAAGGCGGCTGGACCTATGTTCAGATGCCCGACTCGGTCGAGTTCTTCGGGACCAGGGGACTCGTCAAGGTACGAGGCACCATCGACGGCAAGCCCTTCCGGGGCTCTTTCATGGCCATGGGCGACGGCACCCACATGCTGCCCATCAAGGCCGACACCCGCAAGTCGATCGGGAAGCAGGCCGGCGCCACGGTTGAAGTTCACCTGGAGGAGCGGCTTGAAGGAGGTGGCTACGGTGAAGGAGTGACTGGGCCGCCGAAGCGTATCGATGCCATCACCCTGTTCGTCGAGGATTTGGAGCGCTCGAAGGTCTTCTACACGGATGTCCTCGGCCTGTCGGTGGTCTTCGAAGACGAGAGCTCCGCGGTATTCAGATTTGAGAACACCCTCATCAATCTGCTCCACATCCGTGCAGCGCGCGAACTCATCGAGCCGGGAGTTGTCGCCAGTCCCGGGGCCGGGTCGCGATTCCAACTGACCATCCCCGTGGATGACGTGGATGCAGCTTGTGCCGAATTGGACGCCCGCGGGGTGGAGCTGCTGAACGGCCCGATGAACCGCGCCTGGGGAATCCGCACCGCCGCATTCACCGATCCCGGTGGCCACGTCTGGGAGTTCGCGCAGCCTCTGCCCCGGGCCAAGGGCTGATAGCCGGCAGCCCGCTCGGTTAACGGAGTGGTAGCCCCGGCGGGATTCGAACCCGCGATCTCAGCCTTGAGAGGGCTGCGTCCTGGTCCACTAGACGACGGGGCCATCGCCTCTCGCGCGCGAAGCGGGCGCCGCAGAGGAACCGAAAGGAGAGTTTACCCGCCCGGCCCTCCCAATCATCCACGCCAGCGCATTGAGAGCTTCGCGGCGGCACCGGATACTGCCGCGGACACGGAATGAGGGGGCGGCGGTCTTTCAATCGGCTTGGAGCGAACATCTACCTCGAGGGCCTTGCTCGCCAGTTCCTCGGAGACTCGCAAGCGTTGTTCGCGTGGTGGGCGGCGCTGGGATTGAACCAGCGACCTCTTGCGTGTGAAGCAAGCGCTCTCCCGCTGAGCTAGCCGCCCGCGCCGCCGACATTCTACCGAGCGGCCTCCGGCGGACCGGCCACCTCTAAGATCTCGGCCATGGCCGTCCCGGCGCCCGCGCTACGCCTCCGCCCGCTGACGCTGATGGACGTCCTCGACGAGAGCTTCCGGCTCTATCGGGCGAACTTCCCGCTCCTGGCCGGGCTGGCGGTCGGCCTCGCCATACCTGTGCTGCTGATCAACCTCCTGTCCGGCAGCGCCGGCATTTTGAGCGCCTACTTCCAGGCGGTCACGTCCCCGGTCACCGCGACGCCCCCCGACCTGTCCCTTGGCAACCCCTTCGCCGCCCTGCTCCAGTACCCCGTCGCGCTGGCCCTGGTCCCGTTCCAGACCGGCGCGCTCTTCGCTGCCGCCGCGGCAATCGTTCTCGGCACCCCGGTGACGATCGCCTCCGCGCTCCGTGCGGTCCTCCGACGCTACTGGGCGGTTTGGGCGCTGAGCATCTTCTACGGCCTGGCCGGGTTCACCCTGCTCTGCCCTCCTCTTGGGCTCTGGCTGCTGACCCGGCTCTCGATGCTGATGCCCGTCTTCTTCACCGAGCAGCCGCCGATCGGCACCACCGTCGAGCGCAGCTGGCGACTCACCGACCGCGCCTTCTGGCGCACCTTCGGCGTCCTCTTCCTCTCCCTGCTCCTCGGCTACGCGCTGCAGACGGCGCTGGCAACCGTCTTCCTGGCCGCGGCCAGCGTCTTTCCCGGGCTGCCGATGGTGGTCCGGGCGGTGCTGATCATCTCCCTCGCCTCACTCATGACGCAGCTGGTGCAGCCCCTCTTCGCGCTGGCGGTGACGCTGCTCTACTTCGATTTCCGGGTCCGGCGGGAGGCTTTCGACCTCGAGATCATGGCCTACCAGCTGACGCTGGCACGGGGAACGCCGAGCTGATTCGGCACCGCCTTGTCTTGCTCGGCGGTCTCCTGGCGCTCTCCGCGTCGCTGCTCGCCGCCGCGCCCGCGAGCGCCGTGGACCAGTCCTATGTCAGCGCCATCGAGCAGGCCCGCTCCTACGTCAAGGAGGGGCTGCAGGGCCGCTCGGACGCCGCCCGGCAGGCGCTGGCCGTGCTCCAGCCAACGGTCGGCGAGAGCCAGCCCGAGATCCTGGTCGACCTCCACCGCGATCCGCCCGATTACGCCGACGCCGATCTGCGCCTCGCTGCGGTCGCCGCTGCGCTCGGCCAGCCCGGGGAGCTCGCCGACCCGATGCAGGCCGCGACCGACCTCCACCGGGTGCTCAGCCAATCGCGCTACGCGGGCCTGCACGCCCAGGACTCGCTCTGGACCCGGTTCTGGAACTGGGTCCTGACGCAGTTCTTCGAGTGGCTTTCCAGCCTCCAGCTGGGTGCCGTTCCCTCCTCTATCTGGTTCGGCCTGCTGGCCATCGCCTCCCTCCTCGCCGCCGCCGCCGCGCTCCTCATCCTGCGGACCGGCTGGACGCGTGCGGGCCGCGCTCTTGAGGTCGCCCGGGCCGCACGGACGGAGCGATCGATCGACCGCTTCGCCGTCGCCGACGCCGCCGCCGCGCGCGGGGACTACGCGGCCGCGCTCCGCTCGCTCGTCGCGGGAGTTGCGACCGCGGTCAGCGGGCGTCCCTACTGGGACCAGAGCCCGCTCACCGTCCGCGAGCTCTTCCGCTCCAGCGGCCGGCTGGAGCAGCTGCGGCCGCTGCTCGCTGACTTCGAGCTGGCGGTCTACGGCAAGCGACCGGTCGATCAGGCGGCCTACCTGCGGGCGGCTCGGCTGGCCGAGCCCTTCCGCCTCCCGGCCGCGACCCCCGAGGCGGCGGCGTGAAGGGCCCGCCCGGCTGGCTCCTCCTCCTGCTGCTGCTGGCCGCGGCGTCGGTGCTGATCCTGGCGCAGAACGCGGCTCCACCGGATTCGCCCCAGCACAGCTCTCTCAGCGATGGGCCCAATGGCACCTCCGCCCTGGGCCAGTACGCCGAGGCCCTCGGCCACCCCGTCCAGACGGTCGGTCAGCTCTTCAACCTCCCCGCCCCACCGGCGACCCTCTTTGTCTTCAATCCGAGCCAGGTGACCGCCGCGGACGTTACCGAGCTCGACCGCTGGGTGCGCGCGGGCGGGACCCTAGTCTACGCCGACGACTCGCTCAACAGCCGGCTCGCCCTTGCCTTCGACCTCCACCGGGGCAGGCCTGCGGCGGCCATCGGGACGCCGGCGACACCGGCCTTCGCCGGCGTCCGCCGGCTGACCGACGACTCCTACGCCGCGCCCTACCGGGCGACCCCGGCCCAGGCCATCCTCTTCCGGTCCAGCGGCGGCGAGGCCTTCGTCCTGGAGGAGAAGCTCGGCCAGGGGCGGGTCATCGCCGTCGCTGCGCCGGAGGTGCTCTGCAACGGCTGGCTGCAATCCGCCGACAACGGACGCTTCGCCGCCGACCTGCTCTCGCTGACCCCGGGCCCGGTGGCCTTCGATGAATACCACCATGGCCTTGCCGCATCCGCCGCGGGTGGCGACTGGACGAGCGGGCCGCTCGGCATCGGCCTGATCTGGGCGGTGCTCGCGATCTTCTTCGGGCTACTCCTCCGCGGCCGGGCCTTCGGGCCGCGAATCCCGACCGGCCGCCCCTTCGGGCGGTCCGCGGCGGAGTACGCCGGAGCGGTCGGCCACCTCCTCCGCCAGGCGGGCGGCCGCGGCGTCGCGCTCCGCATCCTCTCCGAGGCGACCCGGCGCTCGCTCGCCGCCCGGCTGGGGCTCGCCGCCGACGTGCCCCTCGCGCGCCTCGACGAGGTGATGGCGCGGCGTGCGCCGGAGGTCGCCGAGAGCTACCGGGAGGCCGAGGCGGAGGCGGCGGCCGGCGACCGTTCGGAGCGCGCGCTGCTGGAGGCGGCGCGGCGGCTCCACGACCTCGCCTACCCTATGGCCCGCAGATGACCGCAGCCGAGTTCTACCAGCAGCTCCGGACCGAGGTCGCCAAGGCCGTCGTCGGCCAGGAGGAGGCGGTCCGCCTCTGCGGCCTGGCCCTCGCCGTCGGCGGCCACGTCCTCCTCGAGGGAGTGCCGGGCGTCGCCAAGACACTCCTCGCCAAGTCGCTTGCCCGTGCGCTCGACGTCGACTTCGGGCGAGTCCAGTTCACGCCCGACCTGCTGCCCTCGGACATCGTCGGAACGGCGATCTACGACCTCCAGACGCGCGAGTTCCGGACCCGCAAGGGCCCCATCTTCACCAACGTGCTGCTGGCCGACGAGATCAACCGGGCGCCGGCCAAGGTCCAGTCGGCGCTGCTGGAGGCGATGGAGGAGCACGGCGTGACGATGGAGGGCAAGCAGACGCCGCTCCCGGACCCCTTCCTGGTCCTCGCCACCCAGAACCCGATCGAGTACGAGGGCACCTACCCGCTGCCGGAGGCCCAGCAGGACCGTTTCCTCTTCAAGGTCGTGCTCGACTACCCCACCGCCGAGGAGGAGGTCGAGGTGCTTCGCCGCTGGGATTCGGGGATCGAGCTGCGGGACCCGGTCCAGGCCGGGGTCACCGCCTCGCTGAGCGCCACCTTCCTGGCTGAAGTCCGCGCCGAGGTGATCCGGGTCACCTTCTCCGACGAGCTCAAGCGATACGTCGTGGACCTCGCCATCGCGACCCGCAACGCTCCCGAGCTGACGCTCGGCGCCAGCACCCGCGGCGAGGTCCTGCTGCTGCTCGCGGCCAAGGCGGCGGCGGCTTTCGAGGGCCGCGACTTCGCCACCCCGGACGACGTCAAGGGCGTGCTCCGGCCGACCTTTCGCCATCGCCTCCTGCTCCGGGCCGAAGCGGAGGTCGCGGGCCACACCGCTGACAGCGTGCTGGAGGGCGTCGTGGCCCAGGTCACCCCGCCACGCTGAGAAGCGCGGTCGACGGGGTCCACGGGCTCCTGCCCCGGCCCCGGCTGCTGGCTGCGATCGGTGCCGGCGCCATCCTCATCGCCCTCGCCCAGCTCGGCCCGCTGCTCTGGCTGCCGGCCATCGCCTACCACGCGGTGCTGGCGGCGCTGGCCGTGCGCGACGCGGCCGCGCTGCCGACCCGGCAGGGCTGGGAGGCGACCCGCGCCCTCCCCAACCCGCTCTCGCTGGGGGCCGAGCAGGAGGTGCTGGTCAGTGTCCGCCACCCGGTGGCGGCGGGTCTCGAGGGGATCCTCGCCGACCACGTGCCCGCCGCTCTCCGGCCCACGCGGCGAGAGGTGCGGGGCCGGTTCGACGCCGGCGGCGAGTGGATTGCCGCCTACCGCATCCAGCCCCCGCAGCGCGGCGCCTTCGAATTCGGGCCGATCGACCTTCGGGCCTGGCGACGGCAGGGCTGGTGGGTCCGCCAGGTCCGCCTGCCGGCCTCCCAGCCGGCGGCGGTCTACCCCGACGTGCTGGCGATCCGGCAGTACCAGCTGACGCTCCGTCGGGGGATGCCCTACCGGCCCGGACGGCGCCGGTCGCGGCCGCCCGGCGCGGCGACCGCCTTCGCCGGGCTGCGCGAGTACATCGCGGGCGACGATCTCCGCCGGATCAACTGGAAGGCGACCGCCCGGCGGGACGCTCCGGTCACGGTCGAGCTGGAGGCGGAGCGCGGTCAACAGGTGATGATCCTGCTCGACTGCGGCCGGCTGATGACGGCCCGGGCGGGGCTGATGACCAAGCTCGACCACGCCGTCAACGCCGCCCTGCTGCTGGGCTGGCTCGCCCAGCAGCAGGGGGACCGGGTCGGGCTGATCGCCTTCACCGACCAGGTCGACTCCTTCCTCTCCCCCCAGCGCGGTCCGACCCAGGTCAACCGGCTCAGCGAGGCGCTCTACGGCGTCCGGGCCCAGTTCGTCGAGCCCGACTTCGGGGAGGCCTTCGGGCAGCTGGCGCGGCGCATCACCCGGCGTTCGCTGGTCGTCGTGCTCACCGACATCCTGGACCCCGGCGCCTCGCGGGACCTTGTCACCCAGGCGCTCTGGCTTTCGGGACGTCACCTGGTGCTGGTGGTGGCGATGGAGGACCCGGCGCTGATCGCCGCCCGCGATGCCCCGATCGACCGTTCGGCCCGGGCCTACGAATGGGCGGCGGCGGAGGAGCTGCTCGCCGCCCGCCGGCAGAGCTTCGAGGCGCTCCGCCGCGGCGGCGTGCTGGGGCTCGACGTCCCCGCCGGGCGGCTCAGCCCGGCGCTGGTCGAGCGCTACCTGGAGTTGAAGGAGCGAGCCCTGCTGTAGCCGCGGCCTCCGGTTTTCTCCCTGCCAGCAGCAGGTAGCCGTAGAGGAGGACGCCGCTGGAAATGCCGACCAGCGCCTTGACGGCGGTCGGCGCGCCGGAAGGGCTCAGGTTGCCCTCGATCGTGCCCGCGACGATCAGAAGAGGCGTCAGACCGGCCAGGATCACGAAGGCGCGCCTTCCGGCGAGGCCGAGGGCGTCGGCCCGGCGGTAGGGTCCGGGGGCGACCAGGGCCCACCCCAGCATCAGCCCGGAGGCGCCGGCCGCGACCACCACCGAGAGCTCGAGGACGCCGTGGGCGATGACGAAGTCGGCGAGCAGGCCCTGGACGCCGTAGACGGCGGTGAGCCCGAAAATGCCTCCCAGGCTGATCCCGTTGTTGACCAGGATGAACATCGTCGGCAACCCGGCGGCGATCCCGAACGCGAAGGCGAAGACGGCGACCTTGATGTTGTTGGTCATGATCAGCCCTCCGGCGGCGACGCGCGCCGAGGGCGGGATGTCGGTCCAGGTGCGGTGGTGCTGGACCAGGTTGATGATCTCGGGCGGGGCGATCGCGTAGGCCAGCTGAGGATCGGCGAGGATCATCGCAAAGGCGATCAGGGCGGGACCGAAGAGGAGAAGGGCGGCGGCGGCGAGGAAAGGCCAGCACGCGCGATACGTGCGCGGCAGCGTCCGGAGGTAGAACTCGGCCAGCCGCGGGCCAACGTTGCCGCTCCGGCGGTAGACGACCGAGTAGCCGAGCGCGACCAGGCGGTTCAGATAGGCGGCCACCGGCTCGGCGGGCCAGTCCCGGCGGGCGCGGGCGAGGTCGGCGGTGGCCTGGCGGTAAAGGCTCGCCAGGGCGAGGACGTCGTCGGGCTCGAGGCCGCCGAGGCGACCCCGGCGGCCCCGCCTGAGGAGGGCCTCCAGCCGCTCCCAGTCGGCCCCCCTTCGGGCGATGAACTCGTCGGCTCGCACGCGGTAACGGTAAACTGCCGTTCCCGGTGGCGGTTGACCCCTTCTCCGACCAGCTCGGCGATGAGCTCGTTGTCGCCACGCCGGAGCTGGTGACCTTCGGATACCAGCTGGCCGGGCCCGGCAGCCGCTTCCTGGCGCAGCTCATCGACTTCCCGATCCAGGTCGCGATCCTCGTCGTCGCCCTGGTCGGCGGCATCTCGCTGGGGGGCGTGACCGGCGACCCTAACGTTGCGGTCGTCGCCTCGCTGATCCTCGGCTCGATTGTCGTCGCGGGGTACTTCCCGGTCTGCGAGGCGGCCTGGTCGGGCAAGACCGTCGGCAAGTTCGCCTTCGGACTCCGAGTTGTTGGTGACCAGGGGGAACCGATCCAGTTCACCCAGGCGATGGTCCGGAACCTGGTCCGGATCGTCGACTTCCTGCCGATCTTCTACGGGGTCGGGATCATCGCCCTCTTCTGGAATGGCCGCGGCAAGCGTCTCGGGGACCTCGCGGCCGGTACCGTGGTGGTCCGGGAACGGGCGCCGGTCAGGCTCGGCCAGCTCCGGGCCGCAACCGGTGGCGGGGGGGCGCCGCCGCCCCGCGCGGCCGCCGTCGAGGCGGCGGTGCTCCGCCAGCTGGAGCCCGAGTTCAAGCGCTTCGTGGTCGCCTACGCCCTGCGCCGGGCGCAGCTCGACGGCTGGCGCCGGCAGGTGCTGGCGACACGGATCGAGCCCAACCTGCGGCGCGCGCTGCCCGAGCTGGCCGCCGCCCAGGGTCCCTTGGCCGCCCTCGATCACCTCGCTGACCTCGCCTCCGAGCCAGCCGGGACGGACGCCACCGGAAGCTAGCCACAGAATCCCCGACAATGCGCCGCATGTGCCGAAGCATCAAGACCCTCCGCCGGGAGGGCGAGCCACCGACCGACGAGGAGGTGCGCGCCGCGGCCCTCCAGTTCGTTCGCAAGGTGAGCGGGTACCGCCAGCCGGCGCGGCGAAATGAGATCCCGTTCACGACGGCGGTCGAGGAGATCGCCGTCAGCTCGCGGAAACTGTTGGAAGCGCTGAGCGCAGGCTAGCCGCGGAGGCAGGGAGCGGTCTGGTTCAGCTCGTATTGCTGGTGGATGACCGCCGTGTCGACCCGTCCGGCGTCGTACTTGAAGTCGGTCGCCAGCGCCGACTCGAGCTCGATGTTGACGACCCCGTCCGGGTCATCCGGCCCGAGGACCGAGGCCAGGGTGACGCTCTTGAACTGGAGGTTCCGGCAGTTGACGTCTCGCTTGTCGTAGACCTGCTTCAGGTCTGCGGGGAGCTGCCTCCGCGCCGTGGCAAGTGCCGCCGCGGCCGACGCGGCGGGTGAGATGTCGAGCTGGAGCACGATCACCTTGCCGTCGGTGGCGCAGCGGACCAGGAGCGAGCTGGCGGGATGGGCAGCGTTGAAATCGGCCGCCGGGGCGCCGAAGAGCCCGTAGGCCCCGCCCGAGCCGACGGCACGGGAGCACTCGACGTTGCCTGCGGCGGCGCCGCGCGAAGGCGCCAGGGTGGGCGCGAACGTCGGCTCTTTCAGGATCGGCAGCTGCGGCTTGGGCGCGACGTAGGCCACGCTGCAGGCGGAGAGCAGGAGGAGGGCGGTCCCGGCCGCCAAAATCCGGGTCAAAGCGCTCCTGAAAGTAGCTGAAAAATCGCGGGGTGGCGTCAGGCGCGAGTGGAGCCGGCGAAGGGAATCGAACCCCCAACCAGCTGTTTACAAAACAGCTGCTCTGCCATTGAGCTACGCCGGCCCGGCTCTGAGCAAAGGTTAGCGGGCCGGTTTGAGCAGGCCCTTCGCCGCCCGCACGATGTGGGGCGCGGTGATCCCGGCGGCGTTCATGAGCTCCTCCGGCTTGCCCGAGGTGGGCAGGCCGCGGACCGCCAGGTGCGCGACCCGCGGTGGCTTCAGCTCCAGCGCCAGGGCCTCCATCACGGTCGCGCCGAGGCCGCCCTGCGGGTAGTGGTCCTCGACCACGACCAGCCTGCCCCCCGTCACCCGGGACGCCTCCCGGAGGGTCGCCACGTCCACCGGCTTGACCGAGTAGAGGTCGATTACGCGCGCGGCGATACCTGCTTTGGCCAGGGTGGCGGCGGCCTTCAGACATTCGTGAAGGGTGACGCCGGCGCCGATCAGAGCGACCTTGTCCCGGGTGGTCTGGCGCACGACGTGGGACCCGCCGATCTTGAACTTCTGCTTGGCGTCGTAGAGCACCGGATAGGCGCCGCGCGTCGTCCGCAGGTAGACGATGCCCTTGCGGTCGACCATCTGGGCGACCAGTTGCGCCGTCGAGGTCGCGTCGCTCGGGTAGAGCACGGTCGAACCCTCGATCGCGCGGAGCGAGGCGAGGTCCTCGAGCGCCATCTGGGAGGGGCCATCGGTGCCGATCTCGCAGCCGGCGTGGGAGCCGGCAAGCCGGAGGTTCGCCCGCGAGATGGCCGCCATCCGGATGAAGTCGTAGGCGCGGCTGAAGAAGGCGGCGAAGGTCGAGGCGAAGGGGATATAACCCCGGACCTGGAGCCCCACCGCGGAGGCGACCAGCTGCTGCTCGGCGATGTACATCTCGAAGAACCGGTCGGGGTAGGCCTTGGCGAACTCGTCGGAGTGGGTCGAGTTGCTGACCTCGCCGTCGAGCGCGACCACCCCCTTCCTCGCGCCGAGGGCGAGGAGGGTGTCCCCGTAGGCCTTCCGGGTCGCCACCGCGGTGCCCTTCTCGTAGACAGGCAGCTTGACCGGGCCGTCGGCCCCGGTGCCGACCGGCTCGCCGTGCTCGGGCTTGATCGTCTTCACCTTCAGGTGCCGTTCGCCGCCGAGCTCTTTGATAGCGCGCTCCGCCATCTCCGGCGGCAGCGCCTTGCCATGCCAGCCGTCCTTGTTGGCGATCTCGCTGAAGCCGCTGCCCTTGACGGTTCGGGCGATGATCACGGTCGGCAGCCCCGTCGCCTCCCGTGCCTCGCCGAGGGCCCGGTCGATCTCGGCCGGGTCGTGGCCGTCGATGAGCACCGCCCGGCAGCCGAACGCCTCGACCCGCCTCCGATAGACCTCGAGGTCCCAGCCGAACTCGGTCTCGCCTCTCTGCCCGAGACGGTTGACGTCGAAGATCGCGGTCAGGTTGGAGAGCCCGTAGTGCCCGGCCTTGTCGAGACCCTCCCAGATCGATCCCTCCGCCAGCTCGCTGTCGCCGCAGACCGTCCAGACGTGGTAGGGCAGCTTGTCGAGGTACTTGCCGGCGAGGGCGACGCCGACCGCGATCGGCATCCCCTGGCCGAGCGACCCGGTGGCGACGTCGACCCAGGGCAGGACCGGGGTTGGGTGGCCCTGGAACCTGGAGCCGAATTTCCGGAAGGTCAGCATCTCAGCGTCGGTGATCGCCCCGGCCGCTTTGAAGACCGCGTAGACCAGGGGCGAGGCGTGGCCCTTGGAGAAGATCAGGTGGTCGTTGTTCGGTTCGTCCGGGTTCGTCCAGTCGTAGTGGAGGTGGTTCGTCAGGAGCACCGCGAGCAGGTCAGCCGCCGACATCGAGGAGGTCGGATGGCCGGCTCCGGCGGCGGTGCTGGAACGGATGCTGTCCACCCGCAGTTGCTTGCCCAGCTCCCTGACAAAGTCGAGGTCGGCGATCATCGGCGGCTCTTACCTCCTGGCGGTGCTGCTTTCCCTAGTCGCCGAAAACGTTACAGCTTCGGCGGCCGCCTCCTCGGGCGCGGGCCGGCTTCGCTGGCGCGATTGCGTGGCGACGATCAGCGCCACGCCGAGGATGATCACCCCGCCGCCGATCATCGTGCGCAGCGTCACCTGCTCGCCGAGCAGGACGTGCCCGAGGACGACCGCCACCACCGGGTTGACGTAGGCGTAGGTCCCCAGCAGCGGCAGCGGGGCGACCTTGACCAGCCAGATGAAGACCCCGAAGCCGAGGATGGCGCCGATGAAGAGAAGGTAGAGGAAGGCGATCGCCGAGCGGGTGGACACGGCCGCCGGGTTGAACCGCGCGGCCTCTCCGCTGACGACCGAAAAGAGGAAGACGACGAATCCTCCGGCGAACATCTGCATGCCGGCGACCTGGAAGGCGTTGTTCGGGAAGGGCGCGGAGCGGGAGTAGACGGTCCCCGCGGCCCAGCCGAGGGCGGCAAGGAGGCAGGCCAGCATCGCGTAGAGGTCGCCGCCGCGAATCGCGGCCGGACCGACCAGGATGACCAGGCCGGCAAGCCCGATCCCGAGGCCGATCGCCGCGGGAAGGCGGATCGGCTCTCGCTGGAAGACCCGCGCCAGCAGCGTCATCCAGAGCGGCACGGTCGCGATGAAGATCGCCGCGGCACCGCTCGGCAGGTAAAGCTCGCCCCAGCTCAGCGCCCCGTTGCCGAGCGCGACTAAGCCCGTCCCGGTGAGGACCGCGGAGAGCCACTGGCGGCGCGACGGCCAGCTGTGGCGGGTGCCACCGCGGAGCGCGACCCAGCCGAAGAGGAGCAGGCCGGCGAGCATGTACCGCATCCCGGACATGAAGAAGGGCGGGATCGTCTCGATGCCGACCCGGATCCCGAGGTAGGTCGTTCCCCAGACCACGTAGATCGTCGCCAGCCCCGCTCCGAGCAGGGCAGGCGACGTCCTCGCGGGTCGGATCACCCGAGAACTTTAACGACCGGTCCGGCCTCGCCCCGGGCGAGCTCGGCGCACCCCGCGAGGCGCTCACCCGCCGCCACCAGGAGGCGGCCGGAGGCGACCCGCCAGCCGGCAACGGAGCCGGCGCGGAGACCCTGCCGGGCGGCGCGCTCCCGTGCCGCCTCGGCCCTGAGATCCTCGAGGTGGGAGGCGATCATGCTGCCGTAGGTCATCGGCTCCATCTCTTTTCAGTCCTCCTTGTCAGCCTTTTCATGTAACTAGTGTAGATTTTACGGTAGTTACCGTAACCTGTCAATGGGTTTAACTGGTGTTGTCAATCAAACCGGTTGGAGGTAGGCTGAATTCCCGATGGCGAAGATCGCACCGGACCGCCTGGAGCTGGTCCAGGCGTTCATCAACACCGCCGACCTCGAGTCCGGCACCGACAGCCTCGCCACGCCGGCTGGTCTCGAGGGATGGCTGGTCGAGCGCGGCCTGGCCCCGGGGCCACCGGCCCCGCCCGAATGCGACGGCCGTGAGCTGGAGACCGCCGTCGCTCTCCGCGAGGCGTTCCGGGCCCTCTGCCTCGCCAACAACGGCGTCCACCCCGACCTCGCCGCCCGGCAAGCCCTCGACGCGGCTGCGGAAAACCTCCACCTCCACCTGACAGCTCGCTTCGGCAGGGACGGGGTGATCACCCTCGAGCCGGACGAGACCGGGGTCCGACACGCGCTCGGTCAGATCCTGACGATCGTCTTCGGCGCCCTCCACGACGGCACCTGGAGCCGCCTCAAGGCCTGCGCCTCGGAGAGCTGCCAGTGGGCCTTCTACGACCATTCCAAGAATCGTTCCGGCAACTGGTGCTCGATGGCCGAGTGCGGCAACCGGGCCAAGGTCCGCAGCTACCGGGCGCGGCAGGCAGGGTGAGCATCGACCCCGAGGCGCGGGCGTACCTGGTGGCCACGGCTGCCCTCGGCCAGCCCACGCTGGCCGAGCTCGGCGCCGTGGCCGCTCGGCGCGCCGCGGTCGAGCGGGCGCCACTCCTGGGGGGAGCCCCCGAAATGGTCGACCGGGTCGAGAACCGAACCCTGCCCGGTCCGGCGGGGCAGATCCCGATCCGCGTCTACGCGCCGGCGGCCAACGCCTCCTCCCCGCTCCCCGTGCTCGCCTTCTTCCACGGCGGCGGCTGGGTCACCGGCGACCTCGACACCCACGATTCGGCCTGCCGGGGGCTGGCCAACCGGGGCCGCTGCCTGGTGGTCGCGGTCGATTTCCGCTGCGCCCCCGAGCACCGCTTCCCCGCCGCGCTCGAGGACTGCTGGGCGGCGGTCGAATGGCTGGCGCGCGAGGGCGCCGGGCTGGGCGCCGACCCGGCCCGGATCGCGGTCGGCGGCGACAGCGCGGGCGGCAACCTGGCCGCCTCCGTGGCCCTTCGCGCCCGGACCCGCGGCGGTCCCGCGCTGGCGGCCCAGCTGCTGATCTACCCGGTGCTCGACTTCGACCTCGAAACTGCCTCGTACCGCGACAACGCGACCGGCTACGGCCTCACCCGCGATTCGATGCGCTGGTATTGGGAGCAATACCTGGGCGAGCAGGCGAGCGAAGTTTCGGCGGAGGCCGCACCGCTTCGCGCGTCGGACCACTCCGGCCTCCCGCCGGCGCTGGTGATCACCTGCGAGCTCGATCCCCTCCTCGACGAGGGGACGGCCTATGCCCGCAAGCTGGCCGCGGCGGGCGTGCCGGTCGAGCATGTCACCGAGCGGGGCATGATCCACGGCTACATCCGGATGGCGGGCGTCATCGCCCGCGCGCGAAAATCGTGGGACGACTGCGGACGCTTTCTGCGCCGGGAGCTGCGGAGCTAGAGGTCGGGCGTGTTCTTGGGGCGGGCGAAGTTCGCCGCCACCAGGCTCAGGACGGCCAGACCGCCGAATAAAAAGCCGTGGGTGTGGTGCGGACCATGGCCGGTCGAGGTCAGGAACTGGATGGCGCCGACCCAGTAGAGGATCGCCAGAAACGCGAAGATGAGGGCGAGCACGACCAGTGCCCCGGCGGTGGTCCAGCTGTTTGTCATCGGGCCCTAACGTAGCAGGAGGAGGGCTGCAGCTCCTACCACGACGCAGTACGCGGCGTAGGGATCGAGGCGGCCGGAGCGGAAGTAGCGGAGCAGGAAGCGGGCCGAGCCGTAGGCGGCCACCGCTGCCAGCACCGCGCCCAGCAGGTAGGCGCCAAGCGGGACGCCGGGATGGAGGAGCTGGGACACCTCGAGCAGGCCGGCCGCGGCGATGATCGGGGTCGCCAGGAGGAATGAGAAGCGGGCCGCCTCCTCGTGCCGGAGACCGGCCAGGAGGCCTCCCGCCATGGTCACACCGGAGCGGGAGATGCCCGGGAAGAGGGCCAGGACCTGGCAGACGCCGACCAGCGCGGCGGCGCGGTAACCGAGGCCCCGGACGTCGGTGAACGCCGCCTCCTGCTCCTCCCGGTCCCGGCCTTCGAGCCGGGCGCGGCGCTCGGCCCGGCGGCGGAGCAGCTCGGCGCCGAAGAGAAGCACGCCGTTGACGATGAGGAAGACCGCCGCCACCCGGGGACTCGCGAAGAGTGCCTGGAGCTGCTTCTGGAAGAAGACCCCGACCAGCCCGGTCGGGACCGTGCCCACCACCAGCAGCATCGCCAGCCGCTCGTCACGGTCCCTGATCCCGCCCCGCAGCGCGGCCCGGACGAAGCCGGCCGCGATCCGGACCCACTCGCGCCAGTAGAGGACCAGGAGCGCCCCCGCCGTGCCCAGGTGGAGCAGCACCAGGAAGGGCAGAAAGGTCGGATCGGACTGCTTGAAGCTCCAGTGGAGGAGGGTCGGGATGATCACCGCGTGGCCGAGGGAGGAGACCGGGAAGAGCTCCGTCGCCCCCTGCAGGAGCCCGAGGAGAGCGGACTGCCAGGCGGTCATCAGCTGCCCGGGGTCGGCACCGGGCCGGCGGCCGGCGAGGTGAGGAAGGCCAGCACCCCCTGTTCGAGCCCGGCCGCGATCGCCCGCTGGCCCGCGGCGCTGTCGACGACCTGGGCCTCGACCGGGTTGGTCACGAAGAAGGGCTCTGTGATCGCTCCCGGCATCTGGCTCGGGTTGTCGTTCCAGCCCGGTTTAGGAGGTCCGATCTCCATCAGCCTGCCATATGCGTCAGCGGCGGCCGTCAGCCCCGAGGCGCCGGTGTCCGAGTCGGAGAGCACGCCGCGGTTGAAGACCTGCCAGCCTGCCTTGCCGAAGCTGGCCTGGAGCGAGGACTGGAGGAGGGTGGCGAGCCGGAGGTTGGCGGCCGAAAAGCCGCGGGCGTTGTCGTAGAACGTCTCCGACCCACTGGCGGAGGGATCGTGATAGCCGTTGAAGTGGATGCTGACGAGCGCGTCCGCCGCCGCCGAGTTGGCGCAGGCAATCCGGGCGATGGTGTCGAGATGGGCGCCGCTATTGGTGATGACGCCGTTGACGACCTGGCTGTCGGCCAGCTTGGCGACCGAGGTGTCGGAGACGCGCGAGAGGACGACGTGGAAGCCGTCCCCGCGGAGGGCGTCCTTCAGCCGCAGGGCGACCGCCAGGGTCAGGTTCTTCTCCTGGACGCCGTTGCCGACCGAGCCCGGGTCGGGTCCGCCGTGGCCGGGGTCGAGGAAGACGGTGTGGTGCTGGTCGGCGCCGGCCGGGTTGAACTCGATACAGGTTCCCGCCACCAGGCCGGCGGGGAGGCCGAGGCTCTGGACGGGGACCGGGAAGGAAGCCGGCGGCGGCATTGGCCGGGCGGGTTGGAGGACGTGGGCCGCCACCGAGCCGGCCGCGTCCTGGATCTGCGCCGCGGCCGAGGCAGGCGTCGGATGGCCGCGCGTGCCGAGGACGGTCCGGACCCCGAGCCCCGCAACGAGAAGGGCGCCGGCGCCCAGGATCACGACCAAGGTGCGCTTGGGGCCGGCGCGGCGCCGGCGGCGGCGATAAGAAATTGGAATGGGACCTCTGCTTCGACGTAGTGGTGGGACCGGTGAAGTTTGCCCATTCTGCCCCCTCGAGCCGGTCTTGGCCAGAGGGGAAGCTTCGCGCTGGCGGAGAGGGAGGGATTCGAACCCCCGATAGCCTTGCGGCTATAGCGGTTTTCGAGACCGCCGCCATCAACCGGACTCGGCCACCTCTCCGCGTCGCCACCCCGAGTCGTGCCGGTGGGCCCGGGGCTTCGGTTGGCGGTCCCGACCGGATTCGAACCGGCGTTCTCGGCCTTGACAGGGCCGCGTGTTTGGCCAGGCTACACCACGGGACCGTCGGCCCAGAAGTTTATCAGCTTCGAAATCGGCCCCCAAACCCCGTCCGACGAACCGAAAACCCCTACCTATAATGTCCTAGCCCGTGAGCACCCAGCCACCGAGCGGCAGCGATCCGACACCGGACGAGCTCCGACGGCGTTTCGCGGTCCTCCAGCGCGTCGCGGTCCTCTTCACCCTTCCCGACACCCTGCTGCGTGCTCTCGCCCGCCAGCTCCACCCCGGTTTTGCCGCTCGGGGGTCGGTCGTGATCAACCAGGGGGACACCGGCGACTCGCTCTACATCGTCGAGGAGGGCCGCGCCGAGGTCACGGTCAAGCAGGCCGAGGGCCATGACATCACGATCTCCTACCTCGGCGACGGCGACTTCTTCGGCGAGATGGCGCTGATCTCCGAGGACCCGCGGACGGCCACGGTCCGGGCTCTGAGCGACTGCAAGCTGCTGGTGCTCGACCGGCAGACCCTGTTCGCGACCATTCCCGCCGACTCGGACGCCATGATCGACCTCCAAAAGCTGGTCGAGCAGCGCAAGGCGTCGCTCGAGAACATCATCGCCCGCGCCAGCCTGGTCGCGCCCGAGCAGGCCGCGACGACGGTGGCCGTGTACTCGCCGAAGGGCGGGTCGGGCCGTACCACGATGGCGATCAACCTCGCCTCCTCGCTTGCCCAGCAGTTCCCGGGCGAGGTCCTGCTGGTCGACATGGCGCTGCCCTTCAACCACGCCGCCCTGCTCAGCAGCCTCGTGCCCACCGGCTCTCTGGCGAGCGCCGCGGCCCGCGCCGACACCAACTTCGAGGAGGCCCTGCTCAGCGTCATCCTCCACCACCCCGGCGGCATGATGCTGCTACCGGGCGTACTCAAGCCGGAAGAGGCGGACCTCATCAACGCGGCCCTGATCGCCAAGGCGATGGGCGTGCTCGCAAACGCCTTCCGCTACATCATCTTCGACCTCGGCGTCGCCCTGACCGAGAACACCCTGACGATCCTCGACCACGCCCAGCGGGTGGTTCTCCTGGCGACGCCGGAGCTCTCCAGCCTGAAGGACATCTCCGACCTCCTCCGGATCTTCGAGAACGTGCTCAACATCGTCCCCGGCCGGATCGTGATCGTCCTCAACAACAAGACCGCGAAGCCGGTCGTCGGCCGCGAGGACATCGAGCGGACGCTGAAGCAGGGGATCGCCGCCGAGATCGGCTTTGACGGCTCCAAGCCGGACGAGGCGGGCGTCCGGGGCGAGATCCTGGTCCTCACCGACCCCAAGAGCATGATCGCCAAGGGCGCGCATGAAATAGCCGACATCCTGATCGGGGTTAGGGGGGACAGGGACAAAGGCGCCCACAAGCTTCCTTTCGGCTTCAAGGTCGGCCACTAGACCCTTTCATTAGCTAAGCTTGCGGATACAGACCTGAATTGGGAGGAACTCGAACCAGATCATGATCGAACAGGCAACCGTCTCACTCACCCCCCAGGCGCTCTCGCAGCTCCAGAACCTGCTCGCCCAGGAGAACAACCCGCAGCTCGGCCTCCGCGTCTTCGTCTCCGGCGGCGGCTGCTCGGGCCTTCAGTACGGTATGGCCTTCGACGACAACGTCCGGCCCGAGGACCAGGTCATCGAGACGGGCGGCGTCAAGGTGATCGTCGACGAGGTCAGCGTCCAGCACATCCGCGGCTCCGAGATCGACTACGTCGACAGCCTGATGGGCGCCGGGTTCACGGTCCACAACCCGAACGCCGTCCACAGCTGCTCCTGCGGCCACTCCTTCGACACCGGCGACGATGCCGGCGAGGCGAAGGCCTGCGGCTGCGGCCACTGATCCCGCTCAGCGCTCAAGGCCCCGCTTCGGCGGGGCCTTTGCTTTTTTAGGCCCCTGGTGATCAGGGCGCTGTTCCTCGACGTCGGCGGAGTCTTCCACCTCCCAACCGAGGAGCGGATTCGCGAAGCCCTGCGCGGCGCCGGCTTCGCGCTCCCCCCCAACGCGCTCGCGCGGGCGCACTATGCCGGCATGGCTGGGCACGATCGTCTCGATGGTGAATATGCGGAGATCATGGGACCGTACGTGGAGGAGATGGTCGGCGACCTCGGGGTGCCGCCGCACCAGGTCGAAGCGGCCCGGGCGGCCCTCCACGCCGCGCTCACGACGCCCGGCGCCTGGGCCGGCCGCCTTCGCGAATCGATCGAGGGACTGCCCGCGCTGGCCGCCACCGGCGTCCGGATCGGCATCGTCTCCAACGCCGACGGTTCGGTCGAAGCCCGGCTCCGCGACGAGGGGATCTGCCAGGTCGGTCCCGGCCCGGGCGTCCCCGTCGACATCGTCATCGACTCCTCGGCCGTCGGGAAGCGCAAGCCCGATCCCCGGATCTGGGACGCCGCGCTGGACGCAACCGGCGCGTCGGCCGCGGAGTCGATCCACGTCGGCGACTCCCTCATCACCGACGTCGGCGGAGCGCGCGCGGCGGGCATCAGGCCGCTCCACTTCGACCCCTTCCGGCTCTGCCGGCTGGAGGACCACGAGCATGCCGCCTCGATGGCCGAGGTGGTCGCCCTGGTGGAGGCCGAGCGAGCGTGATCCCTCGCCGGGCCCAGGAGCTGATCATCCTCGTCATCGGCGTCTTCACGCCGCTCGGCGTGCTCGCCGTGAACGGATCCGCCTTCCTGATGCAGCACCTCTCGGAGACGCGCCTGATCCTGACCTTCGGGGCGCTCCTGAGCGGACTGCTTCTGAACAGCCTGGCCGCCTACGCCGGCCACCGCCGCGCCCGCCGCCACGTCCCCGATCTGCTCAACGAGTACCGCTGGTGGATCTGGGGCCTGATCGCGGTCATCGTCGTCGGCTCGGCGGTGGTCGGGGCCTACCTGACCTGGCTGGGGCTGGAGAACGCCAGTCAGCTGCCCAACCGCTATGCGGTGATCGCTTCCGCCTTCCTCCTCCTCTTCCCCTTCGCCATCACCCTGGTGGCGAGGCGTTTCGACCAGGGACGGATGGAGACGCGAGGGGGGAAAAGGAAGAAGCCCCCCGCCGAAGCGAGGGGCTCCTCTCCGGGACTCTAGAGTCCCTACATCATGTCCGGGGACATGCCGCCCATGCCGCCGCCGCCGTTCCCCTTCTGCTCGGGGATCTCGGTGATCACGGCCTCGGTGGTC
>DAIRGV010000079.1:0-5974 GCA_036794405.1 Candidatus Dormiibacterota bacterium
GGGTAGATGTCCTGGTAGCGCTTGGGCGGGTTCTCGGCGTAGCGGATGGTGCCGTCAGGGCGGTGCACGAACCACTGCGGGTGCTCTTTGACCCAGGGGTGATCGGGGCTGCACTGCAGCGCGTAGTCGAGGGCCACCTCGAGGCCGGCCCTGGCCGCCGCCGCAACAAAGCCGTCGAAGTCCTCGATGGTGCCGAGGTCGGGGTTGACCGACGTCTGCCCGCCCTCGGGGCCGCCGATCGCCCAGGGGCTGCCGACATCTTCGGGAGCCGCACCAGTGGTGTTGTTGGGGCCCTTGCGGAAGGACCGGCCGATGGGATGGATGGGGGGTAGGTAGACGACGTCGAAGCCCATCGCGGCGATCGCGGGCAGGCGTGTACCGACGGTCGCGAAAGTTCCACTGGACTCCTCGGTGGCGCCCTCGGAGCGCGGGAACAGCTCGTACCATGCACTGAAGCCACCCAGCTCCCGGTCGACCCAGACCGGGTAGGGACCGGCGGTGGTGGCCCGGGCGGTGTCGAAGGTGCGGCGCATCACGTCGATGGCCCGGGCGCTGCCAGCTGAGTGCACCCGGGCGGCGGCCCCGCGGAGCGGCGAGAGAGAGGCAGCCAGGGCGTCGAGCGCGCCAGGATCCCTGGCGCTTAGGCCGGGGCGGCGCATCCGGCTCTCGACCAGGACCCGGCCTTCGTCGAACTCCAGCTCGACGTCCTGGCCGTCATCGTGGCGAAGCCGGAGATCGCGCAGCCAGGTCCCGTAGTCGTCGACGGCGCCACTGACGGTCAGCTGCCAGGGTCCGATCGCCACGGGCACCAGGCATCCCACCCAGTGGTCGTTGCCAACCAGGCTGAGGCTGACCTCCTGTGCGCTCGGCGGGGTGGCGGTTTTCCGCCGGCCTTTGGCAGCCGGCGCCAGGCGCGCCCCCTCCGCCGGGGCCATCACCGCCCAGGCCAGCAGCTCCTCGTGGCCCTCGGCGAAGATGTCGGCGCTGATCTCCATCGGCAGCCCCAGGGTGGCCTTGGCGGCGAAGGCGCCTCCGTCCACCGACGGTCGGACGTGCTCGACGACCACCCGACGGGTCACGGGCGCAGCAACACCACGAGCGAGCGCGAGGTCATCGCCAGGCTTTCCCCGGCGGCGCAGACCCGGCGGTAGGCCTCAACCCCGGGATCGAGGGCGGTGTCGAGGACGACCTCCCAGCTGTCGCCCCAGCCGGTCGGGATTCGCCACTCGAGGTTGGCGTCGCCGGCGTTCAAGAGCACCATCAGGCTGGCGCCCCGGATGGGCTCGCCGCGGCTGTCACGATCGCGGATCTCGTCGCCGTTGAGGATCATCCCCAGCGACCGCTGCCCGGCGACGAACCACTGCGTGTCGCCGACCTCGGTGCCGTCGGGGAGGATCCAGCCGATGTCTTTGCGGCCGGACCCGCGGATCTCCTCGCCGGAGAAGAAGCGGCGGCGGCGGAGCACCGGCTGCTCCGCCCGCAGCTTGATCAGCCTGCGGGTGAACTCGAGCAGGTCCTCGTCGACATGGGACCAGTCGAACCAGGAGATCTGGTTGTCCTGGCAGTAGGCGTTGTTGTTGCCGCGCTGGGTGCGGCCCAGCTCGTCCCCTCCGAGCAGCATCGGGCAGCCCTGGGAGAGGAAGACGGTGGCCAGCAGGTTGCGCGCCTGGCGGCGCCGCAGCGCCAGCACCTCGGGGTCGTCGGTCTCGCCCTCGACGCTACAGTTCCAGGAGCGGTTGTCGTCGCTGCCATCGCGGTTGTCCTCGCCGTTGGCCTGGTTGTCCTTGTCGTTGTAGGAGACCAGGTCGTGCAGGGTGAAGCCGTCGTGGGCGGTGACGAAGTTGATGCTCGCCCAGGGCCACCGCCCGTCGTCCTGGTAGAGGTCGCTGGAGCCAGTGAGCCGGTAGGCGAGGTCGCCGATATCGGTGGCCCCGCGCCAGTAGTCGCGCACCGTGTCCCGGTAACGGCCGTTCCACTCCGCCCACCTGACCGGGAAGTTGCCCACCTGGTAACCACCTTCGCCGAGGTCCCATGGCTCCGCCACCAGCTTGGCCTGGGAGAGCACGGGGTCCTGGTGGATGATGTCGAAGAAGGCCGAGAGGCGATCGACCTCGTAGAACTGGCGAGCCAGCGCCGAAGCCAGGTCGAAGCGGAAGCCGTCGACATGCATCTCGGTGACCCAGAATCGCAGCGAATCCATGATCATCTGCAGCGAATGGGGGTTGCCCACGTTGAGGGTGTTGCCGGTGCCGGTGACATCGAAGTAATGCCTGCGGTCGTCCTGGACGAGCCGGTAGTAAGCGCTGTTGTCGATGCCCCGGAAGTTGATCGTGGGGCCCAGGTGGTTGCCCTCGCCGGTGTGGTTGTAGACCACGTCGAGGATGACCTCGAGGCCGGCGGCGTGCAGGGCCCGAACCATGGCTTTGAACTCGCGCACCTGGCCGCCGCCGCTACCGCTGGAGGAGTAGCGCGCCTCGGGCGCGAAGTACGCCACCGAGTCGTAACCCCAGTAATTGACGAGGCCTCGCTCGACCAGGTGGCCGCCGTCGATGAAGTGGTGCACGGGCATCAGTTCGACGGCGGTCACGCCGAGCCCTTGCAGGTGCTCAACGGCAGCCGGGTGGGCCAGGCCGGCGTACGTGCCGCGGAGGTCCTCGGGGACATGGGGGTGGAGCATGGTGAAGCCTTTGACGTGGGTCTCGTAGATCACGGTGTCGGCCCAGGCATGGTTGGGACGGCGGTCGTCGCCCCACGGGAAGGCGGGGTCGACGACCACCGCCCGGGGCACGGAGCGGCTGGAATCTTGGGGGTTGGGGGCGATGTCGGGCTTGCCCGGGATGTACCCGAGCAGGTCTGGTCCCCACGAGAAGCGGCCGTCGACAGCGCGCGCGTAGGGGTCGAGGAGGAGTTTGTTGGAGTTGAAGCGGAGACCTTCATCGGGTGCATACCGACCATGCACGCGGTAGCCATAGCGCTGGCCCGGGGCCACCTTGTCGACGTACCCGTGCCAGACCAGGTCGGTCCGCTCGGTCAGCTCGTAGGTCGCGGTCTGGCAGCCGTGCTCATCGAAGAGGACGAGGTCGGCGCTCTCGGCGCTCTCGGCGAAGAGGCTGAAGTTGGTGCCCTCTCCATCCCACGTCGCCCCCAGGGGGTAGTCAATCCCGGGCCAGGCGGCGAGCTTGGCGGTTTCTTTCTGGGCAGCGCGGGTCGGCACCAAACTACCTCCAATCTGAGTTTGCCAGCTCCCACCCGGTCCGCTAATCAGGCAAAGCTGATACCATCGGCCTCACTTGCCGTGACAGGTAAATTGTACTGGTCCGCTGCCTTTAAGGCGGCGCAGGACCGGTGAGGCGAACAGCCCCCCGGGACCCCTCCCCCAGGCCTCGAGGTAGTACGCCACGCCTCCAGGACTGGGGCATTCAGCTCCAGTACGCGGATGGCCTGGAACGGCGCCGGCGGCCCACGCAGGCTGCCGTGACCCGAGTCCTGGAGGCCATGGGCGCAACTTCGCCTTCGCCGGCGACCCCCACTCGACCACTATTCCTGAAAGCTGGCGATCCTGCCCCCGCGGGGGCCAAGGAGGTGCTGGTCGAGGGCGGGGGCTCCTCCCAGGTCGCGGGCCGGCGGCTGCCCCGCGATCTTCCCCACGGCTACCACCGACTGCTGATGAAGGACGGGCGCGAAGTCGCGTTGGTGGTCAGCCCCGGCAGGTGCCACCTGCCCGGCGACCTCAAGACCTGGGGCTGGGCGGCGCAACTCTACGCCGTCCGCTCCCGGCAGAGCTGGGGCATCGGCGACCTTGGCGACCTGCGCCGGCTGGCGCGGTGGTCGACGGGCGCCGGCGCCGGTTTCGTGCTCGTAAATCCGCTGCACGCGCCGATGCCGGTGCCACCCCAGCAGCCGAGCCCCTACTTTCCCAGCAGCCGGCGCTATCGAAATCCGGTCTACCTGCACATCGAGGATGTGCCAGGGGCGCGGGGCCTGCGCCAGCTCCCCGCCCTGGCCCAGCGTGGCCGGGCGCTGAACCAGGCCAACCTGGTCGATCGCGACCGTGCCTGGGCGCTCAAGATGGAGGCCCTGGGCGAGCTCTGGACCGCCTTCCTGACCCGCGCCGCGAAGACCGATGCCGAGTCATTCGACCGCTTCCGGGAAGAGAAGGGTGAGTCTCTCCGCCAGTACGCCTGGTTCTGTGTCCTCGCCGAGTGCTTCGGTGGCGGCTGGCGATGCTGGCCCGAGGAGTTTCGCCATCCCGCCGGCCAGGCGGTGGCGCGATTTGCCACCTACCGGCGCGACCGCGTCGGCTTCCACGAGTGGCTGCAGTGGCTGCTGGACCGCCAACTGCGGTCCGCCGCCGCTCCGCTGGCGTTGATACACGACCTCGCCACCGGGTTCGATCCCGACGGCGCCGACGCCTGGGCCTGGCAGGACGTGCTCGCCCCCGGGGTCAGCATCGGGGCCCCGCCGGACGCCTTCAATCTCGAAGGCCAGGACTGGGGTATGCCTCCGTTCGACCCCCACAAGCTGCCCAGCGCGGGATACCTGCCCTTCATCGAGACCCTCCGCGCCAGCATGAGCCACGGTGCCGGGCTTCGCATCGACCACGTGATGGGCCTCTTCCGGCTCTGGTGGATCCCCTCAGGCCATGGCGCCGCCGACGGCGCCTACGTCAGGTACCCGGCCTCCGAGATGCTCGACATCCTGGCCCTGGAGAGCTCCCGAGCCGGCGCCTACGTGGTCGGCGAAGACCTTGGCAACGTTGAGCCGGGCGTCCGCAAGGAGCTGGCGCGACGGGCGGTGATGTCCTCCCGCGTGTTCTGGTTCGAGCGGAAGCGGCCGGCTCGCTACCCCCGGCTGGCTCTGGCGGCCGTCACCACCCATGACTTGCCCACGGTGGCGGGCCTGTGGACCGGGTCCGACCTGCGTGCTCGGGAGGAGCTGGGGCTGAAGACCAACCGGGCCGCCCAGGAGCGGATCAAGCGGCGCCTGGTGCGACATCTTGAGGTAGGGCCCAGTGCCACCGTTGAGGACGTCATCGTGTGCGCGCACGTGCAGCTCGCCCAGTCGCCCTCTCACCTGCTGGCGGCCACCCTCGACGACGCCTGCGCCGCCGAGGCCCGGCCCAACATGCCCGGGACCACCACCCAGTGGCCCAACTGGTCGATACCCCTGCCCCGCCGGCTGGAGCAGATCGAGAAGGACCCTCTCCCCCGCCGGCTCGCCACGGTGCTGGCCCGGCCCCCGGTGGGCGCTGAGACCACCGCCGATGACGGCCTTGCGAAGGTCAGCCCTGGGTCGCCGCTGCCCCGGGCAGGTCAGCCGGGGCGCCCGATACCAGCTGGTCGACCTCCGGGAGGCTGAGCCTGCGGCCCCGGGACCCGGAGGACCGCGGTCTCCTCACGGCCCAGCCTCTGTTCGACCTGTGGGAGGACAAAACTCGGTATGAGTTCACGCGGCTCTGGAGTAGACGTGATGGAGACCTCCAAGGATTGGCCTGGAGACGATCGGTCCGGTGGAGCCGAGCGAACGGGTCGTCCTCCTCGCCGCCAAGTGCCTTCGCAACGACCAGATCGCCGATCGTCTCAACGCTGGGCGCGACGTGATCAGGAAGTGGCGAAAGCGGTTCTTCGAGGAACGCCTGGACGGCCTCGAAGAGCTCCCACGGAGCGGCCGGCCCGACGTTCCCCCCGGACGTGGTGGTCGAGATCAAGGCGATCGCCTGTCAGCTCCCCGCTGACCTGGGGGTGCCCTATTCCCGGCTTCACGTCGCCGACATCCGCGGTGAGGTTTTGCGTCGAGGCCTGGTGGCCGAGATCTCGGGCTCTACAATCTGGCGCTGGTTAGACGAGGATGCCCTCCGGCCCTGGACGTTCCGGAGCTGGATCTTCCCGCGCGACCCCCAGTTCGAGGCCAAAGCGGGTCGCGTCCTTGACCTCTACGCCCGCAAATTCGAGGGCCAGACGCTTGGCGCCAACGA
>DAIRGV010000080.1:0-5886 GCA_036794405.1 Candidatus Dormiibacterota bacterium
GCAGCCTCAAATCGTATTCAGCTCGAATACGAATCGGTCAAGGAACTTCGGGTTAAGGACTGGCTGTCAGGGCTTGCAGCTCCAGTGGCCGGCGATCTTCACCTTGCTGGCCAGGGCGGACGTCCTTGAGAGCTGGGCGTCGAGGAGCCCGGCCGTCTCGTCCGAGCCGACGGTGAAGGAGACGGGATCGTTCGGGCCGTTCTGCCACACGCTGGCCTGGTCGGCGCTCGAGACGACCACGCTCACGCCGCCGGTGAAGGTCCCGGCACCGCGGTAGTCGGCGGTCAGGACGACCAGCGAGTAGCGCTGCTGGCCGATCGTCACGGCCATGGTTGAGGCCCAGGTGCCGAGCCGCGCCGAGCTGGGGCCGGTGCACTCGTTGTGAATCGCCTCGTCGGCGATCGCGGTGCCGGTCACGTGGGCGTTGAGGTCACCGGTGAAGTCGAGGTTCAGCGCCCAGGGGGCGTTGCCGGTGCCGATCGCGGCGGTCGCCACCGGCGAGGGCAGGGGCGTGGCTGTCGGGGAGGGCGAGGGAGCGCTTGCCGCCGGGCCCGAGCAGGCACAGCAGAGCAGGATGGCGATGCCTTGAAGAAGGCTGCGAGAACGGGGCATCCGTGGCCATCCTAGCAATCCCGATACCCTGCTGAGGTGGCCGATCCGACCGCACCTGACGCCGCCGCCGAGGTCACGCGGATCATGCGGCGGGTGGAGCAGGCCTTCCTATTCGGCGTCCCCGGAACGACCGAGATCTGGCTCATCCGGCACGGAGACTGCTACCAGGACATGGCCGACGAAGCCGATCCCCCGCTCAGCCCGCTCGGCCGACGACAGGCCGGCCGGGTCGGCGAGCGGGTCCGGTCGACGGGCGTGGCGGCGGTCTATTCGAGCGATTCGCGGCGGGCCTTCGAGACCGCCCAGGCGATCTCCGGCGACGTCCACGGCGATCCCCGGTTGAGGGAGGTCGAGAACGATCCCAGAGCCGCCGTGCAGATGGTCCTCAATCGTCACCAGAGCTTCACCGAGTCCGCCGAGGCAGTGGCCCGGCGGATGGCCGAGGCGATCGACGAAATCGCCGGCCGCCACCCCGGCGAGCGGGTCGCGGTTATCAGCCACGGGGTGGCGATCCTCTGCTACGTCGCAAGCCTGATGGGCCTCGAGATCCCGGTCGGCCTGCGCCTGATGCCCTACTACACCAGCGTCACCGTCGTCCGGGTCAACCTCGGCCTCGACCGCCGAATGGTCGGCAGCCTGGTCGACGCCACCCACCTCGCGGGCGTCGCGGAGTAGCCCTTGGGCCTATTTCCGGGCAGCCGTCTCCCCGACGAAGCGAAGCGCCTGCTCGGCCAGCTTCAGCCAGCTCGCCTGGCCCTCGATCGTCACCCTGACCCAGCCTCCCATCGGCCGTCCCATGCCGCTCGGGTCGAAGGAGCCCGCGCCCGACAGCCGCCTGGCGGCCTCCAGGTCGGCGGGCGCGAGCTTGAAAGCCATCGACTCGGCGAAGAAGCCCGCGAAGGCCTTTCCCCGCACCTTGAGGGTGGGCATCCCGAACATCTTCGAGGCGACGATCTCGTGGCCGTCGGTTATCTCGGCGGCGACCCGGTCGTACTCCTCACGGGCCGCCATCGGGCTAAGGGGTGGTGACGATCAGGACCACCGCGACGACGGTCGCCAAGATGGCCGCTCCGTAACAGGCTCGTTCCAGCACGGTCACCGATCCCCGAACGCCGAGGTCGAAGAGCGTGTAGCGGACCCGGTGCGCCGCGTGCACAAAGGTCAGGAAGCAGAGGACGATGAAGAAAAGCTTCACGAGCGGGTTGCCGAGCGTCCAACCGAAGTGCGCCCTGTCCTCCATCCAGTTCGGCACCCCGAGAGGGCCGAGCACGCCGGCGACCAGGATCGTCACGGGCAGCAGGACGGCTGCGATCGCGCCGCCGTTGCCGAACAGGAACCACCAGAAGGAGTGGCCGTAGGCCGGCTTCACGTCCTTTCGGCTGTGCCAGGGCTCGTGCTCGACGGCCATCAGAGCCTCACGTAGCCGAGGTAGATCATGATCGCGCCGCCCGCCACAGTCACCAGGAGCAGCCCGCCGAAGGCGAGACCCTTGATCGCCGCCGCGGGCGCGTAGCGATCGCCGATCGGCACCCGGACGATGAGGCCGGAGAGGTTCAGGAAGGTGACCGCGTGCCAGAGGGTGAAGAAGAGGCAGACGGCGCTGAAGGCGAGCACCGCGTAATTGCCGGAGAGGCTCCCGAACGCGTTCTGCTTGAGCCGGAAGACCTGGTAGAGGAACCAGATCAGCCAGGCGGCCATGAAGACGACCGTCAGCTCCCGGACCATGTAGAGGAAGTAGCTACGCCGGCGGAGCCACCAGTCGCGGCGCTGGGGCGCCAGATAGGTCCGGACCGGCCGCGCCTCGACCTCGTTCACCTCGCTCACCGCCGCTTCCCGAACGGCATCAGCACGGCTCCCATGACGAACCCGTTGACGGTGTCGAACTTGGTCTGCTGGATCGCCTTGGCGGGGTCGACACCCTTCGGGCAGGCCGCGGAGCACTCACCCACGAAGGAGCACTCCCAGATTCCCTCCGACGCGGCGAGGACCTTCACCCGCTCCTCGCTTCCCTCGTCCCGGGAATCGAGGTTGTAGCGGCGCGCGAGCGCGATCGCGGCGGGCCCGAGGAACTCGTTCTCCATCCCGTAGACCGGGCAGGCGGCGTAGCAGAGCATGCAGTTGATGCACTGGCTGAACTGGTGGAAGCTATCGATCTGGTTGTTGGACTGCAGGTACTCGCCGGCGCCGAGCGGCTGCTCGAGCTCACGGACGATCCAGGGCTTTACCGACTTGAGCTTCTGCATGAAGTCATCGATGTCCACCACCAGGTCGCGAATGACCGGGAAATGGGCCAGGGGCTCGATCGTCAGCCCGCTGCGGTAGTTGCGCAGGTGAGTCGAGCAGGTCAGCTTGGGATAGCCGTCGACATTCATCCCGCAGGAGCCGCAGATTCCCATCCGGCACGACCATCGAAAGCTCACCGACGCGTCCAGGTTGTCCTTGATGTAGAGGATGGCGTCGAGCACGACCCAGTCGTCCTTGTAGGGGACCTCGTAGGTCTGGTAACGCGGCTTGGAATCCGTCTCCGGGTTGTAGCGCTGAACCCTGACGCTGACTGTCTCCGGCAACCTTTCCCCTTCCTTCTAGTAAGAGCGAGCCTTCGGCTCCCAGTGGGTGATACGGACCGGGCGGAAGGACAGCTTCGGCTTTCCGCCGGGGACGTGGACGGCCATCGTGTTGGCCAGGTAGTGCTCGTCATCGCGCTCTGGGAAGTCGCGCCGAGCGTGGGCGCCGCGAGACTCCTTGCGGTTGAGCGCTGACTCGGTCATCACTTCGGCCAGCTCGAGCATGTAGTCGAGCTCGACGGCCGCGGTCAGCTCGGTGTTGAAGACGTGGCTTCGGTCCTCGATCCTGAGCCTGGAGTACCTCTCGCGTAGACGCTCGATTGTCTTGACCTGCTCCTGCAGGCCCTCTGCCGTGCGGAACACCCCGACGTTGGCGTCCATCGAGCGCCCCATCTCGCCGCGAATCTCGGAAAGCTTCTCGGTCCCGTCGGTAGCCTCGCGGTATTGGCTGTCGATCCTCCGCGTCTCGTCCCGGAGCAGGGAATTGATGGATTTGGTCGGTGCCTTGGCCTCGAGGGCCTGCCGGGCGGCCGCGCGGCCGGCCGCCGCTCCAAAAACGAGGCATTCGCTGAGTGAGTTGGAGCCGAGTCGGTTGCCCCCGTTCAGCCCGACATTGGCGACCTCGCCGCAGGCATAGAGGCCCGACACGATCGTCGCTCCGGTGATGTCGACGTCGACGCCGCCCATCATGTAGTGCTCGACCGGCCGGACCGGGATCGGGTCGTGGACGATGTCGATGCCGACGTAGTCGAGGCCCAACTCCCGCATGAAGGGCAGCTTGCGGTCGATCGTCGCCTCGCCCAGGTGGCGGACGTCGAGGTGCATGTAGGGGCCGTACTCGCCCTCGAAGCCATTGCCCTTCTCGAACTCGGTGATCTCGGCACGGCTGATGATGTCGCGGGGGCCGAGCTCCATCCTGGTCGGGACGTAGTCCTTCAGGAACCGCTCGCCCTTGTTGTTGGTCAGGTAGCCGCCCTCGCCCCGCACCGCCTCCGTGATCAGGATTCCCGTCGAAGGCAGGCCGGTCGGGTGGAACTGGACCATCTCCATGTCCTTCAGTGGAACTCCGGCACGGTAGGCGAGCGCCATCCCGTCGCCGGTGCAGATCTGGCCATTGGTGCTGAAGGCGTAGATGCGGCCGTTGCCGCCGGTGGAGAGGATCACGGTCTTGGCCCGGACCAGGCTCATCTCGCCGCTCCGCTGATTGAGGGTGATGATGCCCAGGCAGCGACCATCCTCGACCACCAGTGAGGTCACGAAGCTCTCATCGAGGCGCTCGATGCGGTCGTACTTGAGAGTGGTCTGGAAGAGCGTGTGGAGCATGTGGAAGCCCGTCTTGTCGGCCGCAAAGCAGGTCCGCCAGGTCGTCATCCCGCCAAAGGGCCGGGCGCTGATCTTGCCGTCCGGGTCGCGGCTCCAGGGGCAGCCCCAATGCTCGAGCTGGATGATCTCGGTCGGCGCCTCCCGGACGAAGGTCTCGACCACGAACTGGTCGGCGATGTAGTCGGACCCCTTGATGGTGTCGAAGGCGTGGGTCTCCCAGCTGTCCTCGGGCCGCAGCGCCGCGGCCGCGCCCCCCTCCGCCGAGACCGTGTGGCTCCGCATCGGGTAGACCTTGGAGACGATCAGGATCTTGAGGCTGGGGTCGGTTTCAGCCGCGGCGATGGCGGCTCGGAGTCCAGCTCCGCCACCCCCGACGATCAGGACGTCATAGAGCGGGAAATCCAAGACGCTAGTAATCCTATCGAGTTGGCAGGGACCGCCTCTCGAAGGGGCGGTCGACGATCAGGCGGAGAGGAGGGCGAACGCGACGGCGGTCTCGGCGGCAGCGCGAGCGTTGTTGATTACCAGGTCGACGTTGAGCTGCAGCGAGCGGCCACCCGAGAGCTCCGCCACCTTGGCCAGCAGGCGGGGTGTCACCGCGGAGCCGCTGACCTCCCCCACCTCCCTCACGGCCCGTGCCACAAAGGCGGGCGCGTTGGGCAGCTCGCCCGGCGGCGGCACCGCCACCACGACGCCATGGAGCCCGACGCCCCAACTTGCGCGCAGCACCTTGGCGGCCTCCTCGGGGCCGGTGACGGTGGCGCTGACCGGGTGCCCGGTGCGGAGCTGGTAGAAGCCGGGCAGGTCCTCTGTCCGCCAGCCCAGCACCGGCACCGCGTAGGACTCCAGGCTCTCCATCGTCAGCCCGATGTCGAGGACCGTCTTGGCGCCGGCGCAGAAGACGGCGACCGGTGTTCGGGCCAGCTCGTAGAGGTCCGCCGAGACGTCCTCGGCGTGGCCCAGGTGCACGCCGCCGATGCCGCCGGTGGCCATGAACCGGATCCCGGCCAGCCCTGCAGCCCGGACCGTCGCGGCGACGGTTGTCGCCCCCATCCGGCCCAGCGCGATGGCCGCACCGAGGTCGCGGGTGCTGATCTTCAGCGCCTCGCCGGAGTCCGCCAGCCGGCGGATGTCCGCCTCGTCGAGACCGACCCGGAGGGCGCCATCGATGACAGCCACTGTGGCGGGGATCGCCCCCGCCTTCCGGATCGCCCGTTCGCAGCCAAAGGCGGCCTCGAGGTTATAGGGCGGCGGCAGGCCCTGGGCGACGATCGAGGTCTCCAGCGCCACGATCGGCCCGCCGGCGCGGATCGCGGCGGCGACCTCGTCGGCCACTGTCACCGTCCAGTGAGGCACGACTCAGGCGGCCAACACTATGGCCTGTCTC
>DAIRGV010000081.1:0-5773 GCA_036794405.1 Candidatus Dormiibacterota bacterium
CCAGGGCGAGCTCGAGCCCGCCGCCGGTGGCCGCGCCCCGGATCGCGGCCACGCTTGGGATCGGCAGTAACTCGATGCGGGCGAAGAGCTTCTGCAGGTCGCTGGCGAACTCGGCCATCCGATCGGCTCCATCCGGCGTCCCGAAGCGGGTCGCGATCATGGAGATATCGGCCCCGGCGCTGAAGAGCGCCCCCTCCCCGCGCAGGAGAAGGGCGCCCGCCCGCGAGCCGGCCTCGAGCTCAGAGACCGCGGCTGCGAGCGCTTCCAGTTGCTCCTCATCAAAAGCGTTGGCCGGCGGTCGGTCGAGTGTTATGACGGCCAGGCGGCCGTCGTAGTCCAAGCCGACCATCAGAGGTGGCAGTCCGGGTTGGCAGCCGGCGACGCCTGCTGCCCGTTGGCTGTGACAGTGATCTTGTAGGCGAGGCCGGAGGCGAGCTTGGTCACCTGTCCCACGTAGTTGGGACTGACGAGCTGGTGGTCGGCGGCCCTCATCTGCGAGGACCCGAACACAGTCTCCGTGGTCATTCCGGACATCGCCTTGGCGACCTTGGCCGGCTCGATGCTGTCCACCTTGGCAACGGCTGCGAAGAGGATCTGCATGCCCACGTACCCCTCGCCCTCGAAGTTGGACGGGTTGGTGCCGGCGTACTCCTTATGCCAGTCCTCCACGAACTTGCGGTTGGCAGGGGTGTCGAGGGTGTACGAGTAATTCACCGTGCCCCAGACACCGACCAGGCCGTCGCCGACGGACTTCATGGTGGCGTCGGTGACGAAGTTGTTCCCGACCACCGCGGCGAAGCGCTTGAGAAGGCCGAACGAGATCGCCTGCTGGGCGAAGGTGTTGGCGTCGCCGCCAGAGAGCGACACCCAAAGACCGTCGGAACCGCTCGCAGCCAGCTGCGCGATGTAGGGCGCGAAGTCCTTGGTGCCCAGCGGCGAGTAGAGCGTCTTGTCCACCTTCCGGCCCAGCTTTTCGGCGGTCGCCGTGAAGGCCTTGGCCGAGTCGTGTCCCCACTCGTAGTCGGCGGCGAGGATCGACCAGGTCTTCTCCGGCCGGTCCTTCAACCAGGGTCCGACCGCGTTGAGATCCATGCTGTCGCTCTTGTTCGCCCGGAAGACGCGGCTGTCGCAGTTCTTCCCGGTCAGCGTGTCCGTCTTGCTGATGGTGGCCACGTAGAGGCCGTTCAACTGGTCGATGGTGGCCGCGATGGCCAGGCTCTGGGACGAGGCAACGATGCCGGTGATGAACGGCGCATGCTCCTGTTTGACGGCCCGGTTGGCCGCCTGCACCGCGCCATCCGTGGTTCCTTGGTCATCGATCAGGACTGCCTCGACCGGCCGTCCCTTGATGCCGCCCTTGGCGTTCGCCTCCTTGACCGCGAAGTTGACCGCCCGGATGGCCTGGGCGCCGATCACGGCGTAGGGACCGCTCTGGGAGGTGACGATGGCCACGCGGAGGGCCGGCTTCTGCTGCGAGCTCCCGGAGCTGGGCGCCGACCCGCCGCAGGCGGCGCTTACCGCGACGCCGGCGATGATTGCCGACAGGAACTTCGACGCTCTCATAAGAACTCTCCTTTGGACCTTGAACTCACACGGCAAGGTGCTGATGGAGAAGCTGATCGGTGAGCCGGTCAATGCCGGCCTGGGCCACCACCCGGCCCTTCTCCAGGACCAGGAATCGATCCGCCAACCGGCGGACAACTGAAAAGCTCTGCTCGACGAGGAGGAGTGCCGTCCCCTGCCCAGGCAGCGGCTTAAGGACCTGAAGCAAGTCCTCGACGATGATTGGGGACAGGCCCTCGGTCGGCTCGTCGAGCACGAGGAGCCGCGGGTTTGACATCAGCGCGCGGCCGATCGCCAGCATCTGGAGCTGGCCGCCGCTCAGCGCCGTCCCCGCGCTGCCGGCCCGCTCGGCGAGGACCGGGAAGAGCTGGAAGACGGAGTCCAGGTTCCAGGGGCCGGTCCGGCGCGGCGCGGCGCCGAGCAGGAGGTTCTCGCGAACCGTCAGGTTGGAGAGGATACGCCGTCCCTGCGGCACCAGCGCCACCCCGAGCTGCGCGGCTTGGAAGAGATGGCGGCCGTCCAGCCGGCGGCCCTCGATCTCCACCACGCCGGCGGTGATCTGGGCGATCCCGTAGATCGACCCGCAGAGCGTGCTCTTGCCCGCGCCGTTGCGGCCGAGCAGCGCGACGCACTCGCCCACCCCGACGCTCATGCTGACGTCCTCGAGAATCCCTGCCCGGCCGTAGCCGGCGTGCACGCCCCGCAGCTCCAGGACGGGCGCGGTCAAACCGCCACCCCGAGGTAGGCGGTGCGCACGCGGTCGTCCGCCCGCACCTCATCCGGCGTGCCGGTCATGAGCTCCGAACCGAGATTCATGACCGTGACCCGGTCGCAGACGTTGAAGACCACCTCCAGGTGGTGCTCGACGAGGAGCACCGAAAGCCCGCGTTGGGCCGCCAGCGAGCGGATGTGCTCGCCGAGCCGGATGCTCTCGCCGGCCGAGAGCCCGGCCGAGGGCTCGTCGAGCAGGACCAGCCGCGGATGCCCGACCAGTGCCAGCGCCACGTCCACGCGCCGCTGGTCGCCATAGGAGATCGAGGCGCAGGGCCGGTCGAGGTGGGCCTCCAGCCCGAGTGCTTCGACGATCGCAGGAAGGTCGGTCTCGCCGAGGCGTCGAGCGGCGAGGTCGAGCTGCTCTGTGACGGTCAGCGCGGCGAAGACGCTGGTGCGCTGGAAGGACCGAGCCAGCCCGTTCATCCGGCGCCACTGAGGGGGCCGTCGTGTGATGTCGCGGCCGGCGAGGATCACACGGCCGGAGGCCGGCCGGAGGCGGCCCGAGAGGATGTCGATGCAGGTGCTCTTGCCCGCCCCGTTGGGCCCGATCAAACCGTGGATGCCTCCCTCCTCGACCGTCAGCTCGAAGCTGTCCAGCGCCCGCTGCCGGCCGTAGCCGAAGACCAACCCTCTCGCTTCCAGGAGGCTCACGACGGCGATGGCTTCCGCCGCCGCAGTGCTGTCGCCACCCGTGCCGCGGCCAGCCGCGCCGCCCCGGTCAGGCCCTCGGGCGAGAAGACGATGACAACGATCAGGGCGAGACCGATCAGCATCTGCCAGCGCTCGGTCACCGTACTCACCGCGTCGCGGCCGAAGACGAAGACCGCGGCGCCCACCACCGGACCGGCGAGGAGCGCGGTGCCGCCCAGCAGCGCCATCACCAGGCTGTTTCCGGATGCGGTCCAATAGAGGAGCTCGGGGGAGACGAAATCGCGATGCAGCGCGAAGAGGACGCCGGCGAGCCCGGCCACCCCGCCCGAGAGCGCGAACGCGCCCACCCGCGGCCAGTAGGTGCCATACCCGCAGAAGCGGGCGCGCTCCTCGTTCTCACGGATAGCCACGAGCAGGCGCCCGAAGTGCGAGCGGCTGACCAGAGCGAGTAGAACCAGAGCCAGTACCAGGGCGCCCCAGGCGTACGGCCAGAAGGTGGCGGCGTCGGCGAGCTCGCCGCGGCTGTGGCCGAGAAGCGTCCCCGGGAAGCGGAGCGGGATCCCGTCGAAGCCGCCCGTGAAGCCGCGCGCCTTCGTGGTCAGGACGTAGATTCCCTGGCTGAGGGCCAGCGTGAGCATCGCGAAGCTGACGCCGGGCACCCGGACGATCAGCATCCCGATCAGCCCGGCGAGCAGGGTGGCCCCGGCAACCGCGGCCAGGACCGACGCCGCGGGCTGGAGGTTCCAGCTGCTGAGGGCGATGGTCACCAGGTAGGCGCCGCCGCCGAAAAAGCCGCCGTGGCCGAAGCTGACCAGGCCGCACTGGCGCACCAGAAAGCCGATCGCGACCGCGTACAGGCCGAGCACCACCGCGTCGACCGCGAGGCTGAGGTAGAAGTCGCTGACCAGCACGGCCGGCAGGCCGAAGCCGATCAGTGCCAGCAGGATGACCGTGCCCGGCCTGGCGTATCGAAGCCTCACTGCTGGCTCCGGCCGAGCAGGCCCGCCGGGCGCCAGAGCAGCACCGCCACCATCAGTGCGTAGGGGGCGAGGGCGGCCAGCTCGGGCACCAGCACGGTGCCGATGACCTGAAGCATGCCGAGCAAGAGGGCGGCGATCATGGCGCCGCCGATGCTGCCCAGGCCGCCGACCACCACCACCACGAAGGAATCGACCAGGATCTGGGTGCCCATCGACGGGGACAGCGAGAGGTATGGACCGGCAAGCACACCCGCGAGGCCGGCCAAGCCGGCGCCGAGCGCGACTACCAGCGTGCTCGTGCGGTCGACGTTAACACCCATAACCGCGGTCAGCTCGCGGTCGCGCGCAGCGGCCCGGACATAAAGCCCGGTCCGGCTGGATCGCAGCCACAGCAAAAGCAGCCCGCCGACCACCAGCCCGACCATGACCAAGAACAGCCGGTAGGCGGGGTAGGGCTCTCCGAAAAGGCGGACCGACCCATCCAACCCGGAGGGCGGCGGCAGGCTGCGATCCTCTGGCCCCCAGATCCCGAGGACCGCGTCATTCAGCACCAACGCCAGGCCGTAGGTGACCAGCAGCAGAGGGAGCTGGCCGCGATGGCTGATGAACCGGAGGCCGCCCAGGTCGAGTAGCGCGCCAAGGCCCGCGAGGGCCAGCGGCGCTACCACCAGGGCCGGCCAGAAGCCGACTTGGCTCACAGTGAGGCCGACGTAGGCGCCCAGCGTGTACAGGGCGCCGTGCGAGAAGTTGATGACCCCGCGGAGCCCGTAGATCATGGCCAGGCCCGACGCCAGCACCAGCAGCAGCACACCTAGCGCGAGCCCGTTCAGGAGCTGGATCGCAATCACTGGCCGCCGCCAATAAGGTGGCAATAGTCGGACATCCGCTCCGGCCGGATGATCGAGCGCAAGATCAGGCCCAGCTCGAACGCGATGTACTGCTGGAGCGTCTGCCTGGGGCCAAGGAACCAATGTTTGAGAGCCCAGCCGTGGGCCAGCAGCGCCAGGTTGTAGGCGATAAGGTCGGGGTCGACGTCGAGGAGGACCCCGGACTGGATACCCGCCTCGATCTCGGCGCCGAGGATCCGGTTGGTCCTGACCTCCTTCGCCTTCAGCCGCTCCCGGCCTGCCGGTCCGACGGCCCGGGCCTCGTGGTAGGCGAGCATGGCGGCCTCACGGCGGGCAGCCAGCACCTCGCAGTAGGCGGTGAAGCCGGCCACCAGTCGCTCCACGGGGTCCTCGAAGGCTGCGATCCGCCGCGGCAGCTCGCGGCCGTAGAGATCGAGGATCTCGCCGATGGTGAGAAGCAACAGCTCCTCCTTGCTCGGCGCGTAGCGGTAGATCAGCCCGACGCTGATCCCGGCCTCGTCGGCGACCTCCTGCATCGTCGTCCCGAAGTAGCCCTGGCGGCCGAAGAGCTTGGTCGCAGCCGCGACGATCTGCGCTTTTCGGCGCTCCAGGCGTGCCGCTCGTGCGTCCGGGATCGGAGGCTTTGGCGACGACGTCGGGTGCGCAGCCATTGAGTGAACATTCATTCAACTCCTGTCGGACGGGCGTGTCAAGACCGAACTGTCGGAGGCCCTGCCCCCTCGGCTGCGAGTCCTCGCGCCAGACGTCGAGGTCCGTCCGATCGATTGGCCAGAAAGCGTTGGCTTAGTCCATCCGTGGGTTCGCGGCATCCGTCTGAGCCGCTTTCCACTACCGGGCAACTGGCAAGCAGGAGGCGAGCTTGACGGTCACGTTGCGCGGGATGAGGCTGTTGCCGAACTCCGTCCCGTAAGGGACAATTAGGGCGCCCCCTAACCC
>DAIRGV010000082.1:0-4102 GCA_036794405.1 Candidatus Dormiibacterota bacterium
CTAGGGGAACAGCGCTGCGTCGCCGGCAAACGGCTCCTCCGGTTCGCACGCACCGCGAGCGCCGAGCCAGAAGGTGCACGGATGATGGAGCGGCCTGCTATCACATTTGATAATGGTTCGCGCGACGACCAAGAAGTGCGCCCGGGGCCCGGCAGGAATCGAACCTGCTCTCGTGAGTGCTAATGGACCGAAAGGTCGCCGCCAGACAGCGTCTGCTCCACAGTCTTTGTCCCGTTCCAGTCGCTCGAGAACCACATCCGCCCGACTTGTTCCACACGGTGATACCGATCGTGTCGAACGCACCAGGGCTGCCGCAGTCGTGCAGTCGGCGGCGCCCAACACCGCGCCGTCGATCAGCACCACGGCCACCGCGACCTCAGGCGAAGCGACGATCAAGGTGAAACCCGACCTAGCTCTGTTGAACCTCAGTATGACCGCGGACTCGACCAGCGCGGCAGACGCCCAGGCCCAGGTCGCCCAACGGGTGGCCAATGTCCTCAAGGGGGCCAAGGAGCTCGGCATCGCGGACCGGGACGTCAAGACTTACGGCTACAACCTGAATCCGAGCTACCAGCCGAACAGCTATCCGAAGATCTCCGGCTACACGGCTTCCGAGCAGATCAGCTTCACGCTTCGGGACGTCAGCAAGGTCGGCAAGGCTCTCGACACCCTCGCCGGTGACGTGGGCGCCACCAACGCCTCGATCCAGTTCGCCCTCGACGACCGCAAGCCGGCCGAGGCTGAGGCACGCACCCAGTCGATCGGCGACGCTCGTGCCAAGGCCGAGGCGATGGCCAAGGCCGGAGGCGTGAGGGTCGGCGCGCTGCTCAGCGTCACCGACCAACCTGGCAGCTCCGTCGGGCCGACGATCTACGGAGCGGCGCAGGCCGTCTCCGGTCGGGTCGACACCGTCGTCCCGGTGGGCGACCTGGACGTGGTTATCCGGGTCCAGGTTCAGTACGCGATCGCCTGAAGGCCCCTACCCGGCGGGACCGAGCGCGATCAGCGCGGAACCTGCGGGGAAGTAGAGCCGGCCGTAGCCGGCTGACACCGTCGCGAAGGCAGCCGCCCCCGGCAGCGTGGTGCGGGACTTGACCGCACCGCTGTCGAGCGCCACTTGCACGAGGGTCGTGCCGCCGATCGTCCACAGCCAGCCGCCGGCGACCACCGGCGTGTTGCCTCCAGCGGCGACCTTCCAGGCGATGTCGAAGCGGCTGCTGCCGAGCTTGAGGGCGGTCACCCCGACGTCGCGGCAGGGAACGTAAAGGAAGGGCGGCGCATACGCCACTGCGCCATAGTCGAGCCCGTTGCAGACCCGCGAGCTGAATACCTCGCCGCCCACCCCTCCCATCGGGTTGGCGCGGATGAGGTAGCCAATCCCTGCCTTCCCCGCCTGAAAGACGAGGTTGTTCTGGAGCAAAGCCGGAGTGATCGAGCCGACGTCGGTGTCGGAGGCGTTGAGAGAAGCCCAGTTCGCAGGCGCCCAGTAATCCGCCTCGGCCAGGTCGGGGGTGAGGCGGATCACCGCGTTGCCGTAGTTGAAGCCCGGGCCCTCCGCGTTTCCGACGGAGACGAACAGGTTTCCCGCAGGGTCGACCGCGGCGCCGCCGGGCGCCCAGATACCGCCTTCCCGGCTCGATTTCACCCGGTAGCTGAGGAGATCGCCACTGCCATCCGCAGCGGACGCTACGACCCAGCCGCGGTAGTCCCCGCAGTCCCCCCAGAGGCCGCCGTAGGGAACGTAGACGCGGCCCTTCGAGAGAGTCAGCGCCGAGCGCTGCTGATGGACCCGCGGGCCCAGCGCCGGCGGGTCGATCGTGCGCTGCCAGCGGATCGCCCCGGTTGCGGTGTCGAGCGCCCAGAGCACGTGGCGGCCCGGTTGGACGAAGCCGGCCGCGTAGATCGTCGCCGTGGCGGGATCGACGACCGGCGTGCTGGTGATGCCGGAGGGGTCGATGTTGCCGCAGGGCAGCGATCCGCCCCGGATCGGATCGCCGAGGTGCTGGCGCCAGGCGAGGGCGCCCGTCGTCGCGTCGAAGGAGTAGAGGCTGTCGTTCTCGGTCGCCGCGAAGACGTGACCGAGGGCAAGCACCGGCTGGGCGTACTGGGCGGCATCGAGCGAGGCCGACCAGGCCGGTGTGATCGAGTCCAGCGCCGGAGTGGAGGAGCCGACCCCGAAGCGGGCCACGCTGCCGAGGTAGGTCGGCCAGGGCGCGTCGGCGCTGGCCGGCGCGGGTGTGGCGACCGGCGAGACGGGTGGCGACGGCGACGCCTTGGGCGTTTGAGCGGTCGGGTTGCCGCAGGAGGCGGCGGAGAGCAGGACGAGGACGGCGGCGATCGCGCCGGTCAGTCGCAGTGTGGCGCGAGCCTCAACCAGAAATCCGCCAGCTGGCCGACCTCGGATTCGCTGAAGTTGCTCAGGAACCGCCGCCGGATGCCCTCGAAATGGGTCCCCTGGGCCTCGACGAGCCTTTCCCGGCCGAGCTCGGTGATCGTCGCGTTGATGGCCCGGCCGTCGGTCGGGCAGGCGACCCGCTCGATCATCCCGTCCGATTCGAGCCGGTCGACCAGCCGGGACAGCCCGCTCGGGCTGAGCAGGACCAGCTCGGCCAGGTCCGTCATCCGCAGCCGTCCGTTGTCGGTGGCCGCGACTCGCCACAGCACCTCGTAGGCCGAGAGGGAAAGCCCGTGGGCCGCGATCAGCTCGGTGTCGAGCTGCTTGACGAGGCTGGCGTACGCGTGGAGCAGCCCAACCCAGGCGCGGGACTCGGTGTCACTGAGGGTGGTTGCGGTCGGCACGGACACAGCATAAGTAGGAATCCTCGATTCCGATCGACTGTTCCTAAATCGCGTCTCGCAGCCGCCCGAACTCAGTCGCGAGAGCATCCAGCTGGTAGTGGGCGTTGAGCCCGCTGGGGTTGGGGAGGAGCCAGACACGGGACGGGCCCAGCCTCCCCGGCTGGTGCCCCAGCGCAGCAGCGGGCCGGCCGAAGGCGGCGCGGTAGGAGCCGAGGCCGAGCATCGCCAACCAGCCGGGCCGGTACTCCTCCAGCCTGGCGACCAACAGGGACCCGCCTTCGCGGAGCTCGGCCGGTGAGAGCTCGGACGCCACGGCGGTGGTCCGACCCACCAGGTTGGTGATGCCAAGGCCGAGTGCCAGGAGCTCACCCTCCTCCCAGGGCGCGAGCTGGCGAGGCGTGAAGCCGGAACGGTGGAGGGCGGGCCAGAAGCGGTTGCCAGGCCGGCCGAAGTGGTGGCCGATGGCTGCGGTGTAAAGCCCCGGGTTTATCCCGCAGAAAAGCACCCGGAGGCCGGGCCCCACCACGTCAGGCACCGTAAGGGCACGAGCGGCTTCCAGCTCGGCGCGGGTTGGTCGAAAAGGCGGCTCGAGGGATGGCACAGGGCGGCTTTCCTACCGGATGATGACGCCGTGCACTTCGGCGTGGCGACGGCGGACCACCAGTGCGAGGCGTTCGACCCTCGCTATCCCGACATCCGCGACGAGTGGGAGCGCAATCCGGGGCAGACTCCGCGCGGGCGGGCGACCGACTTCTGGAATCGCTACGAGGAGGACGTCCGGCTCGCGGCCGGCCTCGGCTGCACCATGTTCCGGTTCAGTGTCAGCTGGGCGCGGGTCGAGCCCGAGCCCGGCGTCTTCAGCGAAGCTGCGCTCGACCACTATCGGGCCGTGGTGGAATCGATCCGGGAAGCCGGCATGGAGCCGATGGTCACCCTCCTCCACTACGTGTGGCCCCTCCACGTGGACCCGCTCGACGAGGACTTCCCGAACCGCTTCGAGAGCTACACCGAGCGCGTCGCGGCCAGGATGGGCAACCAGGTTCACTGGTGGATCACGCTCAACGAGCCGAGCGAGATGGTCTTCGGCTACCTGAAGCCGTGGTGGCAGCCCCGCCATCGGATGCCACCCGGCCTGCCGCCGGGTGCGACCAGCCATCTCCAGATGGACAGCTGCGCGCGGCTCATCCGGAACCTCTTCCGCGCCCACCGGGATGCGCGCCGGGTCATCAAGCACCATCATCCTCACGCCCTGGTGGGCGCCAACCCTCTTCTCCTCGGCCTGCCGGGCTGGCTCCAGCGGCTT
>DAIRGV010000082.1:4112-5755 GCA_036794405.1 Candidatus Dormiibacterota bacterium
CACGCGGATCTCCACCTTCGAGCAGATGATCGGCCACGGCAAACGGATCGCGCGCCGCACGCGCGCGAAGCGGGCGCTCGAACGTTTGCTGGGCCCGCTGCCGCGGGTGCTGACCTTTCTCCCCACGGTGCTCGCCGCCGACTGGTGGAACCTGGGCATGTCCGGCAAGCTCGCCCATTTCCTCTGCCCCGCCGACTGCAGGGGACAGATGGACTTCGTCGGCTTCGACTACTACTGGGGCGTCCGGAGCTTTCAGATCGAGGGCTTCCAGCGCCTGTTCGACGCGGGCATGGGACGCTTCGAGCGCGCCCCGGTCTGGCCGGCGGGCCTGGGCACGATGCTCCGCCGCTACGGCAAGATGTTTCCCGACCTGCCGATCGTGGTGGTCGAGAACGGCTGCGTCACCGTGGCGGACGGGATCAAACGCGCCGACTACCTGGACCGTCACGTCCAGGAGGTCGAGAAGGCCGCCGCGGCAGGCTGTGAGATCGCCGCCTACCTCTGCTGGAGCATCACCTCCAACCGCGAATGGGGCCTCCCCTTCAACGAGCACACCGACTTCGGGCTCTACCACATCGACCTCGACACCGACCCGGAGCTGGGGCGCCATCCGACGCCCGCGGCGGAGTCCTATCGGCGGCTGATCGCTGCCTCGCCTACCAGGGACGCGCGACCGACATCGCCTGGGCGAGCAGCTCGTCCTGGCTGATCGAGCCGCCGGTGGCGCCGGCCCGAACCTTCACCTCCAGCGCCCGCCGGACGGCCTCGGCGATGTCGGCGCCGCTCAGCCCCTCCGTCGCCAGCAGCAGGCGCTCCCATCCGCCCTCGTCGAGGCCCTCGAAGACCGGTCTCCCGGCACGCTTCTCGGCCTTTGCGAGGTGAACGGCGAAGATCGCCCTGCGCCCGCCCGCATCGGGCAGCCCGACCTCGACCAGCCGGTCGAACCGGCCGGGCCGGGTCAGGGCTTCGTCGACCGCTTCGGGACGGTTGGTGGCGGCGAGGACGACGACGCCCTCGACCCCCTCGAGCCCGTCCATGTTCTCGAGGAAGGTGCTGACCAGCCGGTGGGTCGCCTCGTGGGCGAAGTCGCGGGAGCGGCCGAGGGCGTCGATCTCGTCGAAGAAGAGGACCGCCGGCCGCTCGCGGTGGGCCCAGTCAAAGGCCTCCTGGAGCTTCTTCTCCGCCTCTCCGTACCACTTGGAAACGACATCGGTCGCGCGTACGTGGATGAAGCGGGCGCCTGACTCCCTGGCCAGGGCCCTCGCCAGGAGCGTCTTGCCGGTGCCTGGCGGACCGAAGAGAAGCACGCCACGAGGCGGCCGCACACCCCAGCGCCGATAGCTGTCGGGCTCCTTGATGGCCTGGCAGACCGCCTCCAGCTGGCTCACCGCCTCGGCCTGCCCGCCAACATCGGCGAAGGTCGCCGCCTCATCCTCATCGCCTTCGGCGGGCGGGGTGTAGACGCGGCCCGGAGGCTGCTGGCCGGGGACGCGGGAGGCGATGTCGGCGGCGCCCTTGCGGAGCCTGCGGAGCCCGGCCAATGCGGTCTCGACACCGAGCCCGGTCGGAGCCAGCACCAGCTCGCCCTCGGGGATGTCCTTGTCGGCAGCCTTGTAGATCCCCTCGACCACGTTGGTCAGGAC